>NZ_LRMN01000005.1:0-127868 GCF_019266105.1 Pseudomonas sp. D1HM | reverse complement strand
ACGATGCGCGCCCAGGGCCGTCGGGTGCCAGGTTTGGCCAGGGCCGCAGCCTCCCGGTACCAGCTGTCGGCGAGCGGGTCGAGCGCAGGCAGGTGATCTTTTTCGTGGACGCAGACAAAGGGCGCAGGTTCGGCCATGGCAGAGGTTCCCAGGGATAAGAAAAGCATCAGGGCGAAGCGGTTAATGAAGCGGTTAATAAAGTGCATCAATCCACCGTAAAGTGAGGGCTGTAAGGCGTGGTCACGTCCCAGAACCGGGTCAGGTGTGAGGTCAAGGGATTGCCTGCTATCTGCTTGCGCCAGTTTTCGTCCATTTGTGTGTTCCAAAACTCATGGTTTTCATGACTTGAGCCCTTCACCTCTCCCGCATGCATCCCCCACAACTTCTCCTTTAATGATTTCGCCAGCACCGGGTTCGGCTGGGCGATCCCCAGTTCCGAGTCGCTGTGCAGGCTGCGGATGTTGATGTTGGCGGAGCTGAGAAGGGTGTACACGTCATCCACCAGCAGCAGTTTTGAATGCACATAGATGTGCTTGTAACGGGCTTTGAGCGTAGGGGCGCCGAGGCTGGTTTCGCAGGCGTCAGGCAAGGGTTTCGGTTGTGGGCTGCCAGGGGCAGGGTCGCTGGTGTTGAGGGTGGCGATGACGACTTTGAGGCCGGGGATGTCGCTCAGCTCATAGGGTTTTGCGTCGTCCTTGCTCATGTCTTCGGCCAGATGGGCAATGTGTTCGGGTTGCCGGTCACGCATACGCGCTTCTACCTCGGGGGTAATGCCTTGTTCGCGCAGTGCCTGGATTTTCTCCTCGAGCCCCTTGATGATTTGCTGTTTGGCCAGGAGCTCCAGGGGCGAGTTCAGCCGGGTGTGGCTCTGCAATTGTTCGAGGCTGTCCTGATAGTCCCGCAGGCTTTGGGACAGCTCGCGCTGAACCTGCGGCATCAACTGTTCCTGGCCCAGGCCCTGGAGCATGGCGTAGGTGGTCGCTGACGCCGTTCTGGAGTCGGGGGTGTTGGTGACCACGAACAGGTACAGATCATCGGGGACTTCCCGGGATGCACGGCGGCTGGCAGTCTCTTTCAAACGCCGGGCAAAGTCGGGGTAACGGAAGTACTGGTTTTCCATGTACACGTAATCGGTGGCGTTGCCGATGGCCTTGCGGTAAAGCTCCAGAATCGAGGTTTCGTCATCCTGCGGCTGGGTGCGGCAGACCTGGGCCACACTGTGGGCATTGACGGTGGCGACTTTCGGCGTGGGTAGCGCATGGCGCTCGACCTCCAGCGATGCCTCGGGAAACCAGCTGCAGCACCAGGGTTTTTCCAGGTCCCAGGCCTGGGAGAAGTTCTGGCCAAGATCAGTGAGCACCGGCCCGCTGACTTTCATCGAGATGTCTTGCCAGGGACCAAAGCCCAGGTCGCGCCCGGCTTTTCGGTCGTCAAACAGGTGATCGTCAGTGTCCCAGTAGTTGCGATGAAGGTTGTGCCCCATGACAAAGCCGATGGCCTGCGGCGTGCCGTAGTCCACCAGCACCATCTTCTGATGATGGCTGGGGAACTGGGTCAGCAGGATCATCTGCCCGATGCTCAAATCGCTAATGCCATCGGCGTTCAGCAAGTTGATAAGTATGTTGACGCGGCCGCGCACAAGGCGGCTTTGCCCTTCATTCATGATGAGGCGGGTGCCATAGTTGAAATCCCGGGTCCTGAACTCGACATTGCGCATGTCCTCGTTCTTGACCTGCTTGAACCAGTCCCGGGTGTATATCTGGCCCCAGGGGTCTTGCAGGGTGCCGCCCGAGCCGGAGAGCTTGTTATAGCCCTGGGCTTGCTCTGCCTGATCGGCCAAGCGATTGATCTCGGCATTTTCGGCTTCCAGCGCGCGCAAGCGTTTATTGGCGCTCGCCACGAAGACCGGGTCGTAACTGCGGGAGTTGATGGATTGGTAATGCCGGGCCTGAAGCAGGTCCTGATGCAGGAGACGGATGGCCTTGAGATTTTTGCTGCGACGCTGATCCAGCAGGAACACTTGATTTTCGGCGGCATCGCCGCTCAGCATGCCCGACCCCAGGGCAGTGCCGCCCGAACCCCCGAGTCCGGCCCCCGGCAGGGTGTTTTCGACAGCGGTGGTGAACACATTGCGCCATACCAGTGCGCGCACCTTGATTCCTTGCCGGCCTTTGATGGCCAGCAGTTCCCCTACGCGCAAGCCGCCGGGCCGTTTGAGGCGCATGGCGGGGTCGAATCCCCAGGTGATTATGTCTACGCTGTGCCGGGCTTGATCGATGGCGTCATTCACGGCGCCAAAGGCCGCCTGACCATTGACCAGAGGCTCGATCACGACCCCGGCACGGGGCGGATAAAAGGACGTGTTGGCAAACCAGTCAGGGGTCAGGTCGACCGAGACGGGGGCATCCGGATCAAAGGGGATGGACTGCGGACTGTAAAGATCGGTCATGGCGCGGGCTCCTCGCTTTCTGCGCCCGGCTCTGCGGACTGCGTACGGTAGGCCTCCGGCGTCGCCGCGGGTTTGTGTTGCGTAGCGCGGACGTCGTAGGTGCGATGGCCCTGTTGTGCCCGGCGCCGGTTGTCCGGGTCATCTGCCGAGGGGGGATCGGCGCGCAGGCTGAAGTGATGCCCGTTGGCCAGTTCGACGCTGTACACCTTGCAGGCGGGCACCGGGTCAAAGGCGATCAGGCCGTCGGCCCCGGTCAGGCCTTCTTTTATCGGCAAGCCGTCTGCCAGCAATCGGTAAGGCTCATTTTCGTACCCGGGCAGGCCGGGCAAAGGCCTGATCTTGATCTGCAGGCGCGGCGCCGGTGCGTCGACAGTCGACGGGCTGGCGGCCCCTTGGCCGGCAGGCGGGCTTAACGTTTGTGCCGATGCCGATGCCGATGCCGATGTGGGTGCCGTACTGCGCAATCCATCCAGGCTGTCAGGGGGCAAAGGGCTGGCCGGCGTGCCCGGCAGCGGCACGCCGCCCGGCTGAATCGGTGAACTGCAGAAGATGCCGGCGGCACTGATGATCAGGTGCTGCCCGCCGGCGATCAGGGTGATGCTGGCACCTGCGCTCAGGACGACGCTGGCACCGGCCTTGAGGGTGACTTCCTGGCCTGCGCCGACGGTCAGGATTTGCCCGACGCGGGTGTGGCTGCTGAGGGCAACGCTGCGATGGTCATTGGCCTTGAGCTGTACCTTGCGGTCACCACTGCCCCGGCGCTGATCTTCGCCCTTGAGTACGGACACGCTGTTGCCGGTGATGGTCTGCGTGCGCTGCCCTTCGACATGCAGGCGGCTGTCGTTCTTGATGTTCTGCTCCAGGTCGCGCTCGGCGCGCAGGTAGATCTGCTCCTGGCCTTTGCGGTCCTCGAGGTACAGCTCGTTGTAGCCGGTGGCGGCGCTGGTGCTGCGACTACGCCATACACTGCGGGTCTTGTGCCGGGGCAGCGGGTAGGGCGGGGGGGTGAGACTATTGCTCAGGCAGCCCGAGATGACCGGCTGGTCGGGGTTGCCTTCGAGGAACACCACCAGCACCTCCATGCCCACCCGCGGCAGCGTGACGGCCCCGTAGCTATCGCCGGCCCAGTTGGAGGCTACGCGCAGCCAGCAGCTGCTGTTGTCGTCCTGTTGTCCGTGGCGGTCCCAGTGGAACTGCACCTTGACCCGGCCGTATTCGTCGCAATGCACCTCGTCCTGGTTCGGCCCGGTCACGCGGGCGGTTTGCGCGCCCGCTATCCGGGGCCTTGGAGCGTCGAGAGGGGGGCGGAAAAACACGTCCCAAGGGGTGGCGACAAAGGTGTTGCGATAGCCTTCGACAAAACCGTCGGCGGGGGCTGGCCCGGGGTCCACGGCATAGGCTTGCAACACCTGCGGCTGCCGCCCTTGGTGATGGATGGCGGTCAGCAGCCACAGCGCGTTCCAGTCGTTGCAGGGGTGTTCGCACAGCGTAAGGAAGTGCCCGCAGACCAGCGCCGGCTGATCGCTTTTGCCCTGGGCCTGATGGCGGTCTGCACGCAGTCGCTCAAGGGCCCGCCGGCTCAGTTGCTTGCCCCGCTGTTCGTGGTTGAAGTCGCCGGGGTAGCGATAGTCTTCGAGGTCGGGCTCGGGTGCCCGGTTGTCCGGCCCCTGGTCGGCCACCCGTTCGCGGCTGGCGGTCTCGAAGGTGTAGTCACGCAGGCTGGTACGGGTTGCCCGGGTGTGCAGGGCTACCTCGAAGTGGCTGGCCGTACGGGTTGACGGGACAAGCCCGCTGCCGGCGTGAAAAGGCAGCGGCTGATCGAGTTTGGCAAAGGTGCTCTGGCCGTCGCCAAACACCAGGCGATGGCCGTCGGGGCTGTGCTGGAAGTGGTAATGAATGCCTTCTTCCGCGCACAGGCGCTGGATGAAGTGCAGGTCGCTTTCCTGGTATTGCACGCAGTAATCACGGGCCTGATACGTCGTGTCGAGCTTGAACTCGTAGGCATCGGTGAATATGCCGTGCTCTTCGAGCAACCGGGACACGATTTGTTCTACCGTCAGATGCTGGAAAATCCGTTGCTGGCTGCGGTGCTGCAGGTACGCCAGCTGCGGTACGAGGGTGAGGTTGTAGTACGTCAGACGCTTAAGGGTTTCGCCTTGGGAAATCGCGTGGACATGCCCGTGAATCCCTGCGCCATCCGCCGCGAAACCCAGAAAAGCCGGCTGATGCAGCAGGCGCTCAAGGTCCAGGTCCGGGCGTTCGCTGACCAGCACCACGTCAAACGCATAAGGCCGGCTGATGCTCTCATGGCCGCTGAATGAAAGGACCTGAAGGTCGCTGCTGAGACCTTCGAGGGACAGGCTGAAGCGAGATTGCGAGGCTGGAGAGGGCATTCGCGTTTCCTTGCGCGGAGGGAATTCCGGCGGGGTGACCCTCCGGACTTTTCGATCGCGCAAGTGTGCAAGGCGGTATCAAAGCTGGCTGTAAGGTGGTTCTCTCTTGGCTAGGGCTTTAAGCGAGTATCGAGTAGGACTACGGACTCTGCGCTGTAGGCTGAGGACAACTGCTGCTGATGATCGAACCGTCACTCCAGCGAGCGCCCCAGTTTCCAATAGCCCATCAGCGTCAGTGCCTGGCGGTCCAGGCCGCGTTCATTGATCAGAAACCGCCGGATCGCCATGACGGCCGCTGACTCGCCGGCGACCCAGGCGTAAAAATCGCTGTGGCGGGCACTGGCTCTTTCCCAGGGGCGCTGATGGTCAAGGTCGAGTTCATCCAGCGGCCCGCTGTCGCTGGCCTGAGGGCGAAGCGGCGGCAGGCTTGCCAGTTCACGGGCCGCCAGCAGCATGCCGTCGCCGTGCCGGGTGCCCAGGCTGGCACGGGGTAGCCAGTGGACCTTGGCGTTGAGGCCGCAAAGCAACGCCAGGCAGTCTGCTTCTTCGGGCACCTCAATAAACGCCTGTACCCGAGGCGCATCCGGGTGAGTGGCGAGCTGTTCGAGAATCCCGGCGATCGCTGGCAGCGCCGTTTCGTCGCCGATCAGCAGCACGTTGCGCACCCCGGCGGGCGGCAGCCATTCATAACCACCGGGGTCGGTGTCGCATTCGGCATTCGGGGCCACGATTTGCAAGCGCTCACCTGGCGCCGCATGCAGCGCCCAGCGTGAAGCCGGCCCGGTTTCGCCGTGCAGTACAAAGTCGATGTCCAGCTCGTCGCATTCAGGGCGCAGGTTGCGCAGGGTGTAGGTGCGCATCGCGGGTGCGCAGTCAGGGCCCAATTGGCGCCTGGCGGCCTGCCAGTCGCCGTGCCTGGGCAGGTTGACAGCCACGCCATTGGCCCCGGGGAAAAACAGTTTGACCCGCTGGTCCGGGCCCAGGGTCCGCATCAGGGCCACGTCGCGGCCGCTGAACACCAGGCGCACCAGCGACGGGCTTAACACCAGGCGTTGCTTGAGCTGGATATCGAACAGCCGGTACCCGGCCGGTTTACTCAGGCGTGTGCGCAGATTTTGCACCAGCGTGGTAACAGCGGACATAAAACGCACCTTCTATAAGTAGGAGTCATTCTCTTTAACGAGTCGCTGCCTTCATGATTTAGAAGTAGGTCATGTCTGGTATTGGTGTATTAATTTTCCTGTGACTTCATCCGTTCCGTAGGGATAGCCGAGCCAATGCTCGATAGCCAACATGCACGGAAGAAGTCAGATGAATGCTGAAAAGTCCCTCAAACTTGCCCGCCGCTTCATCGAGTTGCCGTTGGAAAAACGACGGTTATTCCTCGACGGCCTGCGCGCTGAAGGGATCGACTTTTCGCAATTCCCGATTCCGGCCCAGGTCCCGGCGGAAGACCGCCAGGCGCTGTCTTACGCCCAGCGCCGCATGTGGTTCTTGTGGCAGTTGGACCCCGACAGCGGCGCCTATAACCTGCCCGGCGCGGTGCGCCTGAGCGGTGTACTGGATATCGCGGCCCTGGAGCAGGCTTTCGCCAGTCTGGTGGCGCGTCACGAAACCCTGCGCACGGTGTTTCGCCAGAACGCCGATGACAGCCTGGAGCAAGTGGCCCTGACCGCGCCGCTTGAGGTGCAGCACCTGGACTTCAGCCTGCTGCCGTCCATCGAGCGCGAGCAGGCGGTGGCCGCCGAGGCGCAGCGCCAGTCCTTGCAGGCATTCGATCTGGCCCACGGCCCGTTGCTGCGTGTCAGCTTGCTGAGGCTGGCAGAGCGCGAGCATGTGTTGCTGTTGACCCTGCACCACATCGTTTCTGACGGTTGGTCGATGAATGTGCTGATCGACGAGTTCATTCGCTGCTATGACGCCTTTGAGCGTGGCCAGGTACCGCAACTGGCCGAGCTGCCGATTCAATACAGCGACTATGCGCTGTGGCAGCGTCGCTGGCTGGAGGCCGGCGAGCAGGCCCGGCAACTGGAGTACTGGCAGGCCCGGCTCGGTGACGAGCACCCGGTCATGACCTTGCCTACGGACTACCCGCGCCCGGCGATGCCGAGTTATCGCGGCACCCGCCACGAATTTGCCCTGGACCCGGCCCTGGTGGATCAATTGCGCGGCCTGGCGCAACGGCACAACGTCACCTTGTTCATGCTGTTGCTGGGCGCGTTCAATATCCTGCTGCATCGCTACAGCGGGCAGGACGACCTGCGGGTCGGGGTGCCGATTGCCAACCGTAATCGCCGTGAAGTCGAAGGTCTGATCGGCTTCTTCGTCAACACCCAAGTGCTGCGTACCCAACTGAATGCCCGGACCTCAGTGGCCGAGCTGTTGAGTGCGGTCAAGGAGGCCGCCCTCGGCGCGCAGGCGCATCAGGACTTGCCCTTCGAGCAACTGGTTGATGCGCTCAAGCTGGAGCGCAACCTGAGCCACAACCCGCTGTTTCAAGTGATGTACAACCATCAGCCGCAGGTTGCGGACATTGAAGCGGTGCAGACCGCCTCCGGCCTGGAGCTGGGCCTGATCGAGTGGCAGGGGCGCACCACCCAGTTCGACCTGAGCCTGGACACCTATGAAAAGGCTGGCCGCCTGTACGCGGCGCTGACCTACGCCAACGACCTGTTCGACGCCACCACCATCACGCGCATGGCCCGGCACTGGAGCAATTTGCTGCGGGCACTGGTGGACAACCCCGAACGCCGGGTCGGCGAATTGCCGATGCTCGATGCCGCAGAGCTGCAGACCCAGGTGCATGACTGGAACCGCACCGGGGCGGACTATCCGACCCGGCATTGCCTGCAGCATTTGTTGCAGGCACAGGTCGAGCGCACCCCGCAGGCCACTGCGCTGGTGTTCGGCGAGCAGTCCCTGAGCTATGCGCAACTCAATGCCCGGGCCAATCAACTGGCTCATGGGTTGCGCGAGCAGGGCGTGGGGCCGGACGTGCTGGTGGGCATCGCGGTCGAGCGTTCGGTGGAGATGGTGGTCGGCCTGCTGGCGATCCTCAAGGCCGGAGGCGCCTACGTGCCGCTGGACCCGCATTACCCGCAAGAGCGCCTGGCATACATGATCGAAGACAGCCGTATCGGGCTGTTATTGACCCAGCACGAATGGCTGGCCACGTTGCCGGTGGCCGGGATCAAGACCGTGTGCCTGGATCAGGACGCCGACTGGCTGGACGCCTACAGCGTGGATAACCCGCAGGTCGCCCAGGATCCGCAGCACCTTGCCTATGTGATTTACACCTCCGGCTCCACCGGTCGCCCCAAAGGCGCGGGCAACACCCACGCGGCGCTGGTCAACCGCTTGTGCTGGATGCAACAGGCGTACGCGCTGGGTGCAGACGACGCAGTGCTGCAAAAGACCCCGTTCAGCTTTGACGTGTCGGTCTGGGAGTTTTTCTGGCCGCTGATGACCGGCGCGCGACTGGTGGTGGCGCAGCCCGGCGAACATCAAGAGCCGCTGCGTCTGATCGAAACCATCGTCCGGCATCACATCACTACCCTGCATTTTGTACCGTCGATGCTGCAGGCCTTTATTCACGAAACCGCTGTCGAGCGCTGCCGCAGCCTGCGGCGGATTGTCTGCAGCGGGGAAGCGCTGCCGGTGGATGCCCAGCAGCACGTGTTCGCCAAACTGCCGGACACCGAGCTGTACAACCTGTATGGCCCCACCGAAGCCGCCATCGATGTCACCCACTGGACCTGTGTCGAAGAAGGCGCGGCCGGGGTGCCGATCGGCCAACCGATCGCCAACCTGCGCACCCTGGTGCTGGATGCCGATCTGGCCCCGGTGGCGCTGGGGGTTGCGGGTGAGCTGTACCTGGGCGGTGCCGGTCTGGCGCGCAGCTATCATCGGCGCCCGGGCCTGACCGGCGAGCGTTTCGTGCCGTGCCCGTTCAACCCGGGGCAGCGCCTGTATCGCACGGGGGATCGGGTCCAACAGCGGGTGGACGGGGTGCTTGAGTACCTCGGTCGCCTCGATCATCAGGTCAAGTTGCGCGGCCTGCGCATCGAGCTGGGAGAAATCGAGGCGCGACTGGCCGAGCACTCCAGCGTCCGTGAAGCCGTGGTGCTGGTGCACGAAGGCAAGCAACTGGTGGCGTACGTGGTGCTTGAAGAGCCGAGCGAGGCCGGGGAGTGGCAGGCGGCACTGATCAGCCATCTGCAGCGGGGCTTGCCGGAATACATGGTGCCCGGGCACTGGATGGCGCTTGAACGTTTGCCGCTGTCACCCAACGGCAAGCTTGAGCGCAAGGCGTTGCCGCGCCCGGACCTGAGCGTGTCGCAACACGCGTATGTGGCCCCCGGCAACGCACTGGAACAGCGCCTGGCGCAGATCTGGCAAGCGGTGCTCGGCGTGCCGCAGCTGGGCATCGATGACAACTTCTTCGCCCTGGGCGGTGATTCGATCATCTCGATCCAGGTGGTCAGCCGCGCCCGACAGGCCGGGATTTCGTTCAGCCCGCGCGACCTGTTCCAGCACCAAACCATTCGCAGCCTGGCTCGGGTCGCCGAGCTGAGCCAGCAGAGCCTGGTCGAGCAAGGCCCGGCCACTGGCGCCGTTGCCCTGGCACCGGTGCAGCACTGGTTTTTCGAGCAGGCCATGCCGGTGCGCCAGCACTGGAACCAATCGCTGCTGTTGCAGCCCCGCCAGGCCGTGGCGGCCGGAGAACTGGAGCAAGCACTGGTCAAATTGCTGAGCCAGCATGATGCCTTGCGTCTGCGCTTTGAGCCGCGTGACGGCGGTTGGCAGCAAGCCTATGCCGAGGTGTCGGCAAGCAGCGTGCTGTGGCATCGGCAGGCGGCTTCGACCGACGAACTGCATGGGCTCTGTGAACAGGCCCAGCGCAGCCTGGATCTGCAAAACGGGCCGTTGCTGCGTGCGCTGCTGGTCGACATGCCTGACCACAGCCAGCGCTTGCTGCTGGTGGTTCATCACCTGGCGGTGGACGGTGTGTCATGGCGGGTCCTGCTGGAAGACTTGCAACAGTTTTACACCCGGCCCGATCAGGCGCCCCAGGCCAAAACCAGCGCTTATCAGGCCTGGACCGCCCGCTTGCCGGAGGCCGCGCTGGCGCGTGTCGAGCAGCTAAGCCTGTGGCAGGCGCAACTGGCCGGCGCCCGCAGCGACTTGCCGTGTGAGCACAGCGACGCGGCGCTGGACAACCGGCACGCGCGCAAGCTGGAACTGAAACTGGATGCCGAGCTGACCCGGCAATTGCTGCAAGTGGCCCCCGCGGCCTACCGCACCCAGGTCAATGACCTGCTGCTGACGGCGTTGGCGCGGGTGATGTGCCGCTGGAGCGGACACACCAGCACGTTGATTCAACTGGAAGGTCATGGCCGTGAACAACTGTTCGACGACATTGATCTGTCGCGCAGCGTGGGCTGGTTCACCAGCCTGTTCCCGGTGCAGTTGACTCCGCATAGCGAGCTGGGTGCGTCGATCAAATCGATCAAGGAGCAGCTGCGCAGCGTGCCGGAAAAAGGCGTGGGCTACGGCCTGCTGCGTTATCTGGCAGGCGAGGCGGTGGGCGCGCAACTGGCCGCGCTGGCCACACCGCGGATCACCTTCAACTACCTCGGCCAGTTCGACCGTCAGTTCGACGAACAGGCGCTGTTCGCCCCGGCGACCGAACGCGCAGGTGCGGCCCAGGACGAAAATGCCCCTCTGGCCAACTGGCTGAGCATCGAAGGCCAGGTATATGGCGGCGAGCTGAGCCTGCAATGGACCTACAGCCATGGGATGTTTGAGGACGCCACCGTGCAGGCGCTGGTGGATGATTACCGCGACGAATTGACCGGCCTTGTTGCGCACTGCGCCAGTGCCGGGCAAGGCGGCATGACCCCGTCCGATTTCCCGCTGGCGAACTTGACCCAGGCTCAACTGGACAACCTCAACGTGCCGGCCAGCGCCATTGAAGACATCTACCCGCTGTCGCCGATGCAGCAAGGCTTGTTGGTGCACACCTTGCTTGAGCCGGGCTCGGGCATTTACTTCATGCAAGACCGCTACATCATCGACAGTGAGATCGACCTGCCGCGCTTTACCGCCGCCTGGCATGCCGTGGTGCAACGGCACGATGCGCTGCGGGCTTCGTTCAGCCTCGACGACGAAGGCCAGATGCTGCAAATCATCCACCGCGATGCGGCACCCCAGGTGCAGCTACACGACTGGAGCGAGCGCCCCCAGGCCGAGCACGAAGCCGCCGTGCAAGTGCTGCTGGCCGAAGACCGGGCCCGGGGCTTTGATTTGCTCAACACGCCGCCGTTCAGCCTGCGCCTGATTCGCCGCAGCGCCGGGCATTACTGGTTCATCCTCAGCAACCACCACATCCTGATCGATGCCTGGTGCCGCTCGCTGCTGCTGCAAGACTTTTTTGCCCTGTACAGCGGCCAGCGCAGCCTGCCACCGGCGGCGCGTTATCGCGATTTTATCCAGTGGTTGCAGGCACAAGGCGAGCGCGAAGCACTGGAGGCCTGGACGGTCGAGCTGGCCGGGTTCGAGCAACCGACACCGCTGCCGTTCGACCGGGCCGTACGCCGCCAGGGCGGGTTTTCGCAGATCGGTGATTGCTATGCCGATCTGGAGGTGGCGCAGGGTCGTGCCTTGCGCGAACTGGCCCAGCGTTACCAACTGACGGTCAACACCTTGACCCAGGCGGCCTGGGCGCTGGTGTTGCAACGTTACAGCGGCCTCGATGAAGTGCTGTTCGGAGTGACGGTGGCCGGGCGTCCGGTCAATCGTCCGGAAATGCAGGACACGGTGGGGCTGTTCATCAACAGCATCCCGCTGCGCATGCGCTTGCCCCGTGCCGGTCAGCACATCAGCGTGCGTGCATGGCTGCAAGGCCTGTTCGAGCACAACCTGGCGTTGCGTGAACATGAGCATTTGCCGCTGTTGAAGATCCAGGCCTGCAGTGCGCTGGAAAAAGGCCAGTCGATTTTCGACAGCCTGTTTGTCTACGAAAACGCCCCGGTGGAAAGCGCGGTGGTCACGGGAGCCGAGCAGCTCAGCGCAAAATCCGACAGCGCCCGGACCCACACCAACTACCCGATGACAGTGGTGGTGTACCCCGGCGATGCGCTGGGCCTGCATTTATCTTACGACCAGCGCTTTTTTGATGACGCCACGGCCGAGCGCCTGCTGGCTGATTTCAAGCGTCTGCTGCTGGCAATTGAGCAACATGCCGACGGTCATTTCGCCGACTTGCCGGTGGTGGCCGAGGCCGAGCGTGAGCACCTGTTGCAAGCGGGCAATCAGACCGCCCGCGACTACCCGCTGAACCAAGGTTATGTGCGTCTGTTTGAAGCGCAATTGGCTGCGCATCCCGAGCAAATTGTCGCCACCTGCCTGGACCGGCACTGGACCTATCGCGACCTCGATACCCGGGCCAACCGCCTCGGTCACGGCCTGCGTGCGGCGGGCGTCGGCATCGATCAGCCGGTGGCTTTGCTCGCCGAGCGCAGCCTGGAACTGCTGGGCATGATGCTTGGCAGCTTCAAGGCCGGTGCCGCTTACCTGCCGCTGGACCCGCAACTGCCGACGCAACGCTTGCTGGATCTGCTGCTATTGGGTCAGGTCCCGGCCTTGGTGGCCAGCGCCGCCTGCCGTGATCAGGCCCATGATTTGCTGGCGCTGCTTGACCCTGAGCAACGACCCGCGCTGTTGATCTGGGAAGACGTGCAGGCGGGCGGTTATTCCAGCGAGCCGCCGGGGATCTATACCGGCCCGAATAACCTGGCGTATGTGATCTTTACCTCGGGCTCCACCGGTACGCCGAAAGGGGTGATGGTCGAGCAGGCCGGGATGCTCAATAACCAACTGAGCAAGCAACCGTACCTCAGCCTCGACGGCCGCGATGGGGTGGCGCAAACCGCGTCGCAGAGTTTCGACATTTCGGTGTGGCAGTTCCTCGCCGCGCCGCTGTTCGGGGCCCGGGTCGACATCGTGCCCAACGCCATCGCCCATGACCCGGCGGCCTTGCTGGCGCATGTGGCAACGCGTGGGATCAGTGTGCTTGAAAGCGTGCCGTCCATGATTCAAAGCCTGCTTGAAGAACCCCGGGGTTCATTGGCCGGTCTGCGCTGGATGCTGCCGACCGGCGAGGCGATGCCGCCCGAACTGGCCCGTCGCTGGTTGCAATGTTATCCGCAGACCGGCCTGGTCAATGCCTACGGCCCGGCGGAATGCTCGGATGATGTGGCGCTGTTCCGGGTGGATGCGGCCTCGGCTGAAGGTGCGTATTTGCCGATTGGCCTGGCCACCGACAACAACCGCCTGTACGTGCTGGATGCCGGTTTGCAGCCCGTGCCGGCCGGGGTGGTGGGTGAGCTGTATGTGGCGGGCACCGGGGTCGGCCGTGGTTACTTCGGCGACCCGCTGCGCAGCGCGGTGGCGTTCCTGCCCAACCCTTATGCCGTGCAGGCCGGTGAGCGTCTGTACCGCACCGGCGACCTGGCGCGGCGACGGGTCGACGGGCAACTGGAATATGTCGGCCGCATCGATCAGCAAGTCAAGGTGCGCGGTTTCCGCATCGAACTGGGGGAAATCGAATCCCGTCTGCGCCAGCTTGCTGGCGTGCGTGAAGCCGCGGTGGTGGTGCAGGACGGCCCGATCGGCAAGGCGCTGGTGGCCTTCGTAGTGCCTGCCGATGAGGCGCTGGACTGGGCTGGATTGCGTGAGCAGCTCAAGGCCGGGCTCAAGGTGCAACTGCCGGAATACATGGTGCCGCAGCAATGGCAGCGGCTCGACCAGCTGCCGCTGAATGCCAACGGCAAGGTCGACCGCAAGTCGCTGCCCCAGGCCCACGCGGCGGACTGGCAGCGCGACGTCGTCGCGCCCCGCGCCGGGATCGAAAGCCGTATCGCGGCGATCTGGCAGGAGGTGCTCAAGCTGGACGCAGTGGGCCGCGATGACAACTTCTTCGAGCTGGGCGGGCATTCGCTGCTGGTGGCGCAAGTGGTGTCCCGCGTGCGCCAGCAACTGAATATCGAACTGCCCCTGAGCAGCCTGTTTGAAACCAGCGTGCTCAGCGCGTTTGCTGCGCGTTGCGAGGCTCGGCCGAACAGCGTCAACCCACCGGCCTTGCGCCCGCAGGCCATGGATCAGCCTCTGCGTATGTCCTATGCCCAGCAGCGCCAATGGATTCTCTGGCAGCTGGATCCGCACAGCGCCGCGTACAATATTCCGGCCGCCTTGCGCCTCAAGGGCGCGCTCGACCGTGACGCATTGCTGCGCAGCTTCACTGACGTGCAAGCGCGCCACGCCACCTTGCGCACCACGTTCAGCCAGGATGGCCAACAGGCGCGTGCGGTGCAGCACGCGAGTCTGCCGCTGGCCTTGCGCGAGCTGTCTTTGAACGCGCCCACCGCCGCTGAGATTGACGCCCGGGTGGCCCACGAAATGGCCCAGCCGTTTGACCTGCGCAACGGGCCGCTGCTGCGTGTGCTGCTGCTTGACGTCGGCACCGATGAGCATGTGCTGGTGCTGACCGTGCACCATATCGCCGCCGATGGCTGGTCGATGCAGGTCATGGTCGATGAATTCAGCGCCCTGTACGCGGCCCATGTCCAGGGTCAGCCTGCGCGGCTGCCGGCCTTGACGGTGAGCTACGCCGATTACGCCGCGTGGCAGCATGACTGGCTGCACGCCGGTGAAGGCGAACGTCAGCTGCAGGCCTGGCGCGAGAAGCTCGGATCGCAGCACTCGCCGCTGCAATTGCCCAGCGAACTGACTCGCCCGGCAACGCGCAGCGAGCAGGGGACGCGCCTCGAACTGAGCATCGACCGGGAGCTGGCCACCGGGTTGCGGCAGTTGGCGCAACAGCACAACGTCACGCTGTTCATGTTGCTGCTGGCCAGTTTCCAGACCCTGCTGCATCGCTACAGCGGCCAGTCGGCGATCCCTGTCGGCGTGCCGAATGCCGGACGCGGACGGATCGAAACCGAAGGCCTGATCGGCTTCTTCATCAACACCCAGGTGCTGCGTGCCGACATCGATGGCCAGCAGTCTTTCGCCAGCCTGTTGCAACAGGTCAAGGCCACCGCGCTGTGGGCACAAGCGCATCAGGATCTGCCCTTCGAGCAACTGGTCGAGGCCCTGCACCCCGAGCGCAGCCTGAGCCATAGTCCGTTATTTCAGGTGCTGTTCAACCACCAGCGAGCGATAGGTGAAAGCGTTGAACGCAGCTTGCCGGGCCTGCGTGTCGAGCGTATGGACTGGCAGCCATCCACGGCCCAGTTCGACCTGGCGCTGGATACCGAAGAGCAGGGCGAGCACCTGCATGCCAGCCTGACCTACGCCAGCGAGGTGTATGACGCCGCGACGATTCAGCGTCTGGCGGGGCATTGGCTGAGCCTGCTGCGCGCCGTGGTGCGTGAGCCGCAACAGCGGATTGCCGGGTTGCCGTTGCTGGAGGCCGATGAGCAACAGGCGCTGATCCGCCAGTGGAACCCGCAGATCCCGCCGCTGGCTGAAGCGTCGCCGCTTAACCTGCATCAATTGTTTGAAGCGCAGGCCGCCCTGCAACCGCAGGCCATCGCCCTGAGTTGTGCCGAGGAGACGCTGAGTTACGCAGCGCTCAATGCCCGGGCCAACCGCTTGGCCTACAAGCTGCGCGAGTTGGGGGTGGGCCCGGAAGTACGGGTCGGGATTGCCACTGAGCGGTCGATTGCGCTGGTGGTCGGGGTGCTGGCGATTCTCAAGGCCGGGGGGGCCTATGTGCCGCTGGACCCGCAGTCGCCGGCCGAGCGCCTGAGCTACCTGATCGAAGACAGCGGCATTCACCTGTTGCTGACCCAGGCACACCTGCTGGAAGCCCTGCCGCCACGGGTCGGGGTGCAGACGCTGTGCCTTGAGCATCTGGCGCTGGACGGCTTCAGCGAGCAGAACCCGGAGAACTTCACCCGGCCCGAAAACCTGGCCTATGTGATTTACACCTCGGGTTCGACCGGGCGGCCCAAGGGCGCGCTGTTGAGTCAGGGCAACGTCACCCGTTTGCTCAGCGCCACGGCGCAAGACTTTGGCTTCGGTCCGGCAGACGTCTGGACCCTGTTCCACTCCTTTGCCTTCGACTTTTCGGTGTGGGAGCTGTTCGGTGCGCTCTGCACGGGCGGGCGCCTGGTCATCGTGCCGTATTACACCAGCCGTGAGCCGCAGGCGTTCCATCAATTGTTGTGCGATGAGCAGGTCACGGTGCTCAACCAGACCCCCACCGCGTTCCGCCAATTGCTGCCAGTTGCTTGCAACAGCCCGCAACCGCTGGCGCTGCGCTGGGTGATCTTCGGCGGCGAGGCGCTGGAGGTGTCGAGCCTGCGCCCGTGGTACGAACGCTTTGGCGAACACCCAACGACCCTGGTCAACATGTACGGCATCACCGAAACCACGGTTCACGTGACGTACCGTGCGCTGAGCCCGGCGGACCTCGACGCCGCGGCCCAAAGCCCCATGGGGCGGCCGATCAGCGACCTCAAGTGGTACTTGCTCGACAGCCAGTTGCAAGCCGTTGCGCCGGGCTGTGCGGGCGAGTTGTACATCGCCGGGGCCGGCCTGGCTCGCGGTTATCACGCTCGCCCCGGACTCAGTGCCGAGCGCTTTGTGCCCAACCCGTTTGCGCCCGGGGAGCGGCTGTACCGCAGCGGCGATCTGGCCCGTCAGCGGGCGGACGGCACGATCGATTACCTGGGGCGTATCGACCAGCAAGTGAAAATCCGCGGCTTGCGCATCGAACTGGGGGAAATCGAGGCCTGCCTCAAGCAGCACGCCGGTGTCGCCGAAGCGGTCTTGAGCGTACACCACAGCGCCAACGGCCCGCAGCTGTGCGCCTATCTGGTGGCAGACGAGACACCGCTGGACCCGCTGGCCTGGCGCGAACACTTGCGCGCTGCGCTCAAGGCCGACCTGCCGGATTACATGGTGCCGAGCCATTGGTTGCTGCTCGATGCCTTGCCGCTGACCGGTAACGGCAAGCTCGACCGCAAGGCCTTGCCGCCTCCCGACGCCGATGCCTGGCAGCGCCCTTACAGCGCGCCGGTGGGTGAGCTGGAAACCCGACTCGCCGAGATCTGGGCCAGCGTGCTGGATATCGAGCGGGTAGGGCGTCACGACAACTTCTTTGAATTGGGCGGGCATTCGCTGCTCGCGGCCCAGGCCAGTGCCCGGGTCGAACTGCAACTGGGCATCGATCTGGCGCTGCGTGCGCTGTTCGAAGCTGCCGACCTTCAAGCCTATGCCGCATTGGCACAGGCACAAACGCCTGCGGATAACGATGTTCGTCTGAGCGCGCTCGAATCGCTGCTCGACGAGATGGAGATCAACTGATGGAAAACTCGACCGCCTGGCGTATTGCCAACCGCTTCGCCAGCCTGGCGCCTGACCAACGCCGCGAGTTCCTGCAAAAAATGCAGGAACAGGGCGTCAGCTTCGGCCAACTGCCGATCCCGGCCACCACTGCGGCGGATGAGCCGTGCGAGCTGTCTTATGCGCAGCAGCGCCAATGGTTTTTGTGGCAACTCGACCCCGAAGGCGCGGCGTATCACATCCCTGCGGCCTTGCGTTTGCACGGCCCACTGCAGGTCGAGGCCTTGCAGCGCAGCTTCGATGCCCTGCTTGAACGCCATCACAGCCTGCGCAGCGTGTTCATTGAAACCGATGGCCAGATTCGCCAACAACGGTGCGCGGGCGAAGGTTCGCCCGCCGTGCAACTGGCTCGCCATGACCTGCGCGACCGGCCTGAGGCCGAGCGCCTGGGTGTGGCTATGCAGCTGCTGGAACAGGACATCGCCCGGCCGTTCGATTTGCAGCACGGTCCGTTGCTGCGGGTGAATCTGATCCAGCTGGACGAAGGCGACCACGTGTTGCTGCTGACCTTGCACCACATCGTCGCCGACGGCTGGTCGATGGGGGTGCTGGTCGACGAGTTCTCGCAGCTGTACGCGGCCCACGCCCAAGGCACGGCCATTGAGCTGCCTGCGTTGCCGATTCAGTACACCGACTACGCATTGTGGCAACGGCGCTGGATGCAGGCCGGCGAGCAGGAACGCCAGCTGGACTGGTGGCGCGAGCAATTGGGCGGCGAACAGCCGGTGCTGGAATTGCCCGGTGACCGCGCGCGTCCGGCCCAGGCTTCGCAACGCGGAGCGCGCCTGGATTTTGCCCTGGACCCGCTGCTGGCCCAGGGATTGATGGCCCTGGCCCGGGAGCGCGGGGTGACCCCGTTCATGTTGCTGCTGGCCAGTTTTCAGGTTTTGCTGCACCGCTACAGCGGGCAAAAGGATCTGCGGATCGGTGTGCCGGTGGCCAACCGTAGCCGCGCCGAAACCCGAGGCCTGATCGGCTTTTTCGTCAACACCCAGGTGCTGCGTGCCGAACTGCACGGGCACCTGCCGTTTGCGCAGCTGTTGACGCAAACCCGCGACCGCTCGCTGGATGCCCAGGGCTATCAGGACTTGCCCTTCGAGCAGGTGGTGCAGGCGTTGCAAGGTGAGCGCAGCCTCAGCCACAGTCCGTTGTTCCAGGTGATGTTCAACCACCAGCAAAGCCGTCCGGGGGCGTTGAGCGGGATGCTCGCCGGGCTCACCGTCGAAAGCCTGGAATTACCGGGGCGCACCACCCAGTTCGACCTGCAACTGGATACCCACGAGGAAGGTCAGCAGCTGATGGCTAGCCTGACCTACGCCACCGATCTGTTTGATGCCGCGCGTATCGACACCCTGGCGCAGCATTGGCGCAACCTGCTGGCGGGCATCGTTGCCAACCCCGAGTGTGCGATCGGCGAGCTGCCGATGCTGGCAGCGGCACACGTCGAGTCGACCTTGCACGGGCTGAATGCTACGCAGCAGACCTATCCCGGCCCAGAGTGCGTACACCTGCATATTGAAGCGCAGGCCCTGGCCACCCCGCAGGCCTGTGCCCTGGTGTTTGGTGAACAACAGCTGAGCTACCGCGAACTGAATCAACGGGCCAATCGCCTGGCGCACCATTTGCGCGCCAGAGGCGTGGGCCCGGAAATACGGGTTGGCGTGGCCTGCGAGCGTTCGCTGGAGCTGGTGATCGGCTTGCTGGCGACGCTCAAGGCCGGCGGTGCTTACGTACCACTGGACCCGCAATACCCGGCGGAGCGTCTGACTTACCTGTTTGAAGACAGCGGTATCAGCCTGTTGCTGACCCAGGCCTCTGTGCAGGAGCGACTGCCGTTGCCCGAGGGGTTGCCGGTGTTGTGCCTTGAGCCAGGGCCGGCGTGGCTGGACGACCAGGGTGATGAGAACCTGATCAACCTGGCCTGCCCGGAGAACCTGGCGTATGTGATCTACACCTCCGGCTCCACCGGCAAGCCCAAGGGCGCGGGCAATAGCCACGGCGCGCTGTACAACCGCCTGGCCTGGATGCAGCAGGCGTACGGCTTGAAGGCGGCGGATCGGGTGCTGCAAAAGACGCCGTTCAGTTTTGACGTGTCGGTGTGGGAGTTTTTCTGGCCGCTGATGCACGGCGCCACATTGGTGGTGGCCGCGCCCGACGTCCATCGTGACCCGCAGCAACTGGCGGCATTGATTGTCGAGCAGGCGATCACCACCCTGCATTTTGTGCCGTCGATGCTGCAAGCGTTTATCCGCGCAGACGAAGCCTCGCAGTGCACGAGCCTGCGCCGGGTGGTCTGCAGCGGCGAAGCGCTGCCGATGCAATTGCAGCGCGAGACCCTGCGCTGCCTGCCGCAGACGGCGCTGTACAACTTGTATGGCCCGACCGAAGCCGCGATCGACGTCACCCATTGGACCTGTGTCGAAGAAGGCCGCGACAGCGTGCCGATCGGGCACCCGATTGCCAACCTGCGCACTTACATCCTCAGCCCCGAACTGCAAGCCTTGCCCACGGGCGCCATGGGTGAACTGTACTTGGCGGGCAGCGGCCTGGCCCGGGGTTATCACGCCCGACCGGGCCTCACCGCAGACCGTTTTGTGGTTGATCCTTTCGGCAGCGGCGAACGCTTGTACCGCACCGGCGACCTGGCCCGTTACCGCACTGACGGGGCCATTGAATACTGCGGGCGGATCGACCATCAGGTGAAGCTGCGCGGCCTGCGGATCGAGCTGGGTGAAATCGAAGCGTGCCTGCACGGTCATCCGCAGGTGCAGGAAACAGTGGTGGTGGCGCTGGACAACCAGTTGGTGGCGTATCTGGTGCCTGCCGAGCCGCAGTGGCTCGAGCAGCCCGAGGCCCAGGCAGCGTTGCGCGAAACCTTGAAGGCGCATGTGCTGCGCAGCCTGCCGGACTACATGCTGCCCACGCACTGGGTGCTGATCGAATGCATGCCCCTGAGTCCCAATGGCAAGCTGGAGCGCAGGCTGTTACCGGCGCCGCAGGTGAGCATCAGCCAGCGTGCCTTCGAGGCTCCGCGCACTGACAACGAGCGGCAATTGGCGGCCATCTGGCAAGACGTGCTGGGCCTGGAACAGGTCGGGCGCCAGGACAACTTCTTCGAGCTGGGCGGCGATTCGATCATTTCTATCCAGGTAGTCAGCCGGGCCCGCCGCGCCGGTCTGCGCTTGCAACCCCGCGACCTGTTTCAACAACCGACCCTGCACGCGCTGGCGGCAGTCGTCAGCCAGCAAACGGTGGCGCCCATTGCCCAGGGCCCGAGTGTCGGCCTTCAGGCCCTGACGCCGGTGCAGCGCTGGTTCTTCGACAACCAGACCGTGCAGCCCGGGCACTGGAACCAGTCGGTTCTGCTTGAGGTGCGCGAACCCCTGGACCTGCTGCGTCTGCAAACCGCTGTCCAGCAGGTATTGGCCCGGCATGACGCGTTGCGCTTGCAGTTCCGGCAGCAGGCCGGGCAATGGACCGCGCGCTATGCGACGCTGGACAGCGTGGCGGCCACCGATTTGTTGTGGACCGCTCAGGTGCAAAGCGCTGAGGCACTGCAAGGTTTGTGCGATGAGGCCCAGCGCAGTCTGTCGCTGCATGACGGCCCGCTGCTGCGGGTGGTGCTGATCGATCATGAAGACGGCGGCCAGCGTTTGTTACTGGTGATTCACCACCTGGTGGTGGACGGCGTGTCATGGCGGGTGCTGCTCGAAGACTTGCAAGCGGCTTACGCCGGGCAGGCGTTGCCGGAAAAAACCATCGCGCTGCAAGACTGGGCCACCCGACTCGATACCTACGCCAAAAGCCCGGAGCTGGCGGCACAGCTGGCGTGGTGGCAGGCCCGGTTGCACGGCGTCAGCGGCGATTTGCCATTGGCTCGGGCCAATGGCAGTCAGGCACTGCGTCATCGGCAGGTGGTCAGCCTGGGGCTGGGCCGCGAGCAGACCCGGCAATTGCTTCAGCAAGCCCCGGCGGCCTATCGCACCCAGATCAACGACCTGCTGCTGACGGCTCTGGCCCGCGCCTTGTGCGACTGGACCGGGGAAGCCGATGCACTGATCCAGCTCGAAGGCCACGGCCGCGAAGAGCTGTTCGACGGCATCGACCTGACCCGCACCGTGGGCTGGTTCACCAGCCTGTTCCCGGTCAAATTGACCCCGGCGGCCGATATCGCCGGCTCGATCAAGGCCATCAAGCAACAGATGCGCGAGGTGCCGGGCAAAGGCCTGGGATTTGGCCTGTTGCGTTATCAGGGGGATGCCGCTGCCCAGGCCAGCCTTGCGGCGCTGGCGCCAGCGCGGGTGACCTTCAATTACCTGGGTCAGTTCGATCAGAGCTTCAGCGAAGATGCGCTGTTTGTCCCGGCCCGTGAGGCCAGTGGCGCGACGCAAAGCCTGGATTCGCCGCTGGCCAACTGGCTTTCGGTGGACGGCCAGGTGTATGGCGGTGAGCTGAAGCTGGACCTGAGCTTTAGCCAGGAGTGTTTTGACACGCAGGCCATTCAAGCGTTGGCCGATGGATTTGCCGCGCAGTTGCAGGCACTGGTCGAACATTGTCTGGCGCCGGACAACAGCGGCGTGACCCCGGCCGATTTTGCCTTGGCCAGCCTGACCCAGGCCCAGCTCGATCAATTGCCAGTGGCGCCACGCCAGATCGAAGACCTGTACCCGCTGTCGCCGATGCAGAGCGGCCTGTTATTCCACAGCCTGTACGAACCCCAGGCCGGGGCTTACGTCAATCAGCTCAGCGTTGAAGTCACGGGGCTGGATGCGGCACGTCTTGCCCGGGCGTGGCAAGCGACGCTGGATGCACACCCGATTTTACGCAGTGGCTTTCATTGGCCTGAAGGCGCTGCGGCGCCGGTGCAACTGGTGCAGCGCGCATTGGCGTTGCCGTTGACCGTGCTCGACTGGCGTGGCCGTGCCGAGCACTCGGCAGAGCTGCAATTGCTGGCGCGCAGCGAACGCTTGCAGTTCGACCCGGCCCAGCCGCCCTTGCTGCGTCTGGCGCTGGTGCGCCTGGATGAGCAGCGTCAGCAACTGATCTACACCCACCACCATCTGCTGCTGGATGGCTGGAGCAATGCCTTGCTGTTGGGGGAAGTCCTGCAACGCTACGCCGGGGTTGACGTGGCGCCTCAACAGGGGCGCTTTGCCGACTACATCGGCTGGCTGCAGGCTCAGGATGCGATGGCTGATGAGGCGTTCTGGCGCGAGCAACTGGCGACACTGGAAAACCCGACCTTGCTGGCCCAGACTCTGGCACCGCATGCCGCCGATGAGACGGCGGACAGCGCGCATGCTGACCACCGCCAGGTGTTCGATGCGCGCAGCAGCGCGGCCTTCGCCGCTTTTGCCCGGCAACATGCGGTCACCCTCAACACCCTGGTCCAGGGCGCATGGGCGCTGTTGTTGCAACGCTACAGCGGCCAGCAGACGGTCGCGTTCGGTGCCACGGTCTCCGGGCGTCCGGTCGACTTGCCGGGGGCGGAGCAGCAACTCGGCCTGTTTATCAATACCTTGCCGGTGATCACCCGGCCGCAAGCCGCCGAAAGTGTGGTGCAGTGGCTGGGCCGTTTGCAGGCGCACAACCTGGAATTGCGCGAGCATGAATTCACCGCCCTGAGTGATGTACAGCGTTGGGCCGGGCGTACGGGCGAGCCGCTGTTCGACAGTCTGCTGGTGTTTGAAAACTTCCCGATTGCCCAGGCCTTGCAGCAGGGCGCACCGGACGGTTTGAGCTTTTCGGTGCCGGACAACCATGAGCGCACCAATTACCCGCTGACCCTGGCAGCCGTCAGTGAAGGGCAGTTGAGCCTGACGTGGAGTTTCTTGCTCAGCCATTTCAGCCCGGTCGCCATTGCCCGCATGAGTGAACATCTGGCGTGCCTGCTGCACGCCATGGTGGCCACGCCGCAGGCCAGTCTGGGTGAGTTGCAACTGCTGAGCGCTGGCGAACAGACCCGGCTCTTGCAGGACTGGAATCCGCCGCCGGGCCCCACGACGCAACACTGCGTGCATCAGTTGATCGAGGCACAGGCGGCCATTCGCCCCGAGGCAACGGCCCTGATTTTTGCCGACACCACGTTCAGTTACGCCGACCTCAACCAGCGCGCCAACCGTCTGGCCCATCGCCTGCGCGAACTGGGGGTTGGCCCGGAGGTCCGTGTCGGGATCGCGGTGGAGCGCTCGCCGCAGATGATCATTGGCCTGCTGGCGATTCTTAAAGCCGGCGGCGCCTACGTGCCGCTGGACCCGGCCTATCCGGCCGAGCGCTTGGGCTATCTGATGCAGGACAGCGGCATTGCGCTGCTACTCAGCCAATCGTGGTTGCGCGCCGCACTGCCGCAGATTGAAGGTCTGCCGGTGCTGGAACTGGACCGCGAGGCCGTGGGCCATCTGCCGGGCGACAACCCGCGCAACCTGACCGATGCGAGCAATCTGGCCTACCTGATTTACACCTCGGGATCCACCGGCCGCCCCAAGGGCGTGAGCGTGGCTCACGGCCCGCTGGCCATGCATTGCCTGTCGATTGGCGCCTTGTACGGCATGACCCCGGACGACCGCGAGCTTCAGTTCGCCTCCATCAGTTTTGACGGTGCCCACGAACGCTGGCTGACCCCGCTGGTGTTCGGCTCGGCACTGATGCCCCGCGATGACGAGGTCTGGAGTGCCCAGCGCACCTGCGAGGAGATCGAGCGACACGGCATCACCATTGCCTGTTTCACGCCGAGTTACTTGCTGCAAATGGCCGATTACATGGGCGAAGCCGGGCGCAAATTGCCCATTCGTTCCTACACCGTGGGCGGCGAAGGCATGCCCAAGCACGCCTTTGATGAAGTGCAGCGGGTGCTGCAGCCGCCGCGCATCATCAACGGCTACGGGCCGACCGAAACGGTGATTACCCCGCTGATCTGGTGCGCGTACCCGGGCAGTCAATTCGAATCGGCGTTTTTGCCCATCGGGCGTCCGGTCGGTGAACGCAGCGCCTATGTGCTGGATGGCAGCCTGCAACCGCTGCCGGTGGGGGTGGCCGGGGAGCTGTACCTGGGCGGTGAAGGGATTGCCCGCGGTTATCACCAGCGCCCGGCCCTGACCGCCGAGCGCTTTGTGCCCGATCCCTTTGTATCGGGGGCACGCCTGTACCGCAGTGGTGACCTGGCGCGGTTGCGCGAGGACGGCGTGGTCGAGTATCTGGGGCGTATCGACCAGCAGGTGAAGATTCGCGGTTTCCGTATCGAACTGGGGGAAATCGAAGCCTGCTTGCTGGAACACCAAGGGGTGCGCGAAGCCTTTGTCGTCGACCGTGAGGGGCCGGTCAGCCGGCAACTGGTGGGCTACGTGGTGGCCCGCGACCCAATGGCCGATGAAGCCGGGTTGCGCGAAGCTTTGCTGGCGCATTTGCGCAGCCGCTTGCCCGCCCATATGTTACCGGCGCACCTGATGTGCCTGGCGGCTCTGCCGCTGACCCCCAATGGCAAACTCGATCGCCAGGCCTTGCCTGCACCCGAGGCCAGTCGTCAGGCCGCGCAGCGGGTGGCGCCGACGACACCGGCGGAGGCCTTGCTGGCCGAGGTCTGGCAAGACGTGCTGGGGCTGGATGCGATTGGCGTGACCGAGAACTTTTTCGACCTGGGTGGCGACTCGATTATTTCGCTGCTGGCGGTGAGCCGTGCCGGACAACGCGGGCTGGCGTTTACCCCCAAGCAATTGTTCGAGGCGCAAACCATTCGCGGGCTGGCGGCGGTGGCCAGCACCACCGGGCGGCAGTCATTGCCGGGGCTCCAAACCCTGGCCTTTGCTCAAGTGCCGGGCGCGGTGCAGGTGGATCGCAGCGTGCTGGACGACCTGTATCCGCTGTCGCCGATGCAGCAGGGCATGTTGTTCCACTGTGTTGAATCGCCGGAGCTGAACCTCTACGTCAACCAGCTCAGCGTGGCGGTGGAAGGCTTGCAGGTGGAGCGTTTCCGGGCGGCATGGCAGGTCTTGCTCGAACGTCACGAAGTGCTGCGCGCAGCCTTTATGTGGCGCGACGGTCTGGCCGACCCGCTGCAGGCGGTCTACCGCCAGGCCCGCTTGCCGATCGTTGAGCTGGACTGGCGCGAACACGCGGCACCCGAGGCCGCCTTGCAGGCCCTGGCGGCGCAGGATCAGGCCCGTGGATTCGACCTGGACTGCCCGCCGCTGATGCGTTTTACCCTGGTGCGCCTGGGCGAGCGTCAGTTCCAGATGATCTGGACCTACCATCACTTGCTGCTGGACGGCTGGAGTGCTTCACGCCTGCTCGGGGAAATGCTGCGCCTTTACGCTGATCAGGCGTTGCCGGCATTGACCGGGCGCTATGCCGATTACATCAGCTGGCTGGCGCAACAGGACGTCAGCGTGGCCGAAGACTTCTGGCGCGAGCGTCTGAGCCCACTGCAAACCCCGACAATACTGGCCAATGCGGCCAACACCGGGGGCAGCGGGCACGGTGTGCTGTACAGCTACCTGGACAGCGACGCGACCCACCGTTTGCAGCGATTTGCCAACCGCCAGCGCGTGACCCTCAACACCCTGGTGCAAGCGGCCTGGCTGTTGCTGTTGCAGCGTCACACCGGGCAGCGCTGCGTGGCCTTCGGCGCCACGGTGGCGGGGCGTCCGACCGAACTGGCCGGGGCCCAAGACATGCTCGGGCTGTTTATCAATACCTTGCCGGTGATTCAGACCCTCGACCCGCAGCAGCCGCTGGGTGACTGGCTGCGCCAATTGCAGGATTACAACCTGGCCATTCGCGACTTTGAACACACACCGCTGGCGGACATTCAGCGCTGGGCCGGGCAGGGCGGGCAAGGACTGTTCGACAGCATCATCGTGTTTGAAAACCATCCGGTGGACCGTGCGTTGCGCGGCGAGCAGGATGGCGAGCTGAAGTTTGCCGAGGTCGGCAGCGGCGGTGTGACCAACTTCCCGATGGACCTGATGGTCAGCGCCACCGACCAAGGGCTTGAAGTGGAATACCTGTACTTGCGCGAGCGTTTTAGCGAGGTTGAAGCGCAACGCATTCGCGCCGGTCTTGAAGGTTTGCTGGCGCAATTACCGAACGATGCGGGGTGCCTGATCGGCGACATCGGCCTACCGCAGGCGCGACTGGAGTTGCCACGCGACGGCGCGCCAGTGACGGATCTGGTGCAGGGCTTCAGTGCGCAGGTGGCGCATCAACCGCTGGCCGTGGCCCTGATCTGTGAGGGGCGAGCGCTGAGCTATGCGCAACTGGAGGCTCAGGCCGATATGTTGGCGGCGCACTTACAGGCCCGTGGCATTGGCCCGGAAGCCTTGGTGGCGGTGGCGTTGCCGCGTTCGGAACAGACCATTGTGGCGTTTTTGGCAGTGCTCAAGACCGGAGCCGCGTACTTGCCGCTGGACCTCGATTACCCGGCGCAACGCCTGGATTTCATGCTGGCCGACTCTGCAGCCAGCCTGTTGTTGTGCAACAGCGATGTGGATCAGCGGGTGGCCTTGAACGTGCAGACACCGCGTTTGTGGCTGGATCAACTGAGCGAAATAGACACCGCCCCGCGTGCGGTCCAATCGCTGCCCGGACACCTGGCGTATCTGATCTACACCTCGGGTTCCACCGGTCAGCCCAAGGGTGTGGCCGTGGCACGCGAGCCGATTGCGCGGCACTGTCAGGGCATTATCGGTCTGTATGAGCTAAGCCCGCAGAGCCGCGAACTGCATTTTATGTCGTTCGCCTTCGATGGCGCCCAAGAGCGCTGGCTCAGTGTGCTGCTGGCCGGTGGCAGCCTGGTGATTCGCGAGGATTCGCTGTGGACCCCGGAGCAGACGTTGCAGGTGCTGCATCAACAGCGGGTGACGGTGGCGTGCTTCCCGCCGGCGTACTTGCAGCAATTGGCGCAAGTGGCGCTGGTGCAGGGCAATCCGCCTGCTGTCCACACCTATTGCTTTGGCGGCGACGCTGTGCCGGATGCCAGTTTTGAACTGGCCAAACGGGCGTTGCAGCCGCAGCGTCTGGTCAACGGTTACGGCCCGACCGAAACCGTGGTTACGCCGCTGCTGTGGCGTGCCGACGTCTCAGCGTGTTGCGATGCGGCTTACGCGCCGATTGGCCGTAGCGTGGCCGGGCGTGGAGTGTACGTGCTGGATGCGGACATGAACCCGTTGCCGGTGGGTGTCAGCGGTGAGTTGTATCTGGGCGGGGAATGTCTGGCCCGGGGTTACCATCGCCAGCCGGGGTTGAGCGCCGAACGTTTCGTCCCGGACCCGTTCCAGGGCGACGGCGGGCGGATGTACCGCACCGGTGATTTGGTGCGCCAGCGCGAGTGCGGGCTGATCGACTATCTGGGCCGCCTCGACCAGCAAGTGAAGATTCGCGGTTTCCGTATCGAACTGGGGGAAATCGAAGCTCGTCTGCGTCAGTGCTCCGGGGTGCAGGATGCGGCGGTCACCGTGATCGACGGGGTGAGCGGCAAACAGCTGGCGGGTTATGTGGTGGCAACCGCCAGCGCCACCCTGGAGCGTGATCTCAAACAGCAATTACACGCGCAACTGCCGGATTACATGGTGCCTGCGCACATCGTAGCGCTGGCGCGTTTCCCGCTGTCGGCCAACGGCAAACTGGACCGTCGCGCACTGCCTGAACCGCAGCTGCGCCAGGGCACTTATCGCGCCCCGCGCAATGCGCTGGAACAGGCCTTGGCAGGGATCTGGCAAGACGTGCTGGGGCTGGAGCGGGTGGGTATCGACGATAACTTCTTCGAGCTGGGCGGTGACTCGTTGCAGGTGCTCAAAGTCATCTCGCGGGTGCGCCATCAGCCTGAACTGGGCTTGAACCTCAAACTGCGCGACCTGATGCAAAAACCTTGCATCGGCGAACTCAGCGGTTTTGAACCCGCTGTTCAAACCGGGGCGCCAGACCCGTTGCTGGCACTTAATAGCCGGGTCAGCTCGGTGCCGCCGTTGTTCTGCCTGCATGCCGGTTTTGGCACGGTGTTCGATTACGAGCCACTGGCCCGTAAATTGGACGGGCGTCGCAGCGTTTATGGTGTGCAGTGCCGCATGTTGCTCGACCCGCACTGGCAGGACGGCTCGTTGCAGGACATGGCGCGGGCGTATGCCGAGCGCATTCGTCAGCAACAGGCGCACGGGCCGTATCACGTGCTGGGTTGGTCGCTGGGTGGCGCATTGACGTTGCTGGTGGCTCAGGCGCTGGAAGCGCAAGGCCAGCAGGTGGCGTTCGCCGGACTGGTGGACAGTTATGTCGCCGGCACGGCCGAGGCCACTGACGGGCGTGAAGACTTGCAAGACTTCTTGCGCTTTGTACTGGGCGTGCCCGACGCCGACGCGCAGACGTTGACGCAGGATCAGACGCTGAACGCGGAGCAGGTGATTGAGGCAGCCATGGCCGAGTCACGGGACAACCAGGCTGAACACGGCCTGCTGGGGTCGGCGGAGTTGAGCCAGATCTTTGCGGTGGGCTCGCGCCTCAAGCAGTTGGCGCTGGAGCAGCGTGCGTTGCCTCGCACCCAGGTGGCTGCTCACCATTGGTGGGTGCCCGGCCGCGAGGACGAGCGCCGGGTGCATGCGGCGCAAACCGGTACCGGGGCCAGTCACACGGTCGTGGCACGCGGTCACTACGAGTTGCTGAATCACGCGGCATTGCTGGCACAGCTCGATGAATTATTGGCGCAGGCACCCGTATGCCTGCTTGCCAGCGACTCCCTGAATTGAAGGAATTGAAATGTCAGTGTTACCCGAACTGGAAGCGTTTTTGGAATTGGTTGAATTGAGCCGCATGACCGGCAAGAGCCAGCCGATGCACGAGATGACACCGGCCCAGGCCCGCGCTGAATTTGACCAAAGCTCACAGGTGTTTGATCTGCCTGTAACCGATGTGGACAGCTACGACCTGCGGATTCCGGCGCGCGATGGGTTCAGCCTGCGGGCGCGGGTGTATCGCCGGCCGGGGCTGGAGGCGGAACTGTTGCCTGTGGTGGTGTATTTTCACGGCGGCGGCTACGTGATTGGCAGCCTCGACAGCCATGACGCGCTGTGCCGCCGGTTGGCTTCGGCGGGGCATTTTGCGCTGCTGGCGGTGGATTACCGGCTGGCGCCGGAGTGGGTGTTCCCCACCGCGGTACACGATGTCTGCGACGCGGCCAACTGGCTGCTGCGCGGCGGCACCGAGCACGGTCTGGATCCTACGCGGGTGGCGTTTGCCGGTGACAGCGCGGGCGGCACCTTGAGCACGGTGCTGTCGATACTGGCAGTCACCGATCCGCAGGAGCTGGCCATTATCCCGCGGGCTCAAGTGCTGCTTTATCCGGTTACGGACGGCAGTCGCAAGCGCGATTCCCATGTGCGATTTGCCGAGGGCTATTTGCTCGAAACCGCGAGCATGGACTGGTTCTACCAGCATTACACCCGCAACGCCGGCGACCTGAGCGATTGGCGCCTTTCGCCGTTGCTGGCGGCCGATGTCAGCGGGCTGGCGCCGGCACTGGTGTACCTGGCCGGCTACGACCCGCTGTATGACGAAGGGTTGGCGTATGCCCAGAGGCTCAAGCAGGCAGGCAATGAGGTCGTGCTGCTGCAAGAGCCGGGCTTGACCCACGATTTCATGCGCATGAGCGGGCTGCTGGAAGAAATCCCCGGCATCCATGTGCGGGTGGCCGCGTGGCTGGATCAGCAGTTGGCGGGCTGATCCAGGCCGTCTTATAGCGCTGGGTGCCGGGTAGCGGCGGGCAACTGCACCGGGGTCAGCACCGGTCGTCCGGCATAAAAGGCCTCGAGATTGTCGAGCACCAGTTGCACGGTGTCCTGTGCGGCCTGGGGCGATTGACCCGCGACGTGCGGCGTGAGCACCACATTGCTCAGTACCTTGAGGGCGTCAGGCACTTGAGGTTCGTCATCGAACACGTCCAGTCCGGCCCCGGCGATGCGGCCGTTGGCCAGCGCTTCAACCAGGGCCTGGGTGTCAACCACGCTGGCGCGAGCAATGTTGATCAGGTAGCCCTGCGGGCCCAGGGCATCAATCACGCTGCGGTCGATCAAGTGCCGGGTGTCGCCTCCACCCGGCGTGGCCACGATCAGAAAATCCACCGTGCTGGCCAGCTCAAGCGCGCTGGCGCAGTAGGTGTACGGCGTACCGGGACGGGGCTGGCGATTGTGGTAGCTGATGCTCATGTCAAAACCGTGGGCGGCTCGCCTGGCGATGGCCAGGCCTACGGCACCGAGGCCGAGGATACCCATGCGCTTGCCTTCCAGGGTTGGCAGCATGGGCTTGTTCCATTCACTGCGCCGCACACTGGCGTCCAGTTGGGGAATGCTGCGCACCAGTGACAGCAACAGCGCCATCGCGTGATCGGCGACCGTCGGGGCGTTGGCACCGGCACCGTTGGTCACGGTAATCGCTCGATTGCTTGCCGCCTGCAAATCCACCTGCTCATAACCGGCGCCGATCACGCAGATGATCTGGAGCGAGGGCAGGGCGTCAATTTCATCCGCTCTCAGGCCCAATGGGCCGCGCGTCAATACGGCCTGGATGCGGCCGCCATGTTCGGCAATCGCTTCGGCGCGGCTGGCCGGTGTCGGCGCTCGAATCAGTTCAAATCCCGCCTGCTCCAGCAGCGGCAAGTAATCGTTTACCGCTTCAACCAGCACCAGCACTACATGGGGCATCTGTGTCTCCAGCCTTGGAATGTCGAGAGGGCACGAGGTTAGCACCTCTGGTACAGGGGTTTGCGTGGGGCGGGTCGAGGAAAAGTGTGTTTTTTCGGTTTTTTCGGCTGTGCGGCAGGGGATCTGGGCTCACCGGGCCGTCCTGTGCTGGAGCCGGGCCGGGTCGGCCTGTTACCATTCGCCCTTTGTTTTATCTCCACTTCGAGACCGCCCATGACCACCGTTCGCACGCGCATCGCGCCATCGCCCACCGGCGACCCCCACGTCGGCACCGCTTACATCGCTTTGTTCAACTACTGCTTTGCCAAGCAGCATGGCGGCGAGTTCATCCTGCGGATCGAAGACACCGACCAGTTGCGTTCGACCCGCGAGTCCGAAGAGCAGATCTACGACGCCCTGCGCTGGTTGGGTATTACCTGGAGCGAAGGCCCTGACGTTGGCGGCCCGCATGGCCCTTATCGTCAAAGCGAGCGCAGCGAGATCTACAAGAAGTACACCCAGCAACTGGTCGACATGGGCCATGCGTTCCCGTGCTTCTGTACCGCTGAAGAGCTGGACCAGATGCGCGCCGAGCAAATGGCCAAGGGTGAAACCCCGCGCTATGACGGCCGTGCATTGCTGCTGTCGAAAGAAGAAGTCGCGAGCCGCCTGGCCGCTGGCGAGCCCCACGTGATCCGCATGAAAGTGCCGACCGAGGGTGTGTGCGTGGTGCCGGACCTGCTGCGGGGCGATGTCGAGATCCCGTGGGACCGCATGGACATGCAAGTCCTGATGAAGACCGACGGCCTGCCGACGTACTTCCTGGCCAACGTGGTCGATGATCACTTGATGGGCATCACCCACGTCCTGCGTGGCGAAGAATGGTTGCCTTCGGCGCCGAAGCTGATCCTGCTGTACGAATACTTCGGTTGGGAACAGCCGCAGCTGTGCTACATGCCGCTGCTGCGTAACCCGGACAAGAGCAAGCTGTCCAAGCGCAAGAACCCGACGTCGGTGACGTTCTACGAGCGCATGGGCTTCATGCCTGAAGCGATGCTCAACTACCTGGGCCGCATGGGCTGGTCGATGCCGGACGAGCGCGAGAAGTTCTCGTTGCAGGAGATGGTCGACAACTTTGACCTGTCCCGCGTTTCGCTGGGCGGACCGATCTTTGACGTCGAGAAGCTGTCCTGGCTCAACGGCCAGTGGCTGCGTGATCTGCCGCTGGAAGAGTTCGCCAGTCGCGTTCAGCAATGGGCGCTGAACCCAGAATACATGATGAAGATCGCGCCGCTGGTCCAGGGCCGGGTTGAAACCTTCAGCCAGATCGCGCCATTGGCCGGATTCTTCTTCGCAGGCGGCCTGCAGCTGGATGCCAAGCTGTTCGAACACAAGAAACTGTCCAATGATCAAGTGCGCCAACTGATGCAACTGATCCTGTGGAAGCTCGAGAGCCTGCGCCAGTGGGAAAAAGAGCCAATTACCGCCTGCATTCAGACGGTGGTTGAGTCCCTTGAATTGAAACTGCGCGATGCCATGCCGCTGATGTTCGCTTCGATCACGGGCCAGGCCAGCTCGGTCTCGGTTCTGGACGCGATGGAGATCTTGGGGCCGGACCTGACCCGTTTCCGTCTGCGCCAGGCGCTGGATCTGCTGGGCGGCGTGTCCAAGAAAGAAAATAAAGAGTGGGAAAAGCTGTTCAGCGCGATGAATTGATCCGCGTTTAATAATCCGTAGCGGCTGGCGAAGGCTGGTTTTGGGGCGTAGCCTTCGTAAAGGCTGAGTGCAGGGTTGACTGAAAAATCGCGCATTCAGGTTTTACGATGGCTTTGCAATCGAACGCAGCCGCGTTCCTTCGGCAGCTGCTACGGCATTGCGGTTGAGACTTGGGCCCGTATTTACGGGGGCAGGAGGGTAAGTGGTTGTTCTCACGGCAAATTTTTTTAAAAAACTTTTAAAATAAGTTTGACAGCCTCCCGAACCGGTCTTAATATGCGCCCCGTCCACACAGCAACACGCAATACTGACTGTTTGGGGCTATAGCTCAGCTGGGAGAGCGCTTGCATGGCATGCAAGAGGTCAACGGTTCGATCCCGTTTAGCTCCACCAAATTTACAGTTCAAGGTCTGGCCACACCGGCCTTGAATTGATCAGCGCTCAGCACTGGTCAGTTGTATAGAAGGGTTACGTCCCCTTCGTCTAGTGGCCTAGGACACCGCCCTTTCACGGCGGTAACAGGGGTTCGAGTCCCCTAGGGGACGCCAGTTTTACAGAAGCAGCACTTCGGTGATGCTCCGCCGCCAGGCGATAAATCGGGGCTATAGCTCAGCTGGGAGAGCGCTTGCATGGCATGCAAGAGGTCAACGGTTCGATCCCGTTTAGCTCCACCAATTTACAGTTCAACGTCGGGCCACACTGGCGTTGAATCGATCAGGCCAAACGCCTGATCACTGTTAGAAGGGTTTGTGTCCCCTTCGTCTAGTGGCCTAGGACACCGCCCTTTCACGGCGGTAACAGGGGTTCGAGTCCCCTAGGGGACGCCACGATTACCCGCTCTGCGGGATTTTTAAGGGTCATTCAATTATTGAATGGCCCTTTTGTTTGTCTGGCGTTTGCCCGATCCTGACCTTTTACACCCGTCTCAGCCCACCCCATGCCTTTGCGCAGGCGGGGTGCGTTACACTGCGCCCTTTATGTGTGCACACGGAGACAAGGCATGAGTTGGGATTTGGCGACACCGTTCATCATTGATCTGCAAGTGCAGGCCGAAGACATCGACGGGTTTGGCCATGCCAATAACGCCGCCTATGTCGTCTGGCTGGAACGTTGCGCCTGGCGTCATTCGCAACGACTGGGGCTCGACCTTGCCGAGTACCGCAGGCTTGACCGGGCAATGGCCGTGGGCCGGCACGAGATTGATTACCTCGCCAGCGCCTATGAAGGCGACGAGTTGCAACTGGCGACCTGGATTGTCGATTGTGACCAGCGCCTGCGCATGACGCGTCGCTTCCAGTTGGTGCGCCCGAGCGACGGCAAGACCTTGCTGCGCGCTCAAACCACGTTTGTCTGTATCGAGCTGTCCAGCGGCAAGGCCAAGCGCTTGCCTGCGGAGTTTCTCGAAGGTTATAGCCCGGTGGTCGTGACGAGCTGAACGAAGCCCCGTAAACTGCCGCACGTTTTTTATGAGAGTCACCCATGCAAATTGCTTTGGCGCCGATGGAGGGGTTGGTCGACAACATCCTGCGTGATGTTTTGACCCGCACCGGCGGTATTGATTGGTGCGTGACCGAATTTATTCGGGTCACCGAGCGGCTGCTGCCCGAAGCCTACTTCCACAAGCTTGCTCCTGAACTCCAGCACGGCGCCAAAACCCGTGCCGGTGTGCCCTTGCGCGTGCAATTGCTGGGGTCGGATCCGGCCTGCCTGGCGGACAACGCGGCCTTGGCCTGCCAGCTGGGCTCTGAAGTGATTGATCTGAACTTTGGTTGCCCGGCCAAAACCGTGAACAAGTCCCGTGGCGGTGCGGTGCTGCTCAAGGAGCCCGAACTGTTGCACGCCATCCTGCTGCAAGTGCGCCGTACGGTACCTGCGCATATCCCGGTGACGGCCAAGATGCGTCTGGGTTTTGACACGCCTGACAGTGCCAATGAATGCGCCATTGCCCTTGCCGAAGGCGGCGCCAGCCAGATTGTGGTGCATGCGCGGACCAAGATGGACGGTTACAAGCCTCCGGCGCACTGGGAGTACATCGCTCAGGTGCAAGAGGCGGTCAAGGTGCCGGTGTTTGCCAACGGTGACATCTGGTCGGTAGAAGACTGGCGCCGTTGTCGCGAAATCAGTGGCGCGCAAGACATCATGCTGGGTCGCGGGCTGGTGTCACGTCCGGATCTGGCCCGGCAAATCGCCGCGGCACAGGCGGGCGAAGAGGGGGTGGAAATGACCTGGGCGGACTTGCAGCCCATGATCCGTGACTTTTGGGCCCAGGCAGAGGCTCAGTTGACTCCGCGTTCGGCTCCGGGGCGTCTCAAGCAGTGGCTGGCCATGCTGACACGCAATTACCCTGAGGCGGCAGTGCTGTTCAACGCCATGCGTCGCGAGACCGACTGTGAGAAGGTCCGTCATCTGGTTAACAGCTCAGATTTTCAAGCGGTTTGAGCAGGGCGAATTTTTTTCAAAAAAGCCCCTTGAAATGACATTGCCGATCCTTATTTAGCGAGTACGCGATGCCGAAACCGGGTCGCGGAGACAAAATCTCGCTGAAATCAGGAGGCTAAATGATGAGCAACGCATTTTCCATGGCGCCACTGTTCCGTAATTCTGTCGGTTTTGACCGTTTTAGTGATTTGTTTGAAACAGCATTGCGCAATGAGTCGAGTGGTGGCTACCCACCTTACAACGTCGAGAAACGCGGCGAAGATCAATACCGCATCGTTGTAGCGGCAGCAGGCTTCCAGCAAGAAGACCTGGACCTGCAAGTCGAGAAAGGTGTGCTGACGGTGAGCGGCAGCAAGCGTGAAACCGCTAACGACGAAGGCCTGACCTATCTGCATCAGGGCATTGCCCAGCGGGCCTTCAAGTTGTCCTTCCGTCTGGATGACCACATCGAGATCAAAGGCGCAGGCTTGAGCAATGGCTTGCTGAGCATCGACCTGCAGCGGGTCGTACCGGAAGAGGCAAAAGCCAAACGCATCCCGATCAACGGGGAGCAACAGCCTGCACTGCAGCACTGATCCGGACCGCGTGGAACCCCGTCGTCACGGCGGGGTTCTTTTGACGGTCCGGGAGAGCAGGGAGCCTGCAGGCATGTGCCTGGACGGGCAGTACGCAGGCATTTGCTTTTGACCCTCTCCCCGGAGCAAGTGCCTGCATTTTCCTTCATGTCCTCGACCCTGCCACCGGGCGGTTACTTGGCGGCCTGTCTGGCAGTGCCCTGGCGGTTCTGCAGGTTTTTGTCGGCTTTGTAGCGCAACGCGACTTCCGGCACACTGCCGCTTTTACCGGTTTCGATCCATTTGCGAATGCGCCCGGCATCGGCAAAGTGCGTGTATTTGCCGAAAGCATCGAGGATCACCAGCGACACCGGACGATTCCCCATCTCGGTCACCAGCACCAGGCAATGTCCGGCCTGGTTGGTGAAGCCGGTTTTGGTCAGATGGATATTCCACTTCTCCTTGTTCACCAGATGGTCGGTATTGCGAAAGCCCAGGGTGTAGTTGGGCTTGCGGAATGCGACGGTCTTTTCCTTGGTGGTACTGAGCTGGCTGAGCACCGGGTAATGGCGTGCGGCGGCCAGCAGTTTGCTCAAGTCCCGGGCAGTCGAGACGTTGTGGGTCGACAGGCCGGTCGGCTCGACATAATGGGTGCTCATCATGCCCAGGCTCTTGGCCTTGGCGTTCATCGCGGCAATAAAGGCCACGTAGCCGCCCGGATAATGATGGGCAAGGCTGGCTGCGGCGCGGTTCTCCGATGACATCAGGGTGATCAGCATCATCTCCCGGCGGGACAGCTCGCTGTTGAGTTTTACTCGGGAAAACACACCTTTCATCTCTGGTGTGTCGCTGATGTTGACCGAGATGAATTCATCCATTGGCAACTTGGCGTCCAGCACCACCATGGCTGTCATCAGTTTGGTCACCGAGGCGATCGGGACAATCACGTCCGGGTTGCTGGCATAAATGATCTTGTTGGTTTTCAGATCGATCAACATCGCGCTGCCTGAGGCGATGTGCAGTTGTGAGGTATCCCGGGGGGCAGAAATGCTTTCAGCCGCTGCGGCGGTTGAAGAGGCGCCAGTGCCTGTCAGAACGAAAAGCAGGCTTAAGATGGAGAGATGAATTTTCACGCAGATTGACTCAAGGAGGGTTGGGAAGTGCCGTGTTGCAATGGGTGTTATACACATTGCGTTACATTTAGAGAGTATGGATCAATAACGTTCAAAATGCCTGACATTGCAGGGGCTTGGAGCGTGTTTTTCATGTGAATCATTGTTCGCGGATTTTCCTGCCTGCGGCAGAAGCCGCAAACGCTTGAAGGGCCGGCAATTGTGTAAAATGCCGGCCCTTGAAAATGACCGGCCCGCCCGATGACCCCTGAAGCCTTAAGTATCCTGCAACTCCATTTATTGACTGCGCTGCAGACTGCGCCAGACGAAACCCGGCGCTTGTTTCATGGTCGCGGACGTTGCTGGCCGGGCCTTGAGCAACTGACAGTCGATTGGCTGCAAGGCGTGGTACTGGTCTCGCTTTTCAAGGCGCCGGATGCAGAGCAACTGAGCGCACTGAAAGCGTTGCTGCTGGAGGTTGCGCAATCATCCGCGTGGCAAGCCAGTGGTGCCCACACGCTGGTGCTGCAGCATCGTTATACGCTGCAGAGCGATACCGAATGGCTGGTGGGTGAGGCAATCGATGAATGGACCCTGACCGAAGGCGGTTTACGCTACCGCGTGGACCTGGGCCGCAAGCAGAACAACGGCCTGTTTCTGGATATGCGCTACGGCCGCGACTGGGTGCGGGCCAACGCCGAAGGCAAGCGAGTCTTGAACCTGTTTGCCTATACGTGCGGGTTCTCGGTGGCCGCGATTGCAGGGGGTGCCGAGCATGTGGTCAATCTCGACATGTCCCGTGCGGCCCTGAGCCGGGGTCGCGATAATCATCGGCTGAACGGGCATGACATGACCCGGGTGACATTCCTGGGGCATGAGTTGTTCAAGTCCTGGGGCAAGGTCAAAAGTACCGGGCCTTACGATCTGGTGATTATCGATCCGCCGTCCTTTCAGAAAGGCAGTTTCTTGCTGACCAAGGATTATCAGCGAGTGGTGCGGCGCTTGCCGGAGTTGCTGAGCGAGAACGGCACAGTGCTGGCGTGCATGAACGACCCGTCATTGGGTTCGGACTTTTTGATCGACGGTGTGACCCGGGATGCGCCGGGCCTGCGATTTGAGCAGCGGCTTGAAAATCCGCCGGAGTTTCCTGACGCCGATGCGGAGTGCGGCTTGAAGGCGCTGGTATTCAGGCAGGGCGCCTGACAGGCAAAAAAAAGCCCGCGGGGGGAGGGTGCGGGCGAAGGGTTCAATAAATGAGCCTCCCGACTCTATAACCTGCAGCCGGCGATTTCAGTGAAATAAAATTCATCTCGACCGTAGCCGCTGTCGCAGGCTGCGATGGGTTGCGAAGCGACCCTGAACGCTTGAAGTCTCTTCGGATCTTATCGCAGCCTTCGGCAGCGGCTACAAAAGCGCCCCGGTTCGTAGCAGTTGACGAGTGCAACGAGGCTACGTGGGTTTTTGATCCCGATATCCCAGCGGCTGCTGCGCAGCCCGACGCGGCCTCGTTGTACTCGGTCATCGCCACAGATTGTGGTTACGGGAATCAGGTGCGCGACGATTCAAACAGGAACCACACGCGGCGTTCGGCTTCGTCGATCCAGTTTTCCAGCAGGCTGGAGGTGGCAACGTCTCCCAGTTCCGAGCACATGTCGTGGGTTTCGCGCATGTAGGCCGCGAGCTGGATGTTGTCTTCCCGCAGTTCAGCCAGCATGTCTGCCGGGGTGACGAAGTCGGCGTCGTTATCCAGCAGTCGCTGGAGCTTCTTGATATGGCCAATGGAGCGGATCGTGGTGCGCCCCAGCTTGCGCACGCGCTCGGCAATGGCGTCGACGGTGGCATAAATCTGGTCTGCCTGCTCGTCCAGCAGCAGGTGGAAGTCGCGGAAGTGCGGGCCGGACATGTGCCAGTGGAAATTCTTGGTCTTCAGGTAGATGGCAAAGGTGTCCGCCAGCAGCGCGTTCAGTTCGGCGGCGATATTGATGCACGCTTCTTCACTTAGCGCTGAAGGGGTCCGCAGATCGGCCTTTCTGCTTTCCTTGGCGGATTTCAGGTCTTTCATGATGGTTCCTCATGCAGTCAGTTGAAGGGGACACACCGTGTCATTGCGGCTGACTTAAGACCAGGAACAGGCTTTCGTCAAACCCGCGGCGCGGGACCAAATCCATGCCGGCGGGACAAAGAGCAAGATCATTCAAGACTTGCGCGGGTGTTGTTGCGACCCTTTGCCGCTGCTTACTGCCGGGATGTTTTTGATGCCTACTTCACTTCCTCGCGTCGCCTTCATTCGCGGCACGATCGCTTGTCTTCCACTGACGCTGGCATGTGCACCCTGGGGGTTGCTGGCGGGCTCGACCGCCATTGATGCGCAGTTGACTCCGATGCAAGCCCAGGGGTTGTCGATGTTCGTGTTTGCCGGAGCCGCCCAGCTGGTGGCGATTGGCATGATCAAGGGCGGGGCCAGCGTGCTGTCGATTTTGCTCACGACCCTGCTGCTCACATCGCAGCACCTGCTGTACGCCATGCACTTGCGTCCGGTGCTGTCGCCGTTGGCACCCAAGTGGCGATGCGGGCTGGGTTTCTTGCTCACCGATGAGTTCTTTGCGCTGGTCAGTCCGTTTGACCGGCAGACGTTCAACCGCTGGTATGCGCTGGGTGTCGGGCTATGCATGTACGTGGGCTGGAACCTCTTCACTTGCCTCGGCGTGGTGCTGGGCAAAAGCATTCCCGGGCTCGATCAACTGGGGCTGGAATTCTCGATTGCCGCGACCTTCATCGCCCTGATCACCCCCGTGGTGCGCTCCGTGCCCACGGTCGTCTGCGTCGCAATTTCACTGTTGAGCGTGGTGCTGTTCAGTTACTGGCAATGGGAGTCGGCCATTGTGCTGGCCGGGCTGGCGGGCATGACCGCCGGGTACCTGTGCAAGCGACTGGGAGGGTTCTTGGCATGATGTGGGTGATTATCGGGGGGATGACGCTGATTCTGTTTTTCAACCGCTACCTGTTTTTGGAGCCGCGGTTACCGATTCGCTTGAATCGCGGGGTCCGGGAGTTCCTGGGGTTTGCCGTGCCGGGCATGCTCACTGCGATTTGCGGGCCGATCATTTTCGTCAAGGATCATGCGCTGGATTTGAGCCCGACCAATCCGTATCTGCTGGCCGGCCTGTGCGCGATAGGGTTGATGCTCTGGAGCCGTAACGTCTTGCTCAGTGTTGCGTCCAGTGTTGCGCTGTTTTATCTGTTTCGCGGCTGGCTTTGACCTGTGCGGCGGCCCGTGACGTAAACGGGCCGCTGACGGCAACACCTTCGCTGACCACATACCAGCAGGCCAGAAGTCCGTCGGCGCGAAGCGGAGCGGGTACTGCGCTACCTACGACAGACATCACCTGAAGCTTTGACATAGACACCTCCTGTAAACAATGGCATCACTTTACGGTCTGGGCCGTCGCACAAAAAATCATTGCGCGTGATAGTCGCCATCGATAACGGTGAAGGTGTTTGGGTCGGTGGTTTAATCGACCACCTGGTCGAGCATGTGCATGACGTCCTGGTCGCTCATCAAGCCCTTGGCCACCAGATGCTGGGCCAGTAGCGAAACCAGTTTGGCGCTGCGATGGCCTTCAAGCTGCTTGAGCTCGGTCAAGGTGTTGTACACCTTGACCGACGTGCACAGGCCAGCGGTGCGATGGGGGTTTTGTGTAGGCATTGCTGTCGTCCTTGTTGTTATGTGCCGATATTCCCTGTTTCTATCAGACCTGCTATCCGCTGTACAAGCCTGCCGGCATGGCCCCGGCGACGATCAGCGGTGCCACCGGTATCCCGGGAGTAGCGCAAGGCGTGTTCACGGGCTCCTTTGGCAAGCGGGCTGGCCGGGGGTGGAACTGCAGCCTCTGCTGCGTGGTGAATCGGTGCAGTGCAGGGGGGATCAATTTAAACAGAGTGTCACCGAAGCCTGGAATTTGTGTAAGGTCTGATTCCGCTGACGCGTTTCAGCACGCGCGCGGTAACAACATCGACAAGAAACCATGACGGCGTGCGCCGTTTATCCAACAGCCTTTTGCAAGGAGATGAGCATGCAAATGAATCCGGACAAAGATACCCAGCTGTGCATGTCATTGTCGGCTCGACCGGGGAACTTCGGACTGCGTTTTCATAATCATCTGTACGAACAGCTGGGCCTGAATTTTTATTACAAGGCCTTCAGCAGCCAGGATCTTGCGGGTGCGGTCGCAGGGATCCGCGCCCTGGGCATTCGGGGTTGCGGGGTATCGATGCCCTTCAAGGAGGCCTGCATTGCACTGGTTGACGAGCTGGATGCGTCTGCCCGGGCCATTCAGTCGATCAATACGATTGTGAACACCGGCGGCTACCTCAAGGCGTTTAACACGGACTACATCGCCATTGCGCAGTTGCTCGATAGCCACGCCGTGCCCAAGGACACGACGTTTGCGCTGCGGGGCAGCGGTGGCATGGCCAAAGCCGTGGCCTCGGCGTTGCGCGATGGCGGTTACAACAACGGTGTGATTGTGGCGCGCAATGAGACCACGGGTGCTGCCCTGGCCAAAAGCTGTGGCTATGACTGGCAACCAGCGCTGGGTGCGCACAGGCCGCAGATGCTGATCAATGTGACCCCCGTGGGCATGACAGGCGGGGCGGAGGCCGATTTACTGGCGTTCGAGGCTGATGCGGTTGATCGTGCCGAGATTATCTTCGATGTCGTGGCGATCCCGTCAGAAACCCCCTTGATTGTGCGTGGTCGCGATCAGGGCAAAAAGGTCATCACCGGCCTTGAGGTCATTGCGATCCAGGCCCTGGAGCAGTTTGTGCTCTACACCGGCGTTCGACCGACGCAGGCACAGTTCCAGGCGGCAGTGGCGTTTGCCCGGGGGTAAGGCGGTGCCGGGCGAGCAGGGTCTCGCCCGGCTACGGGGTTATTCGAGTTCGGCGAGGCGGGCTTCGAGCGCTGCGATCCGGGCTTCAAGGGCCTCGAAGCGCTCCAGGGTGTCTGCTGACCCCGGGCTGCGTTCGGCAGGCTGCTGGCGAGCGGCGAGGATGGCCTCGATGTCGGCCGGGTCGCCCAGGGCATGCATGTAGCGGTCTTCGCGCTGGCCGCTCTGGCGCGGTAGCAACAGCGCCAGATCCCGGGCGATCAAGCGTTCGAGCTGATGCTGAACCTGAGCGCTGTCTTCAAAGTCGTGCATGCGTGCGCTGCGGGTCAGTAGCTCGTTCAGCGTTTGCGGTCCTCGCAAAAACAGCAATCCCATCAACACCACTTGGGCGGGCACCAGTTCCAGCGCCTTGTCGACCTTGTGCTCCCAGCGGTCGGCACGGCTACCCATCACCAGACGGGTAAAGCCACGCCCCTCAAGGGCCCGCAGACTTTGACCGACCTGACCCTGGTTGAGATTCATCACGGGCTCGCGGCTGGTTTTCTGGTTACAGGCCAGCACCAGGGCATTCAGGGTCAGCGGGTAAGTGTCAGGATGAGTGGCCTGTTTTTCAATCAGGGAACCGAGGACGCGCAGCTCGACCGTGTTCAAACGGGGCTCGCTGCCGGATTCGGCGGGTGTGGTTTCTGGAAACTGACTCACGGGGACATCCATTCTCTTCTCCATTTTCAGCAACTGTTGTCAGCGGCCATTGTGGAGTTTTTTCGCAAGCAGGGCGACTTTTGTGAGATCAGCTCATTGGTGGTGTGATCTTCCGCCGGGACTGGATACACCGCCTGCGTGATTAACCCCAGATCGATGCCTTCTTGATACGCCTGAAAATGCCGGGCAGGTCTATAATCGCCGCACATTTACTTCCCGCCCACAGACTGTCGAGACTTTCATGACTATCTCTCTGTACGCTGCTTCCATTCCCGTGTTCAAACAAATGCTCAACGCCATGAGCGGTGTCCTGACCAAGGCTGAAGCGCATGCTACGGCCAAGAACATTGACCCGAGTGTGTTCCTGCAGGCGCGTCTGGCGCCGGACATGTTCCCGCTGGTGCGTCAGGTGCAAATCGCGGTTGATTTTGCCAAGGGTGTTTCGGGCCGTCTGGCTGAAATCGAATTGCCGAAGTACGACGAAAGCGAAACCACATTTGCCGACCTGCAAGCGCTGATCAGCAAGGTGCTGGCCTTTGTTGACACCATCAAGCCCGAGCAGGTCGATGGCAAGGAAGGGATTGAAATCGTGACCCGTCCAGGGACACCCAAAGAAAAACGCTTCAGTGGCCAGTCTTACCTGCTGACCTACGGCCTGCCGCAGTTCTTCTTCCACGTCACGACCACCTACGCGATCCTGCGCCACAATGGCGTTGAAGTCGGCAAGCGCGATTATATGGGTGCGTTCTGACTGAGTGAGCATGGGCGCTGACTAGCGCCCTGCCAGCGGTTCAGGAGTCGCCCTTGCGGGCGCTCCTGGATACGCCCTGATTCAGGCGGTCTGGTCTTCTTTGGCCAGGCAGGCCGCAGCGGTAAACAACACGTCGGTGGAGGAGTTGAGTGCGGTTTCGGCAGAATCCTGCAGGATGCCGATGATGAAGCCCACTGCCACCACTTGCATGGCAATTTCGCTCGGGATGCCGAACAGGCTGCACGCCAGCGGAATCAGCAGCAACGACCCTCCCGCCACCCCGGAAGCACCGCAGGCACACACCGCTGCCACCACGCTCAGCAGGAATGCTGTGGGCAGATCGACCTGAATCCCCAAGGTGTGCACCGCGGCCAGTGTCAGCACGGTAATGGTGATCGCCGCTCCGGCCATGTTGATCGTGGCGCCCAGCGGAATCGATACCGAGTAAGTATCTTCATGCAGGCCCAGACGCTCGCTCAACGCCATGTTCACGGGAATGTTGGCCGCCGAACTGCGGGTGAAAAATGCCGTGATGCCACTTTCGCGCAGGCACAGGAACACCAGCGGATACGGATTGCGCCGCAGCTTCCAGAAAACGATCAGGGGATTGACCACCAGTGCTACGAACAGCATGCAGCCAATCAGCACTGCGAGCAGGTGCAGGTAGCCCAGCAGCGCGCTGAAGCCGGCGGTGGCGAGTGTAGAGGCCACCAGGCCGAAAATGCCCAGCGGGGCAAAGCGGATCACGACGCGGACGATCAAGGTCACGCCGTTCGACAGGTCGTTAAGTACCGTGCGGGTGGTGTCGCCGGCATGGCGAATGGCGATGCCCATGCCGATGGCCCACGCCAGAATGCCGATAAAGTTGGCGTTCATCAGGGCGCTGACCGGGTTGTCGACCACGCTCAGCAGCAGGCTTTGCAGGACTTCGCTGATGCCGCCGGGGGCTGATACCGGAATGTCCTGCGTGACCAGTACCAGAGAGGACGGAAATGTCATGCTGGCAACCACGGCCACAGCCGCTGCCGCAAAAGTGCCGAACAGGTAGAGCACCAGGATCGGGCGGATGTGGGTTTCTTGTCCGTGCTTGTGGTTGGCAATGGAGGCCATGACCAGGACAAACACCAGAATCGGGGCCACGGCCTTCAAGGCGCTGACGAACAGTTTGCCAATGAAGGCCACGGAAAGTGCCCCGGCAGGCGCGAGCCAGGCCAGCAGAATCCCGGCAATCAGTCCGATGACAATCTGGGTCACCAGGCTGGTGTGTTTTAGCCTGTAAAACAGGGAAGGGGGAGTGTCGGTCATAAAGGCGTCTCTAGTTGTTTTGGGTGGCGCATACGAAAACGTGTGGCCGGTCAGCAACAAGTGGGCAGGCTGATCGACGAGAACCAGTAAGCATAAACGTTTTGTTTAAGTAGCTGCAGCGGCCGAGTTTAGTCGTGCGTGCCGGGCACGTCTGTCTGACCAAGCTCATGGCGGGCGGCGGACTTTATCATAGAGATGCAGGAGGATTCCCGGGTAAGGGGCAATCTGCCACACCCGATGTGTATCCACGGCCCGGTCACGGATCCCTGCCGGATACTCATTCTGTTACTATTGCCCATCCTCATATTTCTTCAAGTCAGTGGGCCTTTTGGTCGTCACTGGCGTCGCTGTTTCTGGAGTTATTCATGCTGTTGCCCATCCTGCTGCTGTCTGCGGCCGGTTTTACCGTGCTTACGACCGAGTTCATTATTGTCGGGCTGCTGCCTGCGATTGCCCGGGACCTTGACGTGAGCGTGCCCCAGGCCGGGTTGCTGGTCACGCTGTTCGCCTTCACGGTGGCAGCCTTGGGGCCGTTTTTGACCGCCTACTTTGCGCGGTTCGAGCGCAAGCGCCTGTTTATCGTCATTTTGTTGATGTTCGCCTTTGCCAATACCGTGGCCGCGCTGGCGCCCAACATCTGGGTGATGGGTTTTGCGCGTTTGTTGCCAGCGTTGGGTTTGCCGGTGTTCTGGGCGCTGGCCAGTGAAACGGCAGTGGGTATCGCAGGGCCTGAATACGCCGGCCGGGCGATTGCCAAGATAGGCTTTGGCATCGTCTGTGCGACGGTGTTCGGTATCCCTGTCGGTACGCTGATCTCGGATGCGTGGGGCTGGCGCAGTGCGTTCGGTATTCTGGCGGTGGTGGCGCTGGCCAAGGCCGCGCTGTTGTGGGTGTATCTGCCGGCGATCCGGGTGGTCAATGAGCAGTCCAGCCTGAGTTCACAATTTGTCATGCTGCGCAGCCCGCTGGTCATTGGCCATATCCTGCTCTCGGTGCTGGTGTTTAGCGGCATGTTTACCGCCTACACCTATCTGGCCGACATACTCGAGCGGTTGGCGGGGTTCGATGGCACGGTGGTCGGTTGGTGCCTCATGGGCTTTGGCGCGGTGGGGTTGGTTGGCAATTCGCTGGGCGGACGCATGGTCGATCGCCATCCGCTGATTGCCTCGATCGTGTTCTGTACCTTTATGATCTGCGGCCTGCTGGCGCTGGTACCGAGCATCCATTCCACTTTGGGGCTGGCGGCGGCGATGGGGGTTTGGGGCGTGACCCAGGCGGCCATGTTCCTGATCAGCCATGTGCGGTTGATGAAAGTCGCGGCCCATGCGCCTGCGTTCGGTGCCTCATTGAACATTGCCGGTGGCAATCTGGGCATTGGCCTGGGGGCAATGATCGGTGGACGAGTGATCGACAACTACGGCCTGGGCAGTCTCGGGCTGGCGGCGGCCGGGTTCATCCTGCTGTCGATCGTGCTCGCGCTGTGGTTGATGAAGTGCAAGCCCGTGTCGCCCGCGATCAACTGCCCGGACCGGTAAACAACTCGCGCCGGGCACTCTCGGTGATGGCCACGATGCCGGGGTGCCGGATCTTGCGCTCAACGGTAATGGCGTAAAAGGATTCGGTGACCGCTTCAGTGTGCCCGATCAGCTCTACGTCGAACTGGCGCATCACTTCCTGGGCAATCACGCTGGGTGCGATAAAAACCCCGATTCCGGATTGGCCAAAAGCCTGCATCAGGGCGCTGTCATCGAACTCGCCAACAATTCGCGGCTGTATTTGCTGCTCGGCCAGCCAGCGTAGCAGGCGGCTGCGAAGCACGGTTTCGGGGCCGGGGATCAGCAGCGGGGCACCTTGCAGGCACTGCGGGAAGTTCTCGGCATAGTCTTTGGCCAGGCTGCGGGCGGCAAAAAAACTGATGCCGCACTCGCCGAGCTTCTGGCTGAATCCCTTGATGTCCAGGTGAGAGGGCATCGGGCTGTCGGAAATCACCAGGTCAAGGCGCTGGATGGCCAGGTCTGCCAGCAACCGGTCCAGCTTGTCTTCGCGGCAGGTGATGCGGATCGGTTCATCAAGCTCCATGGTCGGAGCGATCAGGCGATAGACAATCGATTTGGGCACCACGTCGGCAACCCCGACCTTGAACAGTACCTGCTGTTCTTTGGGGGACATGCGCAGCATGCTCTCCAGTTCGCTGCCGACCTGGAAAATCTGTTCTGCATAGGGCAAGACCTGGCGCCCGGTTTCGGTCAGTTCCAGTTGCCGGCCGACGCGACGAAACAACGGCAGGCCATAGGTTTGCTCCAGCAGGCTGATTTGCCCGCTGATGGTTTGTGGCGTGAGATTCAATTGCTCGCAGGCGCGGACAATGCTGCCGGTTTTGGCTACGACCCAGAAGTAGTGGAGCTGGCGGTAATTAAGCATTGGGCGCTTTCCACTTCGTAAAAACCGAAGTATAACCCTTGAAAATACGAATTTTACTGAAGTGTTGGAGTCTTTAGAATCCCGCGCTATTCACGGGTCATGTTGTTGACTGCTGATTTATAGAAGGAAATCACGATGAAGATTAAGCACGCAGGTGTTGCTGTACTGTTGGCGACGGCTCTTTTCGTCATCAGTGGCTGTGATCAGGCTGAAAAGGCTGCACAACAGATGCTGGATAAAACCGCCGAGTCGGCCAAACAGGCGATTGATGACACCCACAAGGCGGCTGAACAGGCGCTGCACGATGCCACAGGCCGGCCGGTCGAAAAGGAACAGCCTGAGCAAGAGCGTCAAGAGTCGTCGTCACACACCATTTAATTTGTCTTACCGCAGAGTCTGAGTACACCTATGGAATATCTTTTAGAGCTGGCGGTCAGTCCCGCCGCTTGGGTCGCGTTGGCCACCTTGATCGTGATGGAAGTCGTACTGGGTATCGACAACCTGATCTTCATCTCGATTTTGACCAACAAATTGCCGGCGCAATTCCGCACCAAGGCGCGGCGCATCGGCATCGGCATGGCGCTCATCTTGCGTCTGGGCCTGCTCAGCACCATCGCCTACATCGTGCAGCTGACCACGCCGGTGTTTGAGGTATTGGGGCAAGCGTTCTCGTGGAAGGACATGATCCTGATCGCCGGTGGCCTGTTCCTGGTGTGGAAGGCTACCAGTGAAATGCACCACAGCATGCAGCCGGTGGTGGAGGATGAGTCTGCCATCAAGACGTCTACGGTGACGTTGGGCTTTGCCGCGGCCATCGGGCAGATTCTGATGCTGGACATGGTGTTTTCCATTGACAGCATCATTACCGCGGTCGGCATGACCGAGCATTTGCCGATCATGGTGGTGGCCGTTGTGGTAGCGGTGTTGGTGATGCTGCTGGCCTCCGAGCCTCTGGCCAAGTTCATCAATGAGAACCCGACCGTCGTCATGCTGGCCCTGGCCTTCCTGATCATGATCGGCATGACCCTGATCGCTGAAGGTTTCGGCTTCCATGTGCCTAAAGGCTATGTGTATGCGGCGATGGCGTTCTCGGCCACGGTTGAGACACTGAACATCGTGGCACGAAAGATTCGCGAAAAACGCCAGGCTGCTCTGGTGAAATAATCTCGGGTCGAACATCAAAAGCCGCCCTCCTGCATAAGGATGGCGGCTTTTTACATTGGGGTGTTTGCCGCGCCAACTGCCGATTTGGCAGGGGGGCTTTGTGGAGCAGGTTCTACGTGAGGTTCAGGGTGATGGTGGCGACGGCTGATGCGCATCACGCCCCACAGCATGGCGGCGGCAACGGCCAGCCAGCCGGTAAACAGCAGAAAAACAGTCAATGCCGGGCTCATCAGTGCCTCCCTTGCCCACAACGGGCACAACACATGTCTAAGCAGTGGACAGTCTAGCCTGAGCAGCGTTGCAGTCTATTGACCAAAGGTCGCGTGGGACTAACTGATTTGCTCTATATGAACAGTCCTGCTGTGGGGTAAGGGTATACCTCTTTCGGCTCGCGTCCTATGATCCACCACCAGGCCGGACCTGAAGGTCCGGGGTTCATTCAAGCGAGGGAACATGCAGGGAGTGATTGGTTTGAGAACTGCGCGGCAGTGGTTGGTGGCCGTCTGTGCCGTGGCGGTGGTGGGGTGCGCCAGTGTCGAGCCGCCGCAAATCCGGGGCTTGCCGGAAAGGGTCGAACTCAATGGGGTGCCATTTTTCCGTGGAAACGCGCATCAAAGTGCCCCGCATGTATTGGCCAGCATGTTCGGCGAGCAACGGATCAGAACAACCCCGGGTTTGCTGGTCAAACCCTTGAAGCTGCCAGGTGCAGAGGCTTCATTGCAAGGCAATATGGAGCGCCTGGCCGCCGAGTACGGCTTGATGGTGTATCCGCTGGACACCTCCATGCCGGCGTTGCTGACCCAAGTGGCGGCGGGATACCCGGTGATGCTGCGATTCAGCGAAGGCAGAATCTGGTCCGAGCCGCGCTACGCCATGCTGGTGGGCTACAACCGTGACAAGCAGACGGTGTTGTTGCGGGCCGGTATGGATCGGCGTCGATTGATGGACTTCAAGGCATTTGAAGCCGCCTGGGCAGATGCCGGCAATTGGGCGGTGCTGATCATGTCGCCGGATCAGTTGCCGGCCAATGTCGATAAGGCACGCTGGCTGACAGCCGCCAGCGAATTGTCCCGTGCAGGCCAGGAGCAGGCTGCGGCCCGGGCTATTCGGACCCTTGAGGCACGCCCCTGACGGTCGCCGTGATTGGCGCGGTGACCGCGAGGGTGCGAAGGCGCTTAGCTTAAAAGCCGAACTTGTCGCGCAGGCTGTAGTACCACGCACCTAGCGCAGTCAGCGGCGTACGCAACAGTTGTCCGCCGGGGAAAGGGTAGTGCGGCAGGTCAGCAAAGGCATCGAAACGTTCCGCCTGACCCCGCAAGGCCTCGGCCAGCACCTTGCCTGCCAGATGGGTGTACGTCACGCCATGGCCACTGCAGCCTTGCGAGTAATAGATGTTGTCACCGATGCGCCCGACCTGAGGCAGGCGTGACAATGTCAGCAGGAAGTTGCCCGTCCATGCGTAGTCAATTTTCACGTCCTTGAGTTGCGGGAATGCCTTGAGCATTTTCGGGCGAATAATCGCCTCGATATTGGCCGGGTCCCGCGCGCCGTACACCACCCCGCCGCCAAAGATCAGGCGCTTGTCACCGGACAGGCGATAGTAATCGAGCAGGTAGTTACAGTCTTCGACGCAATAGTCCTGTGGCAGCAGGGTGCTGGCCAGCTCTTCGCCCAGCGGTTCGGTGGTGATCACCTGTGTGCCGCACGGCATGGATTTGGAGGCCAGCTCAGGGACCAGATTGCCCAGATACGCATTGCCCGCCACGATGATGAACTTGGCCCGGACCTTGCCCTGCGGCGTGTGTACCACCGGGTTGGCGCCGCGCTCAATGCGAATGGCCGGTGACTGCTCGTAAATCGTACCACCCAGGGATTCAACCGCCGCCGCCTCGCCCAGCGCCAGATTGAGCGGGTGAATATGCCCGCCACTCATGTCCAGCAGCCCGCCCTGATATTGATCACAGGCGACGACCTCACGAATCCGGCGCTGATCCAGCAGCTCCAGGTGAGTATTGCCATAACGCTCCCAGAGCTTCTTCTGCGCTTCCAGGTGCCCCATCTGCTTGCTGGTGATGGCTGCAAACACACCGCCGTCTTTCAGGTCGCACTGGATCTGATACTTGGCGACGCGATCGCGAATGATCTTCCCGCCCTCAAAAGCCATCTGCCCCAACAACTGCGCTTGCCTGGCCCCCACCGTACGCTCGATCACATCGATGTCGCGGCTATAGCTGTTAACGATCTGCCCGCCATTACGACCCGACGCGCCAAACCCCACTTTGGCCGCTTCCAGTACCGTCACCTTGAAACCGCTCTCCAGCAAAAACAGCGCGCTCGACAGCCCGGTATAACCGGCACCGATCACACAAACGTCCGTCTCGACATCATTTTGCAGGGCAGGGCGCTCAGGAACCGGATTGGCCGAAGCTGCATAGTAGGACTGGGGGTAGGGAGTGTTCGACATTCTGCAGCCTCTGTTTTATATTTTTTACGAGTGCCGCCGATGCTACCTGAGTTGAAATCCCCCCGCCAGCCACCCCGGACGACGCTTTTTTGCCTATCAAATAAAAAATTCGACTATTCATAGGGTTAGCTGCAAAAAAGGTGTTGACACCCCTCTGCAAATCTATAGAATGCGACCCCACAGCAGGCACGTAGCTCAGTTGGTTAGAGCACCACCTTGACATGGTGGGGGTCGTTGGTTCGAGTCCAATCGCGCCTACCAAACAAAATCCGCTCTGCTGGGCGGTCTAGAAGGGCTCACCGAAAGGTGGGCCCTTTTTTGTTGTCTGCGATTTGCAAAACCCCTATTTCAGAGCGCCAACGCCCAATCAGCCCCCACCTCCAGGTACTCGATACCTTTCTCTGAATGCCCATCCTGATAGTGTTTGGTCATCTTCGCGTCGGCGTGGCCCGTCTCAACCGGATCGGCGTAATGTCGGGGTCCACAATCGTCATCAGGCCCGCTTTGTGCGGGCTTTTTTGTGAGGGCAACGTCTACTGTCTTTCAAGCTTTCGTTTCAGTCGCCTGAGATTGCTATTGATGATCAGCTTATGGGCGGGACCTACCGGTAACATGTAGGCGCGCCCAAAGGCGTTATGGGTGACGACAGATGATGTGATCGTGAACACGTGAGCTGTTATCGAAAGGCAAATCATGACATCCAGGTGCCGGTCACGTTCGGTTAGAACCAGGATGTCGGGGGCACTATGCTCTACCAGAAAGAAGTCCAGCCGTTCGCCAGCATGTATTGTCTCTCGCCTGGCACCGGAGAACCCGCCGATCCGTTTCACGCCGAATAACGAGGAAATGGCGTCCCTCATCCGGAAAGCTAGCCGCATGAACAGCCCCGTTTCGGCGGTCATGATGTTCCAGGCGTCAAGAGGTGTGATGTCAACCGGAAGCGGAACCGACCTGCAATCATAGTAATCAAGATCGGACAGTGCGCGCAGAGTGTGAGCAGGTGATGTGGTATCCAAAGATTGTCCCTTTTAGTGGCCCGGTTTCCATTCCCGATAAAATCTGAAGCGGATCATTATGTCGCCATACGATGCCGAATAACTACTGGCTGCAGACCGATATGGGCCGGCTTCTGCGGGTTACCACAGGTCAGATTCGAGCTGGAGCTGTCCTTGATGTCTATTTGGCGTTGCCATATGTTATCGGCATTCATGGAGGAATCTGACTGATGGCACGCGTAGGTTTGATATTGAGCCCCGGTTTTGCGGACTGGGAATATGCTTTCATTGCTGGAACCGGGTCCCCGTTTTACGGGATCGACGTCAGGTTTTTTGCTGCTGCTACGGGACAGATCCACTCGCAGGGCGGGTTGGCTGTCACGATCGATAGCAGCTTGCAACAATGTCTGGACTGGAAACCGGATGTTGTTGTCGTTATCGGAGCAATGGTCTGGGAAAGTGCAGAAGCCCCGGATATTCGAGATTTTCTGCATGCTTGCCGTTCACGTGGAGCGACACTTGCCGGTATCTGCGGGGGAACGTTGGCGCTTGCGAGGGCCGGTCTTCTCGACACGATTCCTCATACCTCGAACAGCGCTGATTTCTTACAAGAGAATGCCGCAGGCTATGCAGGGCACGCGTTTTATCGAAACAGTTCAGTAGCGGTGGTTGCAGACCGCATCATAACTGCTCCAGGCCCTGCACCCGTTAGCTTCACCTGCGCAGTATTCGAAGCTGCCGGGTTGTCTTCAGAAACCATTTCTCAGTTCAGGTCAATGTTGGCAGCGGAACATGTGTAACTGCTTGCTCCCGTAAAATAGCCGATCAGGTGATGCTCACCGCAAGGTGGGCCATTTTTTATCTGGCCAAACTCTCCGGTGACATTGATCCGCAGCCAGGCCTTGCACTGCACAAATCGTCGGCACGTTGTGATGGCCGCTTGCCGGCGTTAAAGGCCTCGGCGCTCCTCTCGTCGTAATCTCTGACAGAAATATTGACCAGAATCTTCCTACGCCGTTAACTGTATATTCATACAGTTTAATGAAGGCGTGCGTCATGAGCTTCACACTTTTGGGTCCTCTTGCTGAAGGCGGGATAGGCTTGCCGCTTTGCTCGTTCAAGATTCCGGCCGGTTTCCCGTCTCCCGCTGCGGATCACATTGAGAAGGTCATTTCTCTGGATCAGGTGTTTAACGTGCGTGCGCCGCATGTCTATCTCGCGTCAATTGACGGCGACAGCATGCAAGGGATCGGGATTTTCTCAGGTGATCTGGCGGTCATTGATCGTTCTATTGAGCCCGCCCACGGTCATGTTGTGGTGGCGCTGTTGAACAATGATCCGATCTGCAAGCGTCTGTGCATGCGCGGGAAGGATGTGATCCTCAAGTCTGAAAACGCCCAATACCCGGACAGGCACATCATGGAAGGCGACGATCTGTCGATCTGGGGTGTGGTGACTTACAGCGTGCGCAGCCATGGTCATTAAGCCCAAGCCGGTTTTCGCACTGATTGACTGCAACTGCTTCTATGCCAGCTGCGAGCGTGTCTTCCGGCCTGATTTGGCCAAAGTCCCGATCGTGGTGCTGAGTAACAATGACGGCTGTGTGATCGCGCGCAGTTATGACGCCAAGCAGCATATCAAAATGGGCGAACCCTATTTTCAGATCAAGCATCGTCTAGAGGCGTTGGGGATCGTTGCGTTTTCATCGAACTATGCGCTGTATGGGGACATGAGCGAGCGCGTCATGAGCCTGATTGAGTCAATGGTGCCGGCGGTTGAGGTTTACAGCATCGATGAAGCGTTTGCTGACCTGACCGGGATTGCGGATGTCGGTGCAATGGGTCGGCAGTTACGCGCCAACATTATCAAGTGCACCGGCATTCCTGTGGGGGTCGGTATCGGCCACACCAAGACGCTGGCCAAACTCGCCAATTACACTGCCAAGCGTCTCCAGGTTCATACGGGAGGGGTGGTGAACCTCTGCGGCGACCATGAGCGCGACTGGGTGTTGCGCAATACGGCGGTGTCCGAGGTGTGGGGGGTAGGGCGGCGCATGGTGGTTCACTTTGAAAACATGGGCATCCGCACCGCCATGGACCTGGCCAAAACGGATCCGTGGACACTGCGCAAGAAGTTCAGCGTGGTAGTGGAGAAAACGGCACGAGAATTATCAGGGACGCCATGCCTGGAGCTGGACGAACCTGATCCGCCGAAGCAGGAGATCTGCTGCAGCCGCATGTTTGGCAAGCGACTGACCGAGCTGGCGCCGATCAAAGAGGCGGTGGCCACCTACATGATGCGTGCCTCCGAGAAGCTGCGGGCGCAGAAGTCCTACTGCAAGAAGATAAGGGTCAGCATCCGCACCGGCATGTTCAACCCGGACGAAGCCAAATACGCCAAAGGGGTGGTGGTGACGTTGCCGTATCCGACGGACGACGTGCGGCTGCTGACCAAGGCTGCGGTCGATGCGCTGGACCATGTCTTTCAACAGGGGTTCAGGTACAGCAAGGCAGAGGTCCTGCTCCTGGACCTCAGGCAGCCAGGCGAATTTTCGGATGATCTGTTTGCCGTAAACCAGCCCGCTGAAGCTTCACGGGTGATGGCGGTGCTGGACGAGATCAATGGCCGCTGGGGAAGAGGGACGCTGCGCGCCGCCAGCGTTCCGGACAAACCGGACTGGGGCATGCGCAGGGAGATGATGAGCCAGGGCTATACCACCAGGCTTGACCAGTTGTGGACGGTGTCGTGCAGGTAGAGTTCGGCAGTGTGAAGGGAGATTCCATTGGCCGATCAAACAACCTCCGCTTTGCTGGCTGCATTGATTAGGTTCGACGCCCTGATCAGAGGCCATAGATTTCGGCGCGCCGCGATGGGTGGTGATCGTCTTGCGACTCACGCCTACGCAGCAGGCTTTAACCGTCGCTCCAGGCAATAGGCTGCCATCAGGACGCCTGTGCGAGCACTTGATAACGACTCTGTAGAAATCCGTTATCAGGCACTGCTGAGTCAATCAGGCGTAAGTCACGCTCGTCACCCGGCTGGCTGAACAATGGAATCCCTTTGCCCAATAACACTGGAATACGTCAGGTATGTACCGGGTGTGGTGACAGGGATTGCGAATCGGCCAGACAGCTCCTTTCGGCCCTTGGATGTCAACGCCAGTGCCCGGCTATCGAGGTCCTGAATAACCCACTTGCGGCTTATGAGTGTCTGTAGAAGCGCCGCGCCGAGTGCGCCGGCAAGATGAGGGCGCCGCATGCTCCAGTCCAGGCATGAACACGCGAAACGACGTCGCTGGGCCTTTGCCTCGCCAATCTCGATGCCGAGAGCGGTCATTGCTTTTTCGCCGCTCTGCGTAAGGTCATACAGGCCACTTCCAGCGTCGGGGACGGTTAGCCATCCTGAGGCCATGAAATGATCGTGCAACTGTACGGCCAATGTGCCTGCCATGTGGTCATAACAGGTGCGTGCGAACTGCAGTCGGGTTGGGGTCGTTGAAACATAGCGTGTGTCGGTGTTTTGGCTGATCACCATGAGGGCTTCGATCGCCCGGGCCACTTGCGCGTCCGCCAGACTGTAGTAGCGATGCCTGCCCTGCGTATGCAGTTTTACCAATCCGTCCTCTTTCAGTCGGGCCAAATGCGCACTCGCCGTCGATGCACTCACGTCGGCGATGATGGCCATTTCGGTGCTGGTGCGGGCATGGCCATCCATCAGCGAACACAGCATTTTCGTTCTCGCCGGTTCGGCAATAGCGCCGGCGACCCGAGAAATTGCGCTGTCATTGCTTTGAGCGTCCATAGTTCGTTCCTGAGCGAATCGTCGGCATGAAGGATGTTCGATAGTAGCCGTTCTTTATGGACAGGACGTGTGCAATGACGCCTTTTGAAGCCGCTACCCATGCTGATCCCTACGGTTATTACTCAGGCCTCAGGCGGCAAAGCGGCCTGTTATTCGATGCAGAACTTGGTTTATGGATTGCAAGTGATGCGCGCGCCGTAGAGGCCATTCTGGGGCACGCCGATTGTCGGGTGCGCCCGCTAAACGAGCCGGTTCCTCCGGCCCTTGCGCAAGGTGCCGCAGGCCGGATTTTCGGTCGTCTGATGCGCATGAACGAAGGCCCGCAGCACCTGTTGCCCCGGGTGGCAATCGCGCCGGCCCTGGCTGCTGTCGGGACAGAAAGCATCGCAGACAGGGTGTCACGGGTGGTCGAGACCCTCGATAACCCGTTCGAAAACCTGGATGAGTTGATGTTCACGTTACCGGTTTGCGTCATTGCAGCCTTGATCGGCTTCCCGTCCGGCCGGCTACAGGACGTTGCGCGGCTGACGCGGGATTTTGTCGCGTGCTTGTCGCCGTTAAGCGACGAAGCTCAACTCGGTAAAGCCAATACCGGGGGCGCTCGGCTGAGCGAATTATTCAGTGCGTTGCTGAGTGACGAGGGGGGCAGTAGCGGCTTTTTGCGTCATATCCGGAACGGATGCGAAGCCATGGCCGGGGACGATCATGAGACGTTGGTCGCTAACCTGATCGGCCTGTTGTCGCAGACCTGCGAAGCCACCGCAGGCCTGATCGGCAATAGCCTCGTAGCGCTGCATCGAAATCCGCAGCTGTTTGAAGACCTGCAATCTGAGCCAATGTACGTTGCAGATCTGGTGGCAGAGGTTGCCCGCTACGACTCGCCCGTGCAAAACACCCGGCGATTCGTCGCGAAGCGGTGCACCATCGGGGGCTACGTCCTGGAGGCGGGCGATACGGTACTAGTGTTGCTCGCGTCTGCCAACAGGGACCCTTGCGCGAACCCGGATCCCGATAGTTTTTTGCTCAACCGGGCTCAACGACGCACCTTCAGTTTTGGCTCGGGAAGGCATGCATGCCCCGGCCAGCAGCTTGCCTTGGCGATTGCCTCAGAGGCGATTCTGGCATGGCTGCATCGACAGCCGGCCTCATTGGCGAGTCCTTGTCGATGGCGTTATTTGCCTTCCCTGAATGGTCGCATTCCCCGGTTCTATCCTGATCAGGAGACAGCGCAATGATCGCAGTCATTTTTGAAGCATGGCCGCACGAGGAGCAGTATCAGCACTATCTTGATCTTGCGGCTGAACTGAAACCCCTGCTGGAAGAACTGGATGGGTTCATTTCGGTTGAACGTTTCCAGAGCCTCAGCGAACCCGGAAAGGTGCTGTCACTGTCATTCTGGCGTGACGAGGAGGCGATCAAACGATGGCGCGGCCTTGAGCTGCACCGCGCGGCTCAATCAGCAGGCCGCAAGCAGGTGTTTGATGACTATCACCTGCGCATTGCGCAGGTCGTACGAGATTACAGCCTTGAGGATCGCGCTCAGGCGCCGAGCGATAGCAAGCAAGCGCATGAATGAAAGAACGGCTTCGTGAACTTTTCCACTGCCAAGGCCGTGTGCTGGCGGATGACTTTTTGGCGGGCGTGAAAAAGCCCGCGCAGGCGGGCTTTTTCAATGGCCGGGAGCAGGTGACGGCCGGGCTGCCCCGGGTCAGGTTACCGGCTGGCTGTTACTGAAACTTGTCGAGGTGAGTCTCCGGGCCATCCTTGACCACCGCCTGAGCCTTGCCAAAGCTTTCCATCAGGCATTTGTATTCAGGGCACACATGGTCCGCAAGGATTTGAGCGAAACGCGAGCCTTCTGGGCGGTTCCACGTTTGCATCAGTTCAGCGACGATGGCGAAGGTATCGGTCGGAATCGCTCCAGCCTGCGTGACTCGGGCGATAGTGGTGTCAGTTGCCAACTTGCTCCAGTTGCCTGATGCATCGACAACGCAATAGGCTTTGTAACCCGCCTGCACTGCGCTTACGGCTGGAAAGGCCATGCATACGCTGGTCAGGGTGCCGGCGATGATCAGCGTTTTGCGCCCTGTCTTTTCAATCTCCTTCACAAATAAAGGGTTGTCCCAGGTGTTGATCTGCCCGGTGCGAGGCACGTACACCGCGTGAGGCGCGTGCTCATGGATTTCTGGAATCAGTGGGCCGTTGGGCCCGTCCGGAACGGATGCTGTAGTGATCACTGGAATGTTCAGCAGCGTCGCGGTTTTGGCGATGGCTATAACGTAGTTACGAAGATCGGGGATGGAGACATCGCGAACGGTGTTGAACAATCCGCTCTGATGATCGATAAGCAAAATGACTGCATCATTCGGGTCCAGCATTCCATTGGTAGTAGCCATGTAGTTGCCTCGTAAGTGCAGGGTTGACGCCGATGTGCCCCACCCATGCGGTGAGGCGCCTTAACCAATCGATTACAAAGTAGATGCCGGATGTCCAAACCACAAGTACGCACATGTAGGATACTTACTTCCCAAAAGATACTGAGAGGTTGCGATGTCTACCGGTAAAAAAGATGCAAGTTGCCCCGTCGAAACCACGCTGAAAGTCATTGGCGGGAAATGGAAAGTACTGATCATTCATTTCCTGCTGGAGGACACCAAGAGATTTGGTGAACTGGCGAAATGTCTGGGGCGCATATCGCCCAAAACGCTCGCTCAGCAACTGCGTGAACTGGAGGAGGACGGCGTGATTGCTCGTGAGGTTTTTGCGCAGGTTCCCCCGAAGGTTGAGTACACGATTACTTCGCTGGGGATCACCCTGTCGCCTATCCTGCATGCGATGGCGGACTGGGGAACGTTTCTGGAGGCAAGGCAAGAAAAAACCAAAAGAACATCCCGGAATTCGAGCCCGGCAGATTGATAGCGCTAACACGTGTCCAGGGCATTAACGCAATCGAACGACGACCAGATTCAGGGGTGAAAGCATGACAGAGGTCTATCAGGGAAGCTGCCTTTGCAAGGCGGTCAGTTACGAGCTGCTCACGGCCCCCAAAGCCGTGAGTCATTGCCATTGCGGCCAGTGTCGAAAAGGTCACGGTGCGGCATTCGCGTCCTATGCAAGCGTACCCCGTAGCGCGCTGCGAATACTCAGCGGCATCGACAGCATCACCGTCTACTCCGCCTCCGAATCAGTGCTGCGCGAGTTCTGCTCACGCTGTGGTTCGACCTTGTTCTGGTCACGCACGCAAGGCGAATTTTCCGGTTGGGTTTCTATAGCGCTCGGCACACTGGACACGCCCTTCACGCCTCGTGAACAAAAACACGTGTATGTCGGATCCAGCGTTGACTGGTACACGCCACTCGATCCCTTTCACCCTCAAGGCTGATGGCGTTGGCACGGCACAGACAGCCAAGGTGAGGCCTGTAGCGCTGCCCGAATTCAGCGGAGTGCCGGATTTTTTTGGGGATGATGAAGCGCCTTGCTCACGAAGTCAGTGACCGGCATGGGTTTCGCGTAGAAATAACCTTGCATGAAATCGACACCGCACGCGCCCAGGTAATCACGTTGCTCTTCCGTTTCAACCCCTTCAGCCAACACCTGCAAATCGAGTTTCAGTGCGAGATCCAGAATGGAATCGAGGATATGAACGGACAATGCATTGGCCCCGATCATTGAAACAAAACTCTTGTCGATTTTAATGTAGTCAACCTTGAAGAGCTGGAGGTAATTCAGGCTGGAATGACCTGTGCCAAAATCGTCGAGCGCAATTTTTACGCCCAGGGCATGAAGCTTTTCAATGAGTCGGGTTGCGGTCTGGGTAGGCTGAATGAGTTCTCGCTCAGTCAGTTCCAGCACCAGGATGATTTGACCGGGCTTGAATGACTTGAGAAATGAAATACAGTCATCCACCAATTCAAAACTCTCGAAATGTTTGGCGGAAATATTGAAACCAATGTGGAAGGGCGCCTCAAGTTTCGACGCATAAGGCACAAGCTCTTGCGCTGTTTTTTCCATGAGCCGTTTGGTAATGGAGAGGATGAGGTTGGACCGTTCAGCCAGAGGAATAAAACTATTGGGCGATATGCTGCCCTCTTGCGGGTGATGCCACCTGGCCAGGACTTCGCACCCGACACACTTGCCCGAGGTAGACGAAATGACGGGTTGGAGGTACGGCGTGAATTCATCGGCTGAAAGTGCGCGTTGAAGTTCGAGGCTGGGTGCAAGTACGCGACCTAACATCCAATAGGTGAACACGCCGGCAAACAGGCCAAGTGCCAATAATAGCGCGAGCAGCAGCAAGTAAGTGTTGAGCATATACGTCAACAGGGTGCCCGACGGATAGGCCGCATAAAGGGTATAGCCGTATTTTTCAGAGGGCAGGGTGGTTGAGGCGATGGGGTAATTTTCGAATGATCCGTTATGAATGACACCGTCCTGGCTCATCCAGTGGCGACCTATCTTGAGTACCAGGTTGCTATGCCTGTCAATCAGGTGCAGAGCATCCTGAATATGTCGGCCGTCAATTTCCACCAGGGAACTTGTATTGTTCAATGAAGAACGCAAAGTCAGTACCGAACTGCTGGGTCCGGCCAGTGACTGGTGGAAAAGATGCAGCCTTCCGTGCAAGTAATTGTTCGCGGGGGTAACAAGGCTGGCATCCGAGGGCGGCAAGGAACTGCAATAAATTTTATCGTTAATGGCGAGGTGGGTCGTTCGCAGAAAGCGATAAGTAGCGACCAGTTCCTGGAGCTGCCTGGACAGGTTTTCTGTGCAGGGAAGTCCTGCGCGAGTCAATAATATTGCGGATGCTTTTTCTGCTTCTTCAAGCATCACGTTTATCTGCCTGTCGGCTTCCTGTACAGCATTGGCGGAGAGGCTGGAGAGGTCGGCACTGGACTTCAGATACACTAAAGTGCCTCCCAGGATCGAAGGGATCATGCCGATGACAAGCGCGATCAGCAGCGCTTTTTTCGAGGAATAACGAATGGCTCGATTCATGGGTCAGCTCTACAAGATAGCGGTCAGTGCATATGTGCAGGCGAGAAACAACGTCATGCAGTGGTCAGATTTCAGGGGGGGCATAATAGGTGGTATTGATTGTCAGCAACACCCGGCGAGGCTGTTTTCAACGTAAAGTAAGAAAGAGTAAGGGGGCGAAAGTTTATATAAGGCTGCGGGTGGGGGAACCAGGAAGGGGCTGTGGGAATATAAACGCTGAGGTCAGTAGAAGGTGTTGATATATGCGCAGACTCAAAATGATCCCGATGGTGGGTAGAGATTTTGCGTTCAGGGCGACCGTCGACGTTAACGCGTCTGATGAGAGGCGGTGTATTGATTTTCGTAATGCATTGCGTTTTCTCGATGTGCTGTCTCGGCAAGGTCGCTTGATGACAACTCACGAGGTTAACGAAGTCGTGCATCAGATAAGTGCGCATCTCAGTCGGTGTGGCAGTTATCGGCCGTTGAGCATGTTTCCGCAATACAGTCTTGCCTTGGCGAAGGCGGTTGAACTTGTACGCTGTTCAAGTAAGCGTTCGTTGAGCGTCGGGGAAGCAGTACATCGCTTGTTGTGGGCGCTGTATAAAGCGAAAAGTGAGGACGTCAGCGTGTACGACCGAGGGGCACTAACGTGTTTTTCATTATTTGTGCAGCGTGAGTTTCAGCGGGAGATCACGGTGGGCGCCTTGACTATTAAAAGACGAGGGTTGGCGGCTGCTTACGGCACTTGAACGTTTATCATGACTAACTCGGCACGTGGCAAACACCCATTAGTATATTGTTGATGTTGTAGAAGTACTCGACATCGGAGAAGCGCGAATACGTAATCAGTCCACCTTCCAGACCGCGGCGCATAAACGGCGCGTTCTTTGCGCTGGTATCACCTTCGAAGGTGACGGTGTTCAATGTATTGAATAAAAATCTGGAGCTGTCCAGATTGTCAAATTCCACGTCGAGCCGACGGTTGTAAATAAATTGATTGTCGGCAGGGTCCAACAGACTGAAGTACAGGTAAATAGCCCCCGACTTCATATTGATGGACATGTCGCCCTTGCCGACCCAGCGCTGCTCGTTATCTGGCGAATACACGAAGTCAATGGAGGCGTAGCACGGCGCCTGGGGCGTGTCCTTGTAAGAGGTATAGGACTGCCCCGCGATGAGTGAACCAAAAACGAGAGTTGATACAAGACCGAGAAGCAGGATTACTTTTTTTGTTCGATGATAAGGTAGTTGGTACACAGCGCTTCTCCTTTGCTGTCGGGCTTTTCGCAGCTGATCAAAAGCTCGGATAAGGTTTTCTTGACGTAGTAATTCACCCCTGTAGTGCCCACGGAGGCGTTGAACACTGACAGGGAGGCCAGGATGTCATCTTTTGACGACTTCTCGCCCAGTTCAACATGGAGTTGCGTATTACCGGACTGCCAGAGCACTCGCCATTCTTCAAGTTCGACGGGCCGGGTAAAAGTGATATACGCATAGTAGAGCGGTAACGCAGCGCCCAGGAGAAGGATCAGCGCGTACGCTGTTCGATGCAGGTGCCTGCGAATACTGCTCTCGGGTGAAGTGTTGATCATGTCAGCATGGACTGCCGGTGTGTCCGGTATGTCCGCCAGATGAAAGTCTTGACGGGCGGGTGACTCAAAGGGGGTGTGAACCGGTGAGGGCACTGCTTCATATGAGCTGCTGACAATGTCGGGCTCATGAACGTTTATATCGTGCTCAATGGGTGCGGGAGCGTCATCACTGCTTGTCTCGCCAGAGACCTTTTCGATCTTTAAAAGCAATACCACGCCACGCCGGGGGAGTGTTTTTAATATGGACCTGTCCAGGCCAACTTCCGAGAGGTAATGCCTTAAGGTATGAAGTGCCTTGTAGTAACTGCTGTCCGATACAATAAGCCCTCGGTCACCCCAGACACGGCTGATTAAATCTTCTTTGTCGGTAGCCCCTTCAATCAAGGCCAGCAATAGATGCCCTTCATTGCTCGACAGTGTAACTTCCAGTGGGGGGCAGCGCAGCAGAAGTTTGTCATGGTCATAGGTGCATTTAACCGCAGTACATTCAGTTGAAGTGTTACGGTCGTCCAGCATCTTGCATACCCTTGGCGCAGCTTGATTAATTCTTGTGCAAATAGAACATAAAGGGCTGTTATCAGTCAAGCTTGACGTGAGGCGGGAGTTGATTTTGCTGGCTAAGTATCGATGGGTGCCAATAATTGGCTCTGCGAAAGGGCCGGTAAGATTTTTTAAGATTGAATCATTCCGCGAGTAAGGCGGCGTGCGGTATGAGCGCGTGAGGGCAGTATACTGCGGGCAGTAATTCACTCATGGGTTTCAATTATGCAAAGCAGAGGCGTATCAACATTCAGGCTTTTTTTAGGTGTGGGATGTTGTTTAATGGGCGGATATACGAACGCTCAACAGGGTGATACCTGCGAAGAACAGCGTGCGGCCATTATGAGTAAAATCGAGCACGCGAGCGCCGAGGGGAACACCCATAAACAATCAGGTCTGGAGACGGCGCTTCGTTATGTGAATCGGTACTGCAGTGACAGGGTCTCTGATAAACACGAAGACAGAATTTCCCGTGCCGAGTCTGAAGTAGAGCTCAGAAGCAATCAACTCGATGCTGCCATTGAAACCGATTCGCCGGCCCTGATCAAAAAATACCACGCCAAGTTGGAGTTGGCGCTCAGGAAGTTGGAGATTGCGCACGGCTCAACAGCGCAGTAACTGCAAAGAATCGCAGTATTGAATTAGAACATTGTCAGCGTCGTAGAGGTCACTGGATAAAAGGTGGCAGGGGTGAGGCGTGCCATTTGGTTGTCTGGCAGGTATATCTTTAATAGTCGAGCAGGATGGAGCATGTACAAGGTTTTTGCTGCGGTCATATCGTTTCATGTGTTTTTGCTCTTCTCTGGTTCGGCGATGGCCATCAATAAGTTTTGGCTTGAAACGGTATTTTCGAGCACGACGGTAGGGACTTCATATTTATCGTCGCGGGATAATAAGCGGGTATTGGCTGTTCAAGATGAGGCGGCTGGTTTTATTGCCAGTGACGGTGAAATACAAGGTCCTTATTTATTGGCGTCACTGAAACAGTATCGTGCCTCTTATCCGCAGAGCACGGTCAGCGATAGGGAACTGGCCATTCAGCTATTGCTAGTAAGTTGTTGTGAGTAGCGCAGTCAATGCGGTTTTTTTCAGGTTTAGGGTGCAGCGGGTAAATAAGGAGTGCAGCGATGAAAGGCTCATTGTCTTGGGTGTTTATGATTATCTCCGCCCTGTGCGTGTCTGGATGTACGACCAGTGACTGGATTCAGGCGGCGGGTGGCGTCATGCAAGCGCGTGACAGTTACGATAAAAAAGCGCGTGGCGAGAAGATAAAAAGAGCCAATGCGGCGGCGGCACGTGTCAAAAAATAAATGAGTTTTTCTCATCGCTGTCCAGGCGATATCATGCCGTTTGCAGAGGCTTTCGCAATGGCGCTGTACCAAAGTGGGTCTAGACTTAATACCCCAGTACCCATTTTGGAGAGCCAAGATGACCAGCAAAAACACGATTTGCCTTTGGTACAACGGCGGTGCGCTGGAAGCTGCGAAGTTCTATGCCGATACGTTTGCGGACAGCTCGGTGGGATCGATCTTCCATGCGCCAAGCGATTACCCCTCGGGGAAGGAGGGGGACGTCCTTACGGTCGAATTCACGGTGATGGGCATCCCGTGTCTAGGCCTGAATGGAGGGGCCGAGTTCAAACAGAGTGAAGCCTTTTCGTTCCAGGTCGCGACCGACGACCAGGCTGAGACCGACCGATTATGGAATGCGATTGTCGGCAACGGAGGACAGGAGAGTGTTTGCGGCTGGTGCAAGGACAAGTGGGGACTGTCCTGGCAAATCACGCCGCGTGCCCTGACGACCGCGATCAACCATCCAGATCGAACAGTGGCCAAGCGTGCATTCGAGGCCATGATGACGATGGGCAAGATTGATATTGCAGCGCTCGAAGCGGCCCTTAAGGGCTGACCACGCTGAATGGCTTTTTGACGGTTTCACCGGGCCCCTGCAGGGGCAAGGCCTGCTGATAAATGTCATCAGCAGGCAGGTCAGCGTCGCGTTGGCTGTCAGCCCTTGGCAGCCATCGCGGTGACTTCCACACGCATGCCTTCGACCGCCAGGGCGGCGACGCCAACGGCCGCACGAACCGGCCAGGGTTTGGCGAACATCCGCTGGTAAACCTCATTGAACGCTGCACGGTCGGCCATGTCGGTGAGGTAGATGGTCAGGTGCAGGACGCGATCCATGGAACTGCCGGCACGTTCCAGTGCCACCTTGAGCGCCTGCAGCGTGCATTCGCTTTGCTCGATGATTCCGCCCAGCTCCAGGCTGCCATCGGCGCGGGTCGGGATTTGCGTGGAAACCAGCAGGCCACCGAAGCCGGCGACATCGGAAGAGATGGATTCCGGGTCAGGATCCGGAACGAAGGTAAGGTCGTGGTTAGCCATGTGAATGCTTGCCTGAGTGGTAAAAAAACGCGAGTTTACGTGATTGACTGGCGGCTCCCAAGGACTGCAGAAAGGTGTTCCAGCGCGTGTGTTTCGGCGCTGCCCTGATCATCGCTTTCAGCGAAGACCGCGCAGGTCGCCGTATTGTCTCCCACCACACACCGGTAAACGGCCAGCACGCTGCCCGGGCCGGCCCCTGTGTGTCCGCTGAGTGTCAGGCCACGGTCTACGCCCCCAACCATCAGGCCCAGTGCGTAACCCGGGGTATTCCAGGGCCGGCCGGGAATAGGGCCGCCAAGGGGAAGCGGTATCTGCATTTCGCGTAACAGCGCAACCGGCAACAGCGTCCCGCCCAAGACGTGATCCAGCAACAGGCTGGCCTGCGCCAGAGGGCCGACCAGCAAGCCATGGTAGACCCAGCCCGGATCATAGGCAGGCGCGCTGCCCAGGCACACGCCTTTCAAATCCTCGCGGGTGCGGGCGAGCCGTACCTGCGTCAGGCCGAGCGGTGCAAACACGCGCTGGGTCAGCGCTTGCTCAAGTGTCAGGCCGGTGATCCGTTGAATCAGTCGGGCCACGAACAGGTAGCCGACATTGGAATAGTGCCAGTGCGTACCGGGTTCGTAACGCAACCGGGCAGCATCGAGACGTTGCAGCATGTCGTCTGCCGACCAGGGTGTTTCGTGCCCGCAGACGGCTGTGTGGTAATGCTCAAGCTCGCTGTAATCCGCGAGCCCGGCTTGATGACGCAGGAGTTGGCGCAGAGTGAACGGGCCTTCACTCACACTATCATCCAGCCCGATCAGTCCATCGCGGACCAGTGTCAAAGAAGCTGCCGCCAGCACCGTCTTGGTAAAACTCCACCAGGGCACCACGACATCGGGTTGTCCAGGTGTCAGCGGCTTACTGTTCGAGACAAGGGAAACAAGCATGGACAAAGGCTCTGCGTCAGGAGTTGGGGGGATTCTACGCTATGCCGCGAGCGTTAATGCGCACGCGGCCTCGCTCTGCTCGGCTACATGCGGTCTTTGTAGCCGCTGCCGCAGGCTGCGATAAGGGCCGATGAGTCCCCCAAAACCCGCAAATGACGCGTGGAATGACGCCGTGTCCGGCTGCGCAGCAGTCGTAATCCTGTGTACCTGATCCAGCAGACCGTAGCCTGGCTCTACTCGTCAACGGCTACGGTAATCACGGCGCACCATCTGGTTTTCCCCAGGGCGCACTCGAACTTTCCACGGGTCAGACGCTTTCTGGAGTGGATGCAGCAAGAGCTGGGGCACGACTTTACGTATTAGGCGATTGTTGTCGGCAGCGCCATGACCATCTCATGCCAGGCCATGCCAGGCCATGCCGCCATGCTCAGAGGGCGAAGGCTGTACGTAGCGATAGCCCATTCGCTCATACAGGCCGACATGGTGTGCCTTGCACATCAAATGAATGTGGGTCTTGCCCAGACCCTGCATGCGTTGCACGAACTCGCGCATCATCAGGCTGGCGTAACCCTTGCCCTGCTGTGCCGGGTCCACCACCACCGACATGATCACCACGTTGGGTGCATCTGCGGCATGGCCCACCAACTCCTTGAAGGCTTCATCCGACATCACCACCTGATGGGCGCAGCCGCTGTTGATGAATCCAATGATTGCCCCGGCCTGTTCCAGAATCAGAAAGCCCTGCGGGTACCGGGCTATGCGAGTCGAAATTTTCTCCAGCGTCGCGGCTTCGTCACCTTCATAGGCGCACGACTCGATTTGATAGCAGCGAGCGGCGTCTGAGGGCTTGGCATTACGAAAGTGCAGGGCAGACATTGAATATTCCAGATATTTAGACGGGTGCATTGTGTCGTAAAACCCGTGGGTTGACCGGGGTCCATTGACCCGTGATGCGGGAGGCGTGCAGTGGCATTGCCACGTCACCCTGTTCAGGCGATGATCGGTTGGCCTCTTAGCTTCTTTGTAGTGGATAACCGGGTGCGGTAGTGTGCTGTTGCAGCTTCTGCCTCGATGGCTGATCCGCCGGGTCAGGAACCACCGATCCTGGAGGGAGGCTCATCTTAATCCTGCCAAGCGAGGCGAACGTTGATCGAGCGACGTCAGTTCAGTGGTGCAATGAAGGGCAAGAACCTTCGTTATCTGAAAGAGCATGAAGGCCAGGCGGCCTTGGGCGCCCGGGCAGGTTTTTTACTGCTGGAGCACTTTTCGTTGCCGGCATTTACCCAGGCGCTCGATACGATCATTACGGCGAACCTGCTTAGGCCGGAGCTGTTCACGAGCAAGACCTTTGGCCTGACCAAAGGGGAAGTGATCAGCGATCTGGGGCTGGTGATCCGTCCCGATGACCAGCTTTCCCACGCGCAGATACAAGAGCTGGATCTATTGGTGATCTGCGGCGGGTACCGCACAGAGCTCAAGGCCGATGAGCGGCTGCTGGGTTTGCTGCAGGGAGCATGTGACCTGGGCGTTAGCCTGGCGGGGATATGGAATGGCGCCTGGTTCCTGGGGCGGGCGGGGCTACTCGACGGGTATCGGTGCGCGATTCATCCCGAACATCGTCCCGCGTTGGCAGAGCTTGCCCGGCTGGCACAGGTCACCAGTGAAGCGTACGTGGTGGATCGCGACCGCCTTACGGCCTCCAGCCCGACGGGCTCGTTCTACATGGCTCTGGAATGGATCAGGACCTTGTACGACAAGGGCCTTACAGACGGGATAGAAGACATCCTGGCATTTGAGGCGTCCCGTTACCGGCGGATAAAGCCGTCGTTGAATGCGTCGGTGAGCGGCCCTTTGCGCGAAGTGGTCAACTTGATGGACGCCAATCTGGAGGAGCCGCTTGAGCTGGAAACACTGTGCCTCTATGCCGGGCGTTCACGCCGGCAGATCGAGCGCCTGTTTAAAGATCAGCTCGGGACCACCCCCCAGCGCTACTACATGGATTTGCGCATCACTGAAGCCCGCCGCTTGCTGCAGCACACATCATTGAATATCGTCGACGTTTCGGTGGCGTGCGGCTTTGTATCACCCAGCCATTTCAGCAAGTGTTACTGCGCCTACTTCGGTTATCGACCGTCCAAGGAAGCGAGGTTGATCAAATAGCCGTTAACCCCAGCAGCGGGCGTGGTGCTTCTCCAGGCGCTCGATGTCCCGCAGATGATGAGTGTTCCTGATCAGGTACTTTCCATGTCGATAGAGGCCACGCCGGCTACCCCCCGATTCTGGCGAGACGCACAGCTGCCCTTCATCGAGGCCCGCTCGATAGAGGATGGCCGTGAGGTCTGCTACGCCCCGCATTCCCACGAGATTTTCTCCATTGGTGCGATCACCTCGGGGCGTTGCCTCTACCTGCACGAAAAGACCCGGCACATCATCCGTCGCGGTACGGTGGTGCTGATGAACCCGGGGGAAGTCCACGCCTGCAACCCGATTGAGGATCAACCCTGGTCCTACGTGATGATGTATGTGGATGCGCACTGGCTGGCCAGCCTTCAGCAGGGTTGTGACAAAGGAGCGGCGCAGGGTTTCGAGCCGCTCGCGGCGACGCACACGACATCCCCCGCATTGTTCGAAGGGCTGATGGGGCTGTACACACAGCTGATTGATCCGAGCCTCGACGCACTGGTCAAATACGAAGCCGCCGTGGCTTTTTTCATGCGGATGCAGCAGACGCTGGGCGGTCCGGTGCCGCCGTTGAAGAAGGTCAATCCGAAGGTGGAGCGCGCTGCCGAGTACATCAACGCGCATTTCCTGCATGCAGTCCGCCTGCACGATATCTGCGAGGCGGCGAGTTTGTCGGAGGCTTATCTGATCCGCGCTTTCGAGCAGCGCTACCACATGACACCGCATGCCTACCTGATTAACCGGCGGATCCAGCACGCCCAGGCACAACTGCGCGAAGGTGCACAGATCGCCGATATCGCCCAGGCCACCGGGTTCGCGGACCAGGCGCATTTTCAGCGGGTATTCAAAAAACATCTGGCGGCCACGCCGGGCCAGTACAAGCTTTAAACGAACAGCAAGGACACCGCACATCCCGCGAGCATGGCAGCCATGCAGCGGTTGAACAGGCGGATGCGGGCCGCGCTGCGCAGGTATTGCCCCAGGAACGCCCCGGCGAAGGCCCAGCAGGCTACCGACAGGTAGCAGACCACAAAGTAGATCAGTGCGAATGACCAGATCAGGGTGGTTTCTGCGCTGGCGACGAAGGCTCCCATCCCGGCAACTGCAGCCAGCCAGGCCTTGGGGTTGAGCCATTGCATGACGGCGCCGCGCAGGTATGACGGCTGCTGTGTGGCCCGGTCAACCTTCAGTTCTCCATCATCGGCTGCCAGTTTCCAGGCCAGATACAGCAGGAAGGCAACGCCCGCCCAGCGAATCAGTTCGGTGAGGATTGGCCACTGTTTCAGAACTTCATGCAGTCCGAAGCCGGTAAACAGCAGCAGCACCACAAAGCCGGCCGTTGCTCCGAACACATGGCGCAAGCTGGGGACCAGCCCGAACTGCATCCCGGAACTCAGGGCCACGACGTTAACCGGGCCCGGAGAAATGGATGCCGCCAGGGCAAACGCTGCCATAGAGATCAACACGCTCATCGCTGTTCTAATCCTTGTTGTGAGTGAGCGTACAAGGTAGACACTGGAGTGAATGGCGTATTGAACAAAACTCCCTTGCTGGCGTTTTATCCGGACATTGATCCCGAGGCCCGCTGACATGGCAAGCCGTTGACCAGGCGCGGGATACCCAAAGGGTTAGCGTCTTTCAGGGCATCGGGCAGCAAGCTGTCCGGGTAGTTCTGAAAGCACACCGGGCGCAGGAAACGATCGATGGCCAGGCTGCCGACTGACGTCCCGCGGGCGTCCGAGGTGGCAGGGTAGGGGCCACCGTGAACCATCGCATCGCATACCTCGACACCTGTCGGGTAACCATTGAGCAGCAGACGCCCGGCCTTGTGCTCCAGCAATGGCACGACTTCAGCGAAGGCATGCAGGTCGGCGGGCTGCGCAATCAAGGTGGCGGTCAGTTGGCCGTGCAGGCTGTGCACGGCTTGAATCAGCTGCGCCTTGTCCGCCACTTCGACCACCAGCGTGGTCGGGCCGAACACCTCCTCTTGCAGCACCTCTGCGCCGTCGAGCAACAGGCGGATGTCGGCCTGGAACAGCTGCGGGCTGGCCTGGCGACCCTGTTGCGGCTGGCCGGCGATATGACGGATACCGGGCTGCGCAGCGAGGCGGCTGATGCCCTGGACATAGCTGCTCAACCCGCCGGCATTGAGCAGGGTCTGGGCGGGCTGGGCGTTGAAAAACTGCCCAAGTGCGTCGACAAAACCGCTGAAAGCCGGTGAGCGGATGCCCAGCACCAGCCCCGGGCTGGTGCAGAACTGGCCGGCACCCAGCATCACCGAGGCCCCCAGTTCCTGGGCAATCTGTTGCCCGCGTTCGTTCAAGGCATCCGGCAATACCAGCACCGGGTTGATACTCGACATCTCGGCAAACACCGGGATCGGTTGAGGCCTGGCCGCGGCCATGTCACACAGCGCACGTCCACCCGACAATGAGCCGGTAAAGCCGACCGCCTGAATCGCGGGGTGCTTGACCAGTGCCGCACCGACACCCGCGCCGTAGATCATGTTGAACACGCCCGCCGGCATGCCTGTCCGTTCGCCCGCGCGCTGAATCGCCAGTGCCACCTGTTCGGCGGTTGCCATGTGCCCGCTGTGGGCCTTGAACACCACCGGGCAACCCGCGGCGAGCGCGGCGGCGGTATCACCCCCGGCTGTGGAGAAGGCCAACGGGAAATTGCTCGCGCCAAACACGGCAACCGGACCTACCCCGATGCGGTATTGACGCAGGTCCACCCGTGGCAGGGGCTTGCGCTCGGGCAATGCCTGATCGATACGGGCCCCATAAAAATCCCCCCGGCGCAGCACGTTGGCGAACAGGCGCATTTGACCGCTGGTACGGCCGCGCTCGCCCTGGATCCGCCCGGCGGGCAGGGCGGTTTCGCGACAGACGATGGCGACAAAATCATCGCCCAGGGCGTCTATTTCTTCAGCGATGGCCTCCAGGAACTCGGCGCGGCGGGCCGCGGCCAAGCTGCGGAACAGCGGGTACGCCGCGCTGGCTGCCATGGCGGCGGCATCGACTTCCTGCTCGGTCGCCTGGATGAACTGATACGGCAAGGCCTCCCCGGTGGTGGCATCGACACTGTGTAATTGCACCGTGCCGGCAGCGCTGCGCTGGCCGCCGATAAAGTTGTGGCCGGTAATCTGCGTCATGCATGTGTCCTCAAAAAATGGGTGTTCGCATACGGCGCCCGCAGGCGATCAAGTGATTGCGCCGATCTGCCACGGCACAAACTCGTTCTGACCGTAACCATGCTGCTCGCTTTTACTGCGCTCACCGGAGGCAATCCGCAGCATCATGCGGTAGATGTATTCACCCCGTTCCTCGATGGTCATGCTGCCGTCGGCAATGCCGCCGCAGTTCACATCCATGTCCTCTTCCTGGGTTTCCCACAACCGGGTATTGGTCGCCAGCTTGATCGATGGCGCGGGTGCGCAGCCGTAGGCCGAACCCCGGCCGGTGGTAAAGGCGATCAGGTTGGCGCCTCCGGCGACCTGGCCCGTGGCCGAGATCGGGTCATAGCCCGGGGTGTCCATAAACACCAGACCGTGGGCGCGGACAGTCTCGGCATACTCGTACACGTCCACCAGGTCGCTGGAGCCGGCCTTGGCCACGGCACCCAGTGACTTTTCCAGAATGGTGGTCAAGCCACCGGCCTTGTTCCCGGCGGACGGGTTGTTGTTCAGTTCCGCGTTCATGCGCTGGCAATAGGCTTCCCACCAGTGGATGCGCTGAATCAGTTTTTCACCGACTTCACGGCTGACGGCGCGTCGTGTCAGCAAGTGCTCGGCACCATAGATTTCAGGGGTTTCAGACAGAATCGCGGTGCCGCCGGCCGCCACCAGCCGGTCAACGGCATTGCCCAGCGCCGGATTGGCGGTAATGCCCGAGTAGCCATCCGAACCACCGCATTGCAGGCCAATGATCAGGTGCCGGGCACTTACCGGCTCACGTTGCACGCGATTGGCGTCCGCCAGCAGCGACTTGACCTGGGCGATCCCGCTGGCGATGGTTTTCGAGGTGCCGCCGGTGCCCTGAATGGTAAAAGCACGCAGAAACTCGCCTTTTTCCAGACCCTGGGCGGCCAGCAAGTCAGCAATCTGATTGGTTTCGCACCCCAGGCCGATCATCAGCACGGACGCAAAGTTGGGATGGATGGCATAACCCCCCAGGGTGCGCCGCAGCATGGCCAGGGCTTCACCGCCCGGGTCTACCGCGCAGCCGAAGCTGTGGGTGAGGGCGACCACGCCATCGACGTTCGGGAAGTCCTCCAGGGCCTGCGGGTTGATGTCACGGCGGAAATGATCGGCGATGGCCTTGGCCACGGTTGCCGAGCAGTTGACGGACGTCAGGATCCCCACATAGTTGCGCGTGGCGACCCGGCCATCGGGGCGCACGATACCCATGAAGGTATCGCGGGTCGGATGGCCGGTACCGCGAGCGTCCACACCGAACGCGTAGTCACGGGAGAAGTCGCCCATGGCCAGGTTGTGCACGTGTACATGTTCACCGGCCTTGATCGGCTGGCTGGCGAAACCAATGATCTGGCCGTATCGACGCAGAGGCTGACCGGCGTCGATGGCCCGGGTCGCAATTTTGTGTCCCGAGGGAATCGCGTCCAGTGCGACAAGGCCTTCGACCGCCAGTTCCAGCCCTTTGGGCAGCGGTTGGCGGGCAATCAGTACATCGTCGAGCGGGTTGAGACGGATCACGGCGTTGGCAATGTTTTCCCCGCCTGTTTTAGTTATTAGCTGCATCACGGTTACCTGAATAAAGGGAGCAAACTCACGCCAGACCGCGTTCGCGGTAGTCGATGAGGGAGGAAAACAGCATCAGGCCGAAGGCCATGACCACAAAGAAGATCAACGCCAGGAAATACGACCCGGTGAACTGCACGATCAGACCGATGAGGATCGGTACGATCACGCCAACCATGTTGCCGCAGAAGTTCATGCTGCCACCCAGAACGCCGGCCTTGGACTTGCCGCCGAGGATCGCCGGAAGGCACCAGTACATGCCGCACCAGCGGATGAAGAACAGGGCGACACACAGCAGTGCAATCACGGTTACCGCATCGGGGGTGTAGGCCACCAGCAGGATGCACAAGGCGGCTATCGCGGCCGAGCCAGCGAACATGCTGCGCATCACCTTGTTCGGTGCACCGCCGGCGTCTTTCCACTTGTCTGCCAGCCAGCCGCCGAAGATCTCACCGACGAAACCGCACATGAAGATCAAAAATGTCGCGCCGCCCATGGCCTTGATGTCCAGGTTGTGGGCCTTGTGCAGATAGCTCGGCATCCAGGTCAACAGGCCGTAGAACACACTGTTGTAGCAGGCGTAGCCGGCGAACATGGCCAGCACCGAACGGCTTTTCAGCAGGTCCTTGAGGATCGCCTTGCGCTCGCCATTGGTCTTGGCGGCCTCGGCATTGGCGTTGGTGATGTACGCCAGTTCAGCCGCGTTCACTTTCGGGTGTTCGGCAGGGTTATTGCGGATGTACCACCAGGCCCAGACACCGACGATCATGGTGCCGACCCCGGCGATCACGAATGCGATACGCCAGGAATCGAACCAGGTGATCAGGCCGGCGATGATGATGGCGCCAAGTGCGGTGCCCAGCGGAGCACCGCCGTCCACCAGGGTTGCGCCGCGTCCACGTTCGTTGGGGGTTAGCCAGGCGCCATTGAGCTTGGCGCCTGCCGGCATGATCGGCGACTCCGCCACCCCCAGGCCGATGCGGGTGGCCAGCAGGGTCAGCCAGCTGTGCGCGCCGCCGGCGATGGCCTGGAAGAAGCCCCAGCCCACCGTGGCGACGCCGACGATATTGCGCACCTGAAAACGGTCCAGCAGCATGCCGCCGGGAATTTGCATCAGCGCGTACGACCAGAAAAAGGCACTGAGCATCAGGCCTTCCATCGCCGGGGTCATTTCGAACTCGGTGGAAATCAGCGGCATCGCCACTGACAGTGAGGCGCGGTCGATATAGTTGATCGCCGACAACAGCAGCAGAATCAAGAAAATGCGCCAGCGTACGGTGGTGGGGCGTGCGGTGGCTACGTCATCAGCCGCCTTGGTGAGCCCTGGCGCAGCGGTTTTACTGTTCATACTCATCTCGCTTTTTTATGTTTTTTATCAAGCGGGCAGGGGATGCGAGCCTGTTATCAGGCCCGCCGTTTTTACAGAGTATTCACCTTTCCGGCCTTCAGTTCCGGGGCCGCGGCTTGCAGGCCATTGATCAGTGGTTCGCCGAACTCGGCCATGCTGATCTCGAAACGATCCCCGGGACGGGTCTGGATATTGTCGGCAACGGACAGTGTGGCGGTGCCGAAAAAATGCACGTGTACGTCACCCGGGCGCAGGAATTGCGCGTATTTGAAGTGATGGTATTCAAGGTTTTCCAGGCTGTGGCACATGTTGTCCTCGCCGCTGAGGAACGCCTTCTCCCAGAGCACTTCATCACCCCGCAGGATCCGGCTCATGCCGCTCAGGTGGCCAGGCAAGTCCCCCACGCGCAACTCGGGGCCATAGCTGCAATTACGCAACTTGGAGTGGGCCAGATACAGGTAGTTACGGCGTTCCATGACGTGGTCGGAGAACTCGTTGCCCAAGGCAAACCCGACGCGGTAGGGCTTGCCATCGTCGCCGACCACATACAGCCCGGTCAGCTCGGGTTCTTCGCCGGCATCCTCGGCAAATGCCGGGGTCTGGAAGGCGCTGCCCGGACGCACAACAATCGAACCGTCGCCCTTGTAGAACCATTCAGGCTGTACCCCTGCGGTGCCGGCCGGCGGGCGTCCGCCCTCGATGCCCCACTGGAAGATCCGTGCCGAGTCGGTCATGGCACTCTGATCGGCGGCATTTTGCTGGTGCATTTTGTCGCGGGTCGAAGCGCTGCCCAGGTGGGTCAGGCCAGTACCACTGATCAGGCAATGTGCCGGATCCTGATGATCCAGTGGCGGCAGAACCCGGCCTTCCTGTAGCGTCCGGCGATAGCTGTCCGGGCTTGGCTCGCAGCCTCGGGCGCGAACTTCGGCGGCCAGGCCATGGCCCTGGCGAATCGCACTCAGGGCCAGCTCACGTGTGTTTTCGGTTGCACGAACCACCTGGATCACATCGCCTTCAATGACACCGACGTGACGCTGGCCTTGGGCTGTTTCAAACTGGATCAAACGCATGAAGTGGGCTCTTTGCAGATTGTTGTTATTGGCGGTTGGTTGAGAACCTTGTGTGGCCCACTTTAAGTTTTGCGACTATTGCTGCCTAATGACAGCTGCTGATTGAGCGATAACTATTTGTCATCCCCCATGCTGCCATCTCTGACTACCATCATTTCCCGCTTGCGACTCAAGCAACTGCGGCTGCTGATCGCCCTGGACGAATTCGGTTCGCTGCACAAGGCCGCAGAGTCCGTGGCCATTACCCAGCCTGGCGCGACGCGGGCGCTCCACGAAATAGAATCGACCCTCGGTTCGACCTTGTTCGAGCGCACCAGCAAAGGCCTGGTCGCCAACGATCTGGGGCGTTGCGTGATCCGTTATGCGCGCTTGATCCACACCGACGTGGCCCATTTGCGCGAAGAAATGCTCGGCATCATGCAAGGCCACGGTGGTCGATTGTCCGTTGGCGTGATCATGGGCGCGGTGCCGGTGCTGGTGGAGTGCCTGGCGCGCTTGCGGGCCAAACAGCCGGAACTCTCGGTCGAGATTGTCGAGGACACCAGCGCCCGTTTGCTGGCGTTGCTCGATGAAGGGCGGCTGGATCTGGCCATTTGCCGAAGCAGTGTCAGCAAACACCCGGCCGCCTACGACTGCCGGCTCCGCGATCAGGAGCCGTTGATTGTGGTGGCCAACACCGGCCACCGATTTGCTGCGAGCGAGTCGTTGGTGCTGAGCGACCTGGCCGATTCACGCTGGGTGGTGTTCCCGGTCAACATGCCCATGCGCTTGACTCTGGAACGTGAATTTCGTGAAGCCGGGCTCAACTTCCCGACGTACCCGATCGAAACGTCTTCAACCTTCACCACCCTGTCATTGCTCCTGCAAGACCCGCAACTGGTGGCGGTGATGCCGGTCGACGTGGCGCGTATGGCCGTCACCCACGGCATGCTGGTGCACCTGCCGCTGGAGCTGAAGTCCCGCAGTGAACCCTACGAAATTGTTACCCGCCAAGGCGTCGCACTGACCGCGCCGACCCTATTGTTGATTGACGAGTTGACCCAACAACAGCAGGGCTAAGCACCTCAGGCTTTATCGGAGCGCTTGGCATCCCAGGCGCTCATTGCCTGCGTCACTGCAGCGTCCAGTACGGCATGCGGCACACCATCCCGGGCCAGGGTTGTCAGCCCGAGCAAAAAACTTTCGAACAGCGTGGCCAACGCCGCTGCATCCGTTTGTGCGGTCAGCTCGGATGAAGCCATGCCGCGCTCGACACAGGCCAGGAAGCCTGCCCGGTTGCGGGCCCGGGCGGCGGCGAGCGGAGCGCATATCGCAACGGTTTCTGGCGAGCAGGCACTGAGTAGCCCCAAGGCCACCAGACATCCTCGTGGATGATCAGGCTCGCATTGCATCCTGGCCGACCGGCGCATGGCCAGTTCGATGGCATCTCGCGGGGGCAGGGCCGTGTCGAGCAGGCTTTCGGTCACGCGTCCGTGAGTGTTCAGATAACGCTCCATCACCTCTTTGAACAAGGCTTCCTTGGAGCCAAAGGCCGCGTAAAAACTGGGCGCGGAAATGCCGGAGCCCATATTGGCCTTGAGCTGGCTCAGGGACGTTGAATCGTAGCCATGCTCCCAAAACAGGTGCATGGCTTGTGTGATTGCAGCATCGCGGTCGAACGTACGCGGGCGACCCATCTGTGCCATGTCAGTCTCCTTGATTCTCATACATCGATACTATTCGATACAAAAGTCATTGACCAATACCTTTTGCGTGGTCAACATCTGTACCTATCGATACATAACTAGCAAGGCGGTACGGCACATGGCAGTTGATCAACACAGACCGGCGCGACTTCCCCTCGGGGCACTCCTTGCCCTCGCGATGACCGGGTTTATATGCATTGCGACCGAGACGTTGCCCGCCGGTTTGTTAAATGAAATCAGCCAAGGGCTGGAGGTGTCCTCAGCACTGGCGGGGCAAATGGTGACGGTGTTCGCGCTGGGTTCGTTGCTGGCGGCCATTCCGCTGACCATTGCCACTCAGGGCTGGCGCCGGCGCAACGTGCTGCTGCTGACAATTGTGGGCTTTCTGGTGTTCAACTCGATCACCGCGTGGTCCGCCGATTATGGTGTAACGCTGGTGGCCCGCTTTTTTGCCGGAGCCTCGGCCGGTCTGGCCTGGAGCCTGCTCGCGGGTTATGCACGGCGTATGGTCGCCCCGCATCAACAGGGCCGGGCCATGGCGGTGGCGATGCTGGGTGCGCCGATTGCCCTGTCGCTGGGTGTGCCGCTGGGAACCTGGCTGGGGACATTAATGGGCTGGCGGACCACCTTCGGTTTGATGTCGATCCTGACGCTGATACTGATTGTCTGGGTGCTGGTCAAAGTACCGGATTATCCCGGCCAGTCTTCGGATCAACGCATCGGGCTGCGCCGAGTGCTGTTCACCCCGGGCGTGCGTTCGGTGCTCGCCGTGGTGATTGCCTGGATGCTGGCGCACAACATTCTCTACACCTACATCGCCCCGTTCGTGACCCCCGCCGGGCTCGATGCTGAGGTCGATCGGGTACTGCTGGTGTTCGGACTGGCCGCGCTGGTCGGGATCTGGCTGACCGGCCGGCTGGTGGACCGGCATTTGCGCACGACCGTACTGGCTTGCCTGGGGGCGTTCGCGGCGATCGCCTTGCTGTTTGGTTTGTTTGCCCGGTCTTCGGCCGTGGTGTATGCCGGTATTTTCGTCTGGGGACTGTCCTTTGGCGGAGCCGCGACCCTGTTGCAAACGGCCTTGGCTGACACCGCAGGCGAGGGCGCGGATGTCGCGTTGTCGATGAACGTGGTTGCCTGGAACGGCGCAATAGCCGTGGGTGCATTGACCGGGGGCGTGCTGCTCGATCAGGTGGGCGTCGGGGTCTTTCCCTGGGTGTTGCTGGTGTTGTTGTTGATGGGGCTGTGGATTGTCTTTAACGCGAGGACTCATGGCTTTGTGCAAGGCCAAAGGCAAGCAGACCAGGGGGTTGTCGGGCATTGAACAGGGGCATCACTCCCGTCGTCTGACGGAGCCCCGGTTCGATGCGCGAGCGGCTTCTCGTGATGGCGTCGAGGTTGCGGACAACCCGGCATCACCACCGGTGTGACCTTGCGCTGTTGAGGCGAAGTTCAGCTCACCTGGCCGCCGGTTTCCAGTACATCGTGCTCGGTGTTCAGGGCGGTGAGGACAGCTACTCGCAGCCCTTCAACCAACGTCTCCAACGCCATGGATGGCAGGGCAGAGCCCGCCTGTGCCGCCTGCAGTGGCAGCCAGGGCACATGGATGAAACCGCTGCGCACCCCTGAACCCGCAAGGGCATGTTGCAGGCTGTAGAACACCTGGTTACAGACAAAGGTGCCTGCGCTGTGCGACACCGAGGCAGGAATCCCTGCGGCCCGCAATGCGCGGACCATGGCCTTGATCGGCAGGCTGCAAAAGTACGCTGCCGGCGCCCCGGGCACGACAGGGGTGTCGATCGGCTGATGACCGAGGTTGTCGGGTATGCGCGCGTCGTTCAGGTTGATTGCCACGCGTTCGATGGACACGTCACTGCGCCCCTGGGCCAGCCCGACAGCAATCACCAGGATCGGCTGCACGTCTGCCAGGCATTGGCGCAGGCGTTCCGGGGCCTGCTCGAACGCGCAGGGTAACTGGCGGGCGACGATGCGCACATCGTCGCTCAGCAGGGTGCCGTCCAGACGGCGCACGGCTTCCCAGGACGGATTGAGCGTGTCCTGGTCGAACGCTTCGAAACCGGTCAGGAGTACGGTATGCATGGCCACCTCACATCAGCAGGTAAAGAAGGACGATGTTGACCACCAGCATCATCAGCGCCGTGGGCATCTGCGCCTTGATGACGGCGTACTTGTCCGGCAGCTCCAGCAGGGCCACGGGGACGATGTTGAAGTTGGCCGCCATCGGCGTCATCAATGTGCCGCAGTAGCCGGAAAACATGCCGATAGCGGCCATCACGGCCGGGTTGGCGTCGTAAATCCCCACCAGCACCGGTACGCCGACACCGCCCGTCATCACCGGGAAGGCGGCGAAACCGTTGCCCATGATCACCGTGAACAGGGCCATGCCCAAGACATAGACCATCACCGCCACCAGGCGGTAGTCCATATTGATGTACGCCGTTGCCACGTGAGCCACCGCGGTACCGACCCCGGCGTCATTGAACAGCAGGCCGAGCATGGCCAGCATTTGGGGCAGCACCATGGTCCAGCCAAGGGCTTCGGTGAGACGTCGCGATTCACGCAAACCCTGCAACGGTGTGTCACGGGTCAGAATACAGGCCAGGACCAGGGCCACGATGCAGCCCATGCCCAATGAAACGAAGGTGGTGTTCTTCGGGTCGAGCAGCGGCACACCACCGATGTGGGTGTTTTTGAGCAGGATCGAACCGATCACGGTGACCAGCGGAATCGACAGGGCCGGAATGAACAGTTTATGGCCGAGGCGACCTGCGCTCGCCCGAGCAGCGCTGACGTGCAATTCGGCATGGCCGCCACGGCCTACGCCACCGGTGCCGGCAATCGCCGCCATGATCAGCACGCCGACCCCGACCACAAACGGCGACAACCGATCGCCGATCAGGAACACCAGGGCGAACAGGGCCCAGAACAGGGCGCTGCTCCAGCGCTTGGGATGGCTGCTGTCGCTGGCAATCATGCCGGCTGTAATCAGCAACAGGACACCGGCCAGCCAGTAGAAGTACTCAATCGAAATAATCATTTGGCCACCTGTGGCGAGACGTCTGCCTGGACGACTTCGCCCATGCTGCGCGATAGCATCAGATCAAAGCGGTACAGCCGTAGCGCATGCACGATAAAGGCACAGATCGCCGTTGGAATGCCCCAGAAGGCGATGTGCAGCGGTTCGACGTCGAGGCCGGAACCGAGCAAAAAGGTGTGCATCAGAGCGATGGCACCAAAGGCGACGAATACGTCTTCACCAAAGAACAGCCCCACGTTATCGGTGGCTGCGCACATGGCGAGTACCTTCTGCCGCACGGCAGGCGGCAGTTTGCCGTACTTGTTCTCGGCAGCGCCTTCGGCCATCGGAGCCAGCAACGGGCGTACCATCTGCGGATGACCGCCGAGGCTGGTCAAACCGACTGCAGCGGTGGTCTCGCGCACGAACAGGTACATGATGAGCAAGCGACCGACCGTGGCACGCTGAAAGCCGGCGATCCAGTTTTGCGCGTGCAGGCGCAGGCCATGCCGCTCCAGCAAGCCGATCACGGCCAGTGGCAACAGCAGGATCAATTGCAGGGCGCGGGTTTCCAGGAAGCCTTCGCCCATGAGGGTGATGATTTTTTCCAGGGGGAAGTTGGCGGCAAAGCCGGTGACAATCGCCGCGAGGGTGACCACCAGCAATGGATTGAAACGCAGCACAAAGCCCGCGACGATGACGAACACGCCTAGCAAGGGCCATAGATTGACGACGGTTTGCATGGGGAAGGAATCCCTTGGCTGGTTGCTGCAACGCCAGGGCAGGCTAGCGCGAGCAAGGCGAAAGCGGTCGGGCTCACTTTCGCAAAATCGGTACGCTGCCGGACTCAGCGTGTTTTTTTATTGTTGACACCCGCTTGGCGGGAGTCATTTGGGCGTTATCTTTGGTGGCTTTGCGTGAGGCGTCCAGTCAATAAAAGTTGTCACCGCTGAACAGAAAATGTTTTACCAATCACCGACTTAAGCCGACTGGCCTGAGTCACCGGCAACGGTTTACAGTGCCGACCCGGTTTGGCTGATGTGAGGGCTCCAATATGAACATGCGATTTCTTCTGACATTCGTTTGGGTGGCACGCCTTGGCAGTTTTCGCCTGACCGCAGAAAAGCTTTCCAGTACCCAGGCGGCCATTTCCAGTCGAATTTCAGTCCTTGAAACCGAGCTGGGCGTGCAATTGTTTCAGCGTGATTCACGCGGCGTAAACCTGACCCGCGAAGGCCATAAAGTCCTGGGCTATGCCGAGGAAATGCTGGCGACCCAGCAGCGCTTGCTGCAGTCGCTCGGGCAGGCCGACAGCTTTGCCGGACGCTTGCGCATCGGCGTGATGGACACGGTGATCCACAGCTGGCTGAGTGAGCTGATCAGCGCCCTGAGCCGTGATTACCCGCAGGTGGAAGTCGAACTGACGGCCGATACGGCGCTTAACCTGAACGAGCAATTGCTTAAAGGTCAGCTGGATCTGATTTTTCAGACTGACCTGTTACGTGCCGACGGGGTGCGTAATGTGCAATTGGCCCATTACCCTCTGAGTTGGGTGGTTGCCAAGGAGGGCGTGCTGGATCGCCCTTATGAGAGTCTGGCGGATTTGTGCCAGGAGCGTTTGCTGACCTTTTCCCGGCAGTCGCGGCCCCATCAGGACATGCTCAACTTCCTGCATCAGCAGGGCATCACCGCACCACGGGTCAGCTGTATCAACTCGGTGGCGGCGATCATCAAGCTGGTTGCAGACGGATTCGGCATCGGCGCCTTGCCCCCGGTGCTGGTCAGCCGAGAACTGCAGAGCGGCACCATGATCGCCTTGCCGATCGAAGCTGCACCGGGTTTTTCGGTGTATGCCAGCTGGCGGGCAGGGGCGGGCCTGGAGCTGAACGAGGCGGTGGTCAAACTGAGCCAGAGCGTGGTGCAAGCCTATCAGCGCAGCGTCCAGCCAGCGCATCTGATATTGCCCTGAGCAACTGATCCGCATTTTCCGTCGTCACCTGCATCTGTTATGTACTCAGCAGTCGGCAGACAATAAGGCCCAACGCAACGGGACATGAGCCTGAAATGCTGATCACAGGGTGTCAGCGCCTGCTCTGTACCTGTTTTAAATTGAGCGGATGAGGGGAACACGTATGGCCAAGATGGGATGGTTTTTAGGCGGCTTTCTAGTACTGACCGTGGGTATCGGTATTCTGGCGACCATTCCGCCGGGCTGATTCGCAGGTCGGAGCAACACCTGTGGCGGGCATGGCTGATTGCCCGCTCGGCCTGAACAGTTGCAGAAGGCTCTATTCAAGTCCTCCACAAGGCATGACTGGCAATACGTGTCGGCATTGTGCTGCCCGACTGCCCACGCGCTCAGTGACGCGACGCGGGCAAGCCACTCTCCCGGCGGGGATCAGATCATCTCAAACACAGGTTTTCAGTGCCTGTGTGATGTCGGCCAGCAAATCGTCAATATCCTCCAGCCCGACCGACAGGCGCACCAGGCCTTCGCTGATGCCGTGTCGCGCGCGCTCTTCACGGGTGTAAGTGGAGTGGGTCATGCTGGCCGGATGCTGTGCCAGTGATTCTGCGCTGCCCAGGCTGACCGCACGGCTAAACAGTTGCAGGGCGTTCATGAAGTGCCGACCGGTCTCCAGGCCACCCTTGAGCTCAAAGGCAATCATGCCTCCTGACTGTTTCATTTGCCGTGAGGCCAGTGTGTATTGAGCGAAGGAGGGCAGGCCGGGGTAGATCACGGACTCGATGGCGGGATGACTTTCAAGATACTGCGCGATGGCCAGGGCGTTGCTGCAGTGGCGGTCCATGCGCAAGGTCAGGGTTTTCAGGCCGCGCATCAGCAGGTTGGCATCCTGTGGCGACAGCACGGCGCCCGTCAGGTCCTTGCGCCCTTGCAAGCGAATGCGGTCAGCCAGCGCCTGGCTGGCGACGACAATGCCGGCAGTGATATCGCCGTGCCCGCTCAGGTATTTGGTGGCCGAATGCACCACGATGTCCGCGCCCATTTCCAGCGGTCGTTGTAAGTACGGGGTGCAGAAAGTGTTGTCGATGACCACCAGTAGATCGTCGTGGTTATGGGCAATGCTGGCAACGGCGTTGATATCCATCAACTGCATGCTGGGGTTGGCCGGGCTTTCAAAGTAGATCATGCGAGTGGCCGGGCTGATGGCTGCCTCCAGTTCGGCCAGGTCTGACATGTCGACATGTTTGACCTCCACCCCGAACTCGCCGATGCCGTGATGCAGCAGGGCAAAGGTGCAGCCGTACAGCGTGCGGTTGACGATGATTTCGTCGCCCGGTCTGAGCAACGTCCAAAAGGTCGCCGCAATCGCACCCATGCCGGAGCTGAAGGCCACTGCCGCTTCACCGTTTTCCAGAGACGCCATGCGCGACTCAAGCAGGGCCAGGGTCGGGTTGGAAATGCGGGTATAGAAATGGCCGCTCTCTTCACCGGCAAAACAACTGGCCCCGTATTCGGCCGTCGGAAAAGCGAAGGTTGTGGTGAGGTAGATGGGCGCAATCAATGCACCGCCATTTTCCAGTGGGTCGTAACCGTGGTGAATGGCCCGTGTCGAAAAACCGAAGTCACTTTTTATATCTTTCATGGCGGACTCTCCGATATTTCCTACGATGCTATGCTCAAACTCAACGTAAAAAATTCCAAATGGGCCTGCCGAACAAGGTTTTATTGGGATAAAAAGCTGTCGCTTCGCCTATTGGAGGCAAAACATGCCGCTCAGCCTGGACAGAACCGATAAAGCCTTGCTTAGCGCCTTGCAAGGCAACGCCCGATTAACCGTCGCAGAGCTGTCGGAGCGGGTTTCCCTGACCACCTCGCCGTGTTGGCGACGGGTAAAAATGCTGGAAGACAGTGGGCTGATCACCGGCTACCAAGCGATTATTTCACCCAAGGAACTGGGTTATGGCGTGACGGCGTTTGTCAGTCTGATGATGGCTTCGCACTCCCGTGAAACAGCCCGCAGCTTCGAACAACGGTTATTGGAAATCCCTGAAATCGTGGCCTGTCACAACATCTCCGGTCGTTATGACTTCTTGCTGGAGGTGGTGGCCAAAGATCTGGAGTCGTTCGGGGAATTTACCCGTGAAGTGCTGCAGACCTTGCCGGCGGTCAAAGAAATCTATTCAAGCTTTTCGTTCAAGTCGATCAAGCCACTGCGTGTCATCCCGGTTTTGTAATCGGCGAGCAACGCCCTCTGTAAGGTTAATCCCAAAGCCGGGTTGCAAAGCTCTCTTCATGTGCCTGGCCGCGCTCTAGAGCACGCGTGGGTGCTTCACTTTTGATTCCTTTGAAACAAGAGCGATGCCCATGTTGAGCCGAGAAATAATGCTGCAGCTTTTCCCTGACAGTACCGCGTTCACAGACGCACACCTGGACATGTTGCAGAGCGTCGCTGCCCGGCGACAGATCAACACCCCCCGGCGTCTGGCCGCTTTTTTATCCCAGGTCGGCCATGAAAGTGCGGGGTTCAGTCTTATGCTTGAAAACCTCAACTACAGCGCGAAAGGCCTTGCTGCGACCTGGGGTAACCGCTTTGCGCAGACCGATGCGGCCGGCAATTACGTGCAGGTCATGGAAGACGGACGTTTGAGGCGGGTGCCGAATGCCGAGGCGGAAAAAATCCAGCGCAAGCCGCAGGTCATTGCCAACCGGGTGTACAGCGAGCGTCTGGGTAATGGTGACGCCTCCACGGGCGATGGCTGGCGCTACCGGGGACGGGGTTTGATCCAGATCACCGGCAAGACCAATTACCGGCACTGCAGTCTGGGTTTGTTCGGTGATGAACGCTTGCTCGCGACCCCGCAACTGCTCGAAGAAGGTCGCTGGGCGATCGAGTCGGCCGGGTGGTACTGGCACTGGCGGCAAGTGAATGCATTGGCAGAGGGTGGTGATTTCTCGCGTGTCACTCAGGCCATCAATGGCGGCCTCAATGGTCATGCCCAACGTGCGGAGGTGTTCCAGAAGGCACTGCGGCTGTTGGATAAATATGCTGTAACAGCAGGCAATGAGCACTGATCAGGCCATAATGCCCGCGCATTATCCCCAGCCATGCAGGAGTTCTTGAGCCGTGATGTTTGAATTAAAACCGATGGACCCGCAGCGGTATCGCCAACAGACCCGACGCAGCACGCTTTATATCGCGCTGACCTTTGCGGTGTTGTCGCTGCTGGTCTCCGGGCTGGCGGTCATGCTGTGGGGGGAGCCGCAGGGTGACAATTTCCGCTTGAACCTGGGCGGGGTCATTGTGGCCCTGGGCCTGACGGTCGCCTGGGTGCGCTATTACGCCTGGTCGCAGCCGTGGATGGCACCGGCGGTCTACGGCTGGCAGCTCAAGCGCAGCCTGATGAAAGTGACGAATGTCATGCACCACGTCACGGCGGGCGTCATGGCCGGCGATGTGAGTGCAATGAAGTTGCTGCGCTTTTATCACCTGGGCATCACCCAGATGTACCAGCTGGATGCCAACTCCAGTGCGCTGAGCCAGATGGTGCGTGAAATTGATGTGCACAAGGCTCGCCTTGAAGCGCTCGGCATCGAGACCGGACAGACACGGCTGGACCCGGCCTGGCTTGAGGCGGTGAAGGCGTTTTCGCCTTTGAAGTGATTCATCGATGGGCCGGCCAAGCGATGTGCGCAGTGATCCAGGCGCTTCGCTCAACAGGCCCCATTGGGGGAAGACGGGTTAGCTGATCACCCGATAACACGGCACATACGCAGCGCCGCCAGGGAGTTTCATGCGGTGCTGTTCGACAAACGCTTGCAGCAGTTTGTCCAGAGGACCCATCACGGCAGCGTCGCCATGAATTTCATAAGGCCCGAACTGCTCGATCATATGAATGCCTTTCTCTTTTACGTTCCCTGACACGATCCCGGAGAAGGCCTGGCGCAGATTGATTGCCAGCTCATGCGGGGGCAGGTCGCGACGCAGTTGCAGCGCCGCCATGTTGGCGTGCGTCGGGTCGAACGGACGCTGAAAACCTTCATCGATTTTCAACAGCCAGTTGAAGTGAAACGCGTCATTGCGCTCGCGGCGGAACTGCTTCACCGCCTTGAGGCCTGCCGTCATCTGGCGGGCCACCTCGGCCGGATTGTCGATGATGATCTGGTAATGCTGCTGTGCCGCTTCACCCAGCGTGGCCCCCACAAATTCATGCAGTTGCTGGAGATAGGGTGCGGAATCCTTTGGCCCGGTCAACACCACCGGGAACGGTACTTCACTGTTGTCGGGGTGCATCAGGATGCCGAGCAGGTACAGAAACTCTTCGGCTGTCCCGGCACCGCCCGGGAAAATGATCACGCCGTGGCCAACCCGGACAAATGCTTCTAGACGTTTCTCGATGTCCGGCAGGATCACCAGCTCGTTGACGATGGGGTTTGGCGCTTCGGCAGCGATGATGCCCGGCTCGGTAAGCCCCAGATAGCGTCCACCGACCAGACGCTGTTTGGCGTGGGAAATGGTCGCGCCTTTCATGGGCCCCTTCATCACGCCGGGGCCGCAACCGGTGCAGATATCCAGGCTGCGCAGGCCCAGTTCGTGGCCAACTTTCTTGGTGTACTTGTACTCTTCGGTGCTGATCGAGTGACCGCCCCAGCACACGACAATCTTGGGCTCGACGCCCGGACGCAGCGTGCGCGCGTTGCGTAACAGGTGGAACACGTAGTCGGTGATGCCTTGCGAGTTGCTCAGGTCAATGCGCGGGCTGTCGAGGCCGCTTTGGGTGTAGACAATGTCGCGCAGGGCGCTGAACAGCATCTCCCGGGTACTGGCGATCATTTCGCCGTCTACAAACGCGTCAGCGGGAGCATTCAGCAACTCGAGGCGTACGCCACGGTCTTGCTGATGGATGCGGACCTCGAAGTCCTGGTATGCCTCAAGAATGGTTTTTGCGTTGTCGACGTGAGCACCGGTATTGAGAATAGCCAGTACGCATTGGCGAAACAGTGTGTAGCTGGAGCCTGAGCCCACTTCGCTGAGTTGCTGGACTTCACGTTGTGAAAGCGTCTCCAGGCTGCCTTTTGGGCTGACCGAAGCGTTGATGACGTGTCTTTGGACCATAATTGACTTCCTGTGAGCAGGGCAAAAAGTTGCTTGGCGCAGCCGTTGAGTTCGTGTCAGTGATGCTGAACAGGCGAGCGAGGCGTCCCGACTCTTTTGTCTTTAGATAAATTCGCTTTAAGCATAGTCAGGCAGTAGACGCGTTGCGACTTCACGTCAGTAGCCGGTGGCTACAGTAACATTGGCAACGCATAAGACCAGAGTGATGCGCTGATCCCGCTCACATGGCCATGAATGAGGTAACCTCGGCGGCAGATCGCAACCAGGGACACATTGATGATTATTACCACGACACACAGCATTGAAGGCCGTCAGATTACCGAGTATCTGGGGGTTGTCAGCGCGGAGTCGGTGCACGGCATCAACGTCGTGCGGGACTTTTTTACCGGTGTGCGCGACTTTTTTGGTGGCCGCTCTCAGACGCTGGAGCGGGCACTCAAGGAAGCGCGGGCGGAGGTCACCGATGAGATACGCGCCAGGGCAGGCAATGCCGACGCCATTGTGGGGCTGGATTTTGAAATCAGCATGCCGTCCGGCCGGGGTGGCATGCTGGTGGTGTTTGCCACAGGGACTGCGGTGCGACTGAGCTAGGCATGCCGGGTGATCCGGCCATCCTGTGTGGCGGCCGGATTCACTCTGTGGCGCAAGTGCGCAGCGTCAGATCGTAGTCGCGGCAGGTGCCACTGCGGTGTTTTTGGACAACGCATCCTGCAGTTTCTGTTCTTGCTCGGGTGACAGGGACGTCCGTAAAACCTTGCCCTTGAAGTCCGATGCTTCCAGCTCTTGCAAGACTTTTTCCGGCTGGAACTTGCGCAGCAGCACAAACAGGGCTGATGAGTTGTTCGGGATGGTTTCACTCAGTGACTTGATGAAATCGTCATCAATCCCGTAATCGCTCAAGGAGCCTGACAGCGCGCCGGTGCCAGCGCCCAGGGCACCGCCGATGGCAAAGCCGGCCAAAGGATTGAGGAACAGCAAACCTACCAGCGCCCCCCAAAGGCCGCCGGTCACCAGGCCTGAAGTCGCCCCCAGGGCGGTCAGGTTGACGCTTTGCTTGATATGGATCTTGCCCTGTTCATTGCGCACCACAATGACCGCATCTTCCAGCTCTACCAGGTGCTCCTTGCTGAGCGAAACCATTTTGGTAAGCGCGCGATCTGCTTTTTCCGTGTCTGAAAATCCCACTACGATTAAATCGGACATGTCTTTCATTCCTTGACGGTACAGGTCCAGCCCTTAAGGGCTGATACAGGGAGACGTCTCGCAAGACGTCATGAGGCCATCACGCGGGATACACAGCGTGTCAGAGGCTGAGAACCTTGTGCGAGGAATGAGCGTGGTCGCTAACCTTGAAACGGTCAAGTCGACCGTTCGAACAATTAGCCGCGAGAGAGGATTGAACAGGTAAAGAAGCGTCGCTGCAGCAGGCTGGCGCCGGGCTGAGGAGGGCTGGCTGGGCAGCCCTGACACTCACTCCAAGGGCTGGTGCCTCGGAGGCTTAGGTGTTATCCGCTTTGTCCGGTGCATTCAGGCCGGCCTGGATACGCTGGTAAATTTCTTCGCGGTGTACGGCAACATCTTTCGGCGCGTTGATGCCGATTCTGACCTGTTGGCCGCTCACACCTAAAATTGTGATCGTAATATCGTCACCTATGTTTATGCTTTCACCAACTTTGCGGGTGAGTATCAGCATTTTTTTCTCCTTGATGGCTTTGTAAGGCACGTCTCTAAGACGGTGCGGCTTCGGTCATGGCTACAGAATACTGCTAAGTGCATATAAATGCGCCGCTCATTACTGACGTCATAGCCAGAGGTAAAATTCCCTACATGGGGGAAACTCTAGCGTACGAGCCTTAAATAGGGGCAGATTAGATTCGTTCAAGGAGAGCAAAGGCCGCTGCCCCAGTGATAAAATCGACCTACTCAAACAGACAGGGGAAACGCAGTGCGTAAAGTCATCGTGATGACAGCAATATTGGCCTTGACGGCTTGCGGTCAGGAGTCTAACGATAAAATCCAGCCGGCTAAAGTAGCTTCTGAATCAACGACGGTCCAGGTTCCGGTTGCCCACTGGGCGTTAGAGATCACCCAGGGCCAGCGCGCGACAATCACTGACACCACCGGGAGGCTTATCGAGCATGGTTTCAATAATTATATTTCCGAGCGCGACGGCGTTAAACATTTCCTGATCGGGCCGTATGCGACCGAGGCACAAGCACTCGAAGCGCAGGAACAGATCAAGCTGAAACCCAAGCTGGAAGGCATTGAAACCAACGTGGTTGAGCTGCCCGCCGCAAAATAATCTGCTGACGCGTCGCCTGGTCGCCTAAGCGTAGCCGCAACAAGCGCTATTCGACGCCTCTGGCGGAATTTTTTTGTTTTGACGCTGGTGGGGTGCCGTCATTGCCAGGGCGCACATCGGCAAAGCGCGACGGCAAGGGCCTTAAGCATGAGCAATCACAAGATTGAAATTCGTCGCAGCAATGTAGAAAAAATCCTTCTCGGTGCCGAAAAGGTCTTTGCCGAAAAAGGCTTCGCCGGCACTGCAATGGCGGACATCGCCGCAGAAGTCCAGTTACCACGCTCCAATCTTCACTATTACTTCAGCACCAAGCATGAGCTGTACAGTGCGGTGCTGCTGGGCTTGCTCGATGTCTGGAAGCAGGACGCGCTGTGTTTCGAAACCTATGACGATCCGCGGCTTGTGCTCAGCAGTTACATTCGCGCCAAAATGAACCACTCACGTACCCGGCCCCATGGTTCGAAAGTCTGGGCCAATGAAATCATTCATGGCGCTCCGACACTGGGCCTGACGCTGGACGCCAGCCTGTACGACTGGGCAAAGATGAAAGAAGCCAGAATCCGCCAGTGGGTGGCAGACGGCAGGATTTTACCGGTGGAGCCTTCCAGCGTGCTGTACATGATCTGGGCGTCGACCCAGCATTACGCTGACTTCGACCATCAAGTGAAGATTCTCAATCAGCATCAGCCTTTGTCCGACATCCAGTTCGAGCGGGCTGTGCAGACCGTGACCAGTGTCATTCTGCGCGGGATCGGCCTGGAGCCCTGAAAGGCTGCCGGCCGACCCTTTTTGCGGGTCAGCCGGCAATGTTGCCGGGCTTACGAAGCCACCCGGTACGGGTTGCGCGGATCATGGTTCCAGTCCAGAAACGGCAGGCCAGTGTTCTGCGGCACCATCTCGATGCAATCCTCGACCGGGCACGTGATCTGGCACAAGTTGCAGCCCACGCACTCGTCGTCGATCACTTCGTAGCGATGGGTGCCATCGGCTTGCTTCAAGCTGGCGATGGCCTGGTGCGACGTGTCTTCGCAGGCAATGTGGCAGCGCCCGCAGCCGATACAGGCGTCCTGATCAATCTTGGCAATCACCTGATAATTTATATCCAGGTATTTCCAGTCAGTGGTATTGCCGACAGCGCGCCCAGAGAAGTCTTCCAGCCGGGTGTAACCCTGACTGTCCATCCAGCGCGACAAACCGTCCTTCATCTCGTCGACAATGCGAAAGCCGTGCAGCATCGCGGCGGTACACACTTGCACCGCGCCACAACCCAGTGCGATGAACTCAGCTGCGTCGCGCCAGTTGCCAATGCCGCCAATGCCACAAATCGGCAAGCCCCGGGTCAGGGGATCGCGGGCGATCTCGGCCACCATGTTCAACGCAATCGGCTTCACCGCGGAGCCACAGTAACCACCGTGGGTGCTCTGGCTGCCTACGGTCGGCATCGCGACCATCCGTTCCAGGTCGACACTGGTGATCGAGTTGATGGTGTTGATCAGCGACACTGCGTCGGCACCACCGCGATGGGCAGCCCGGGCACTGAGGCGCACATCGGTGATGTTGGGCGTGAGCTTGACGATCACCGGCAGCGAGCAATACGTCTTGCACCAGCGCGTTACCATCTCTACATACTCAGGCACCTGGCCCACCGCCGCGCCCATGCCTCGCTCCGGCATGCCGTGGGGGCAGCCGAAGTTCAGTTCGATGCCATCGCACCCGGTGGCTTCCACCAGCGGCAGAATGAATTTCCACGATTCCTCTTCGCAGGGCACCATCAACGACACGATCAGCGCCCGATCCGGCCAGTCCTTTTTGACCTGGGTGATTTCCCGCAGGTTGATCTCTAGTGAGCGGTCGGTAATCAGCTCGATATTGTTGATGCCCATCACTTCGCGATTAGGTCCGAAATGGGCTGAGTAGCGCGAGGACACGTTGACGGCGGCCGGGTCCTCGCCCAGGGTTTTCCAGACCACGCCCCCCCAGCCGGCTTCATAGGCGCGTACGACGTTGTAGGCTTTATCGGTAGGTGGTGCGGAGGCCAGCCAGAAAGGATTGGGCGCTTTGATACCGGCGAAGTTAATCGATAGATCGGCCATTTACGCAGCCTCCTTATTGAGCATGAGTTGGGCATGGATGGCTTCTGCGGCCAGCTTGCCGTGTTGTACCGCCTGGACGGTCAGGTCCTGGCCCAGTGCGGTGCAATCGCCTCCGGCATAGACCCCGGGGATGCTGGTGCGCAGTTGCCCGTCAACCTCGATGCGGTCGCCCACGCGGTTAAGGGCCTGTGCCAGCGGATCACTCAGCGCAGCATCATCAAAGGTTTGGCCAATCGCCTTGAATACGGCGTCGGCCTCAAGCTCGAAGGTTTCGCCGGTGCTCACCAGGCGCCCACCTTCAAGGCGGGTGCGGGCAAAACGCATGCCGCACACGCGACCCTGCTCATCGAGCAACACGTCTTGTGGTTGTGCCCAGGTCATGAGCCGCACCTGATTGGCTTTGGCAATGTCTTGTTCATGCCCGGTGGCACCCATGTCTTCCAGCCCGCGGCGGTACACCAGGTTCACTTCGCGCGCGCCGAGGCGGGCCATCTGCACCGCCATGTCGATCGCGGTGTTGCCTGCACCCAGCACAATGCAACGGTCGGCCAGCGGCAATTGCGTCAGGTCGTCGCTTTGGCGCAATTCGCGAATGTAGTCGGTGGCGGCGAGCAGGCCGGGGGCGTCTTCGTGGGGAAGGCCGAGCTGGCGACTGGCGGCCAGGCCGATGCCGAGGAAGACCGAGTCGAATTGCAGGTGCAGCTCGCTCAGGCTGAGGTTGTCACCCAGGCGTTGGCCGTGGCGCATTTCAATACCGCCAATGTCCAGCACGAAATCCACCTCGCGCCGGGCGAAATCATCCACCAGTTTGTATTTGGCAATCCCGTATTCATTGAGCCCGCCAGCCTTTTCCCGGGCTTCGAAAATCACCACGTCATGCCCGTGCAAGGCCAGCCGGTGCGCGCAGGCCAAACCGGCCGGGCCGGCGCCGACCACCGCAATGCGCTTGCCAGTCGGTGCTGCACGGGTGAAAGGGTGCGCCGTGAATTGCGCATGGTCGACGGCGTAACGCTGCAGCAGGCCGATCAACACGGGCGCGCACTCTTGAGCGTTATTGCGTACGCAGGCTTGCTGGCACAGCACCTCGGTCGGACAAACCCGCGCGCAACTGCCGCCGAGGATGTTGGCCGAGAGGATTTTCTGTGCCGCTCCCTGGACGTTTTCTTGCTGGATATTGCGAATGAACGAGGGGATATCGATATCACTGGGGCATGCATTGACGCAGGGCGCGTCGTAGCAATACAGGCAGCGCGAGCTTTCCAGCTGGGCCTGGCGTGCACTGAGCGGCGGCGCGAGGTCGGTGAAATGGCTCGCGAGCGTTAGCGCATCTTCATGGGGATGCGGCAAATGATTCAGGGATTTGTTCACGTTGATTGCCTCACGGTGGTGGGAAGCGTTCTGTCTCTGTCGGACAGTGGTGTTGCAGTCAGCGCTTAACAGCGACTGGCGTGTGATGCTCGGCGCGTTTTTTCAGCAAATCGAACACGGCTGGGTAGGCCGGGCGTTCGATATAGCGACCGGCCCCGCGTTCTGCCCGCAGATCGCCGTCGGCCCAGACCACACGGCCCTGGCTGATGGTGTGGCTGGGCACGCCGCGAACGGTCTTGCCTTCGAAAATGTTGAAGTCGACCTGTTGATGGTGGGTCTTGGCGCTGATGGTGCGTGTGCCTTGCGGATCCCACAGCACCAGGTCGGCATCGGCACCGACCCTGATCGACCCTTTGCGTGGGTAGATATTGAAAATCTTGGCGGTGTTGGTGGAGGTCAGTGCCACGAATTCCTGCATCGACAGCCGACCGGTGTTGACCCCTTCATCCCACAGCAAGGCCATGCGGTCCTCGATGCCCGCCGTACCGTTGGGGATCTTGCTGAAGTCGTCACGTCCTGCGGCTTTTTGCTCTGCGCAAAAACAGCAATGGTCGGTGGCGGTGGTGTGCAGGTTGCCCGACTGCAGACCGTGCCACAGCGCCTCTTGATGCCCGCGAGGTCGGAAGGGCGGGCTCATCACGTAGCCGGCCGCGGTTTGCCAGTCGGGGTGTTGGTACACGCTGTCGTCCAGCAGCAGATGCCCCGCCAGGACTTCGCCATACACCGGCTGCCCCTGGCTGCGGGCATAGGTGATTTCATCCAGCGCTTCGCGGGTCGAGACGTGTACCAGATACAACGGCGTGCCGATGGTTTGCGCGATCCGGATCGCCCGGCTGGCGGCTTCACCTTCAACCTGTGAAGGCCGGGACAGCGGGTGCGCTTCGGGACCGGTCATGCCCTGGGCCATGAGTTTGCGTTGCAAGTGGTACACCAGTTCGCCATTTTCCGCATGCACGGTGGGCACCGCGCCCAGCTCCAGGCAGCGCTCGAAGCTGGCAACGAGGGTGTCGTCGGCGGCCATGATCGCGTTTTTGTAGGCCATGAAATGCTTGAAGCTGTTCACGCCGTGCTGGCTGACCAGTTCGGCCATTTCTTCGCGAACTTGTTCACTCCACCAGGTAATGGCGACATGGAAGCCGTAGTCCGCCGCGGACTTCTCGGCCCAGCCGCGCCATTGGTGAAAAGCCTCCAGCAGGGACTGCTGCGGGTTGGGGATCACGAAATCAATAATTGACGTTGTACCGCCGGCCAGACCGGCTGCCGTGCCACTAAAAAAGTCTTCACTGGCCACGGTGCCCATAAACGGCAATTGCATGTGAGTGTGGGGATCAATACCGCCTGGAAGAAGGTACTGGCCATGACCATCGAGCACTTCGCAGCCGGCCGGAACATCAAGATCAGTGCCAATCGCGCGGATTAGACCGTCCGCGCAAAATACATCGGCTATATAACTTTCATCATGGGTCACAAGCGTAGCGCCACGGATTAACAGTGACATACCGAGTTCCTCGCAGGCAGACCGGCTATAACCGGTTCTAAGTGTTGTTATTGCGACAGGCATGCGCACTTGATTCCTGTCACTGGTGTCAGGAATGAAATCTAGTGTGTTGTGGTGAAATGTTCAAACTTTATTTTATATGGGTGTTTATATTTATAACTCATTGATAGATAAGAATATTTATTGAGTGTTACCAAAATGGTGCGTCGAATCACCATTTTGACTCACTTGACAGGATCCAAATATGAGCGAAGTTTCTTATGCTAAATCAGGCGCTTGTGCGGTGCCGGCAAAGCGGCGGCGGGGGTGAAAAATAAATAAGCGTGCACCAAAGTGTTTCGTTTTGTTATATCGAAATCCGGGGTGTCACCGGGCACGTGTTTTTCTAAGGCGCTAAAGACACTCGGTAGAAGATTTAAAACGTTTTAAAACCAGACAGTTGCAGGGGTTTGAAAGTTGCGCGCAACGCGGCAGCAACTAACACGGCACAGTTCTTGATTGCCGCTGCGATGACCGGACGGGCCGAAGTTCACAGGTTATTGCCCAGGCAAGGGAATCGCTCTGCGCTAACGCGCAGGGTTCATCACGACAACAAGAGAGTGAACGAGCATGCAACCGAGCAGATCCAAAGTTACCGAATGTAACGGTTTGTACGAGTTGGACGCCGGACCCGAAGTTCTCGACAGTCCCAGGTATAACCACGACATCGCCCCCACCAAAGTTCATCAGCGAACCTGGAACAAATGGCACATCACCGCGCTTTGGGTCGGTATGTCGATTTGCGTCCCCACTTACACGTTGGGCGGTGTGCTGACGGCGTACTTTGGATTGTCGGTGGGCGAAGCCTTGCTGGCGATTTTGCTGGCCAATATCGTGGTCTTGATCCCGCTGACGCTCAACGCATTTGCCGGCACTAAATACGGGATTCCGTTTCCGGTGTTGCTGCGGTCTTCCTTCGGCATCATCGGCTCCAATGTGCCCTGTCTGATTCGTGCCCTGGTGGCGTGTGGCTGGTTCGGGATCCAGACATTATTCGGCGGCCTGGCGATTCACCTGTTTCTGGGGTCGGTATTCGAGGGCTGGAAGAGCCTCGGCGGTACCGGTGAAGTGATCGGCTTCTTGGTGTTCTGGGTGCTTAATCTGTGGGTGGTATTGCGCGGTGCCGAGTCGATCAAATGGCTCGAAACCCTCTCCGCGCCGTTGCTGGTCCTGGTGGGTATAGGCCTGCTGGTGTGGGCGTTGCCCAATGTCTCGATGACCGAACTGCTGGCCCAGCCACCCAAACGTCCAGAGGGCGCCAGTGTCTACGGCTATTTCTTTGCGGGGCTGACGGCGATGGTGGGGTTCTGGGCGACGCTGTCGCTGAACATTCCGGACTTCAGCCGCTACGCCAAAAGCCAGAAAGACCAGATCCTGGGCCAGATATTCGGTCTGCCGCTGACCATGTTCCTGTTCGCTGCCCTGGGTGTGGTGCTGACGGCCGCATCGGAGAAACTGGTAGGGGTGACGGTTTCCGATCCGGTGACGCTGATCGGACATATTCAAAGCCCCGGCTGGGTTGCCCTGGCCATGGCGCTGATCGTGATTGCCACCCTGTCGACCAATACCGCAGCCAACATCGTGTCGCCGACCAATGATTTCCAGAACATCGCGCCCAAGCTGATCAACCGCACCGCTGCGGTGATCTTGACCGGTCTGGTGGGGCTGGCGCTGATGGCCCATGAGCTGCTGAAAAAGCTTGGCCTGCTGGTGTCGGACGTGAGCCTGGAAACGGTGTACTCCAACTGGCTGCTGGGCTACTCCAGCCTGCTGGGCCCGATCGCCGGGATCATGGTGGTCGACTATTTCATCATCCGTCAGCAAAAACTCGACCTGGCCGGGTTGTACCGCGACGGGGTGTACCCGGCCTGGAACTGGAACGGTTTTATCGCTTTCGGGCTGCCGGTGGCGCTGACCGTGCTGTCATTGGGCAGCAGCGCCTTCAGCTGGTTTTACGACTACGGCTGGTTCACCGGCTCGTTGCTCGGCGCCTTGATCTATTACGCACTGTGCCGACTGGGCAGCGCCCAGGCGGTCACCGTCAAAGGTACGGTTTGACCCCCTTTTTCACTGTTCGACTCTTATAAGAAATTGCCTGAGGAAACGATCATGAACGCTGTACAAGACCTTCAGCAGCAACGCTCTCTGACCATCAACACTGAGCGCTTATGGGCTTCACTGATGGAGCTGGCTCAACTCGGTGCCACCGTCAAAGGCGGGGTGTGCCGCCTGGCCCTGACGGATCTCGACCGTCAGGCCCGCGACGTGTTCGTACGCTGGTGCGAAGAGGCCGGGTGCAGCATAAGCGTGGATGCCGTGGGCAATATTTTTGCCCGTCGTGCCGGACGCAACCCTGATTTGCCGCCCGTAATGACTGGCAGCCATATCGACACCCAGCCCACCGGCGGCAAGTTCGATGGTTGTTTTGGCGTGCTGGCCGGGGTGGAGGTGTTGCGCACCCTCAATGACTTGAACATCGAGACCGAGGCACCGTTGGAAGTGGTGGTCTGGACCAACGAAGAGGGCTCGCGCTTTGCGCCCTGCATGATGGGGTCCGGGGTGTTTGCCGAGAAATTCAGCCTTGAAGAAACCCTGGCCAAGACCGATGCCGAAGGCGTGACCGTTGGGCAAGCACTGAATGCAATTGGTTATGCCGGCAGCCGCACCGTGAGCGGGCATCCGGTAGGGGCGTATTTTGAAGCCCATATCGAGCAAGGTCCGATACTGGAGGACGAGCGTAAAACCATCGGCGTGGTGCTGGGCGCCCTCGGCCAGAAATGGTTCGACCTTAATCTGCGTGGCGTAGAAGCCCACGCCGGGCCAACGCCCATGCACTTGCGCAAGGATGCGCTGGTGGGCGCGGCAGCGGTGGTTGCCGCGGTGAACAAAGCCGCCCTTGGCCATCAACCCCATGCCTGCGGCACCGTGGGTTGCCTGCAGGCCTACCCGGGCTCGCGCAACGTGATCCCGGGTGAAGTGCGCATGACCCTGGATTTTCGCCATTTGCTCCCGGAGCGGCTGGACTCGATGATTGCAGAAGTCCGCGCAGTGATCGAAGCCACCTGTGAACAGCACGGCTTGAGTTTCGAACTCACGCCCACTGCGGATTTCCCGCCGCTGTACTTCAACCCGGATTGCGTCAACGCCGTGCGCGAGGCCGCCAACGAGCTTGGGCTGTCCAATATGGACATTGTCAGCGGGGCAGGGCACGACGCGATTTTCCTCGCCGAACTCGGGCCGGCAGGCATGATTTTTGTGCCTTGTGAAGGCGGCATCAGCCACAACGAAATCGAAAACGCCGACCCCAAAGACCTCGGTGCCGGCTGTGCCGTGCTACTGAAAGCCATGCTGGCGGCGTCGAACACCGTGGCGAACAAGCGCTAGCCGCCCCGGAGGGCTTATCGCAGCCGGGTCGTAACGATTCACTCGGCAACGGCTACGAGCAATCCTGTAGCCGCTGCCGAAGGCTGCGAGGGGGGTTAAAACGAGCGGATGATCTTGCCCAGGGTTTCCATGGCCTTTTCGCTCACCGCGTCCCAAGGGCTGCCGTAGTTCAGGCGAATGCAGTTTCGAAAGCGCTGGGTGGCGCAGAAGATGGGGCCCGGCGCAATGCTGATGCCCTGGGCCAGGGCCATCTGGAAAAGCTTGAGCGAATCGACGTGCTCCGGCAGTTCGAGCCACAGAAAGTAGCCGCCCGCGGGCTGGCTGACTCGGGTCTGGGCAGGGAAGTAACGGGCAATGGCCGCCAGCATCGCGCTTTGTTGTTCTTCCAGTGCATCACGCAGCTTGCGCAAGTGGCGGTCATAGCCACCGTGTTGCAAGTAGTCGGCGATGGCGGCCTGGGCGGGCATTGAGGCGCACAGTGAGGTCATGAGTTTCAGACGCTCGATCTTTTGTGCGTAACGGCCTGCCGCCACCCAGCCAATCCGATAACCGGGCGCCAGGCTTTTGGCAAACGAACCGCAATGCATCACCAGCCCCTCGGTATCAAACGCCTTGGCCGGTTTCGGTGCATGCTGGCCGTAATACAGCTCGGCGTAGACATCGTCTTCGATCAACGGCACCTGATGCTCGCGCAATAACTCGACCAACGCTTTTTTATGGGCTTCAGGCAGGCTTGCGCCGATCGGGTTCTGAAAGTTGGTCATGCACCACACGGCTTTGATCGGGTGCCGTTCCAGGGTTTGCGCCAACACACCGAGGTCAATACCGTCACGCGGGTGGACGGGGATCTCGACGGCCTTGAGCTTGAGCCGCTCCAGCACTTGCAGGCACGCGTAAAACGCAGGCGCTTCAATGGCCACCCAGTCACCGGGTTCGGTCACGGCCTGCAGGCACAGGTTCAGGGCCTCCAGCGCACCGTTGGTGATCAGCAGTTCTTCCATCGGCAGCATCAGCCCGCCGACCATGTAGCGCAGGGCAATTTGCCGGCGCAACTGCGGATTGCCGGGCGACATGTCCGTCACCACCATACGCGGGTCCATGTCACGGCTGGCCGTGGCCATCGAGCGTGCCAGGCGCTGCAGCGGGAACAGCATCGGGCTGGGGAAGGCCGAACCGAACGGCACGGTGTGCGGGTCCTTGATCGAGTCCAGCACCGAGAACACCAGCGCGCTGACATCCACCTGAGTGGGTTCGGTCGCGTGGCTGCTGAACACCGGCTCGGAAAACGGGCTGGGGGTATTCACATTGACGAAGTAGCCGGAGCGCGGTTTGGCCCGAATCAGGCCACGGCGCTCCAGCAGGTAATACGCCTGAAACACGGTGGACGGGCTGACGCCATAGGTCTGACTGGCATAGCGCACGGATGGCACGCGTTGCCCCGGACCGAGTACCCCGGAGCGGATCAGCTCAGCAATATCATCGGCGAATTTTTCGTAGCGTTTCATGGAGATAAGGCTCGGCTGATCCTGTAGGCGAGAGGTTGCTCGCGGTAACTGCGGCACGGTCTGTCGGGGTGACCGTGGGCGATGCTATCGCGAGCAAGGCCGCACCTGCAGGGATTTATCATTCAACGATTGAGCGGAGCAACAAAACGGCTCTTGGCCACACTGCGCACATTTGGCTCGTCGGTATCGATCACTTCAAAGGTAATGGCCTGCGAGCTGCTGGTCGGGCGCTCGGCGAGCAGGGCGACGGACACCGGCACGTCGATGATTTCACCCGGGGCCAGGGTCAGTCCGGTTTTACCTTGCAGCTGGAAACCTTCAGCGTCCTGCAGTTGCACACGGTAGTGCTGTGTGTGTTGGGTCTTGTTGATGATCTTGAGGCTGTAGATGTTTTCAATCTGGCCCTGACTGTTCTCGCGGAACAGCCCCCGGTCCTTGATCACATCCAGTGACACCATCGAGCGCTGGTCAAGGGCTGCCACCAGTGCGGCGATCATGACCACCAGCACCAGGGCGTAGCCGATCAGGCGCGGGCGCAGCAAGCGGGTCTTGCCGCCCTGCAACTCGTGCTCCGAGGTGTAGCGCACCAGGCCGCGGGCATAGCCCATCTTGTCCATGACGGAATCACAAGCATCGATACACGCCGCGCAGCCGATGCATTCCATCTGCAAACCATCGCGGATGTCGATGCCGGTTGGACACACTTGCACGCACATCTGGCAATCGATGCAATCGCCCAGCCCGGCCTGTGCCGGCGCAACCCCGCGTTTGCGTGGCCCCCGGCTTTCGCCCCGGGCGACGTCATACGAAATGGCCAGTGTGTCCTTGTCAAACATCACACTCTGGAACCGGGCATAGGGGCACATATGCATGCACACCGCTTCACGCAGCCAGCCGGCGTTGATGTACGTGGCGCCAGTAAAGAACAGCACCCAGAACAAGCTGACACCGGCCATTTCCAGGGTCAGCAGTTCCATCGCCAGTGGCCGGATCGGGGTGAAGTAGCCCACGAAGGTCAGCGCCGTCAGCACGCTGATCGCCAGCCACAGCGTGTGTTTGAGGGTACGGCGCATGATTTTGTTCAGGCACCAGGGTGAGGCCTGCAGCTTGATGCGTTGGTTTCTGTCACCTTCGGTGATCTTTTCGCACCACATAAACAGCCAGGTCCAGGTGCTTTGCGGGCAGGTGTAGCCACACCAGACACGTCCGGCAAAGACCGTAATCGCAAACAGGCCAAAGGCGGCAATGATCAGCAGCGCCGACAGCAGGATGAAATCCTGAGGCCAGAAGGTGGCGCCGAAGATATGAAACTTGCTCTCGGACAAATCCCAGAGCACCGCCTGACGACCTTCCTGGTTCAGCCAGACGGTGCCGAAAAACAGCAAAAACAAAAAGCCCGCTCCCACGACTCGAAGCGTGCGGAACAGGCCGGTAAAGCTGCGGGTGTGAATCTGGCTGTCGCTGGACGTGTGTTTGAGCTTTGGCGCTTTAGGGCGCGAAGCCTCAAAGGACTCAATTGTCCGGACGGGAATATGTTCGTTCATGATCGTTCGCTCATCCGCCTCCATCAGGCGTGAGCACTATGACCAGCGAACTGTTTGCATAACAGACTCAGCTATCTGAATAAAAAGCATATCAGATGCGTGAATGGGAGGGTTGTGACAAGGCCGCTAGTCTTGTTTAAACCCTTGGATGGCAAGCCTTTGGCGTTCAAGGGGCGAACGCCAAAAGCTGAAATTGATCAGGATCAATTAAATCGGTGAATCGCTGCTGGTGGCATTCAGGTGTTTTCTGCCATCGACGGCACCGGCCACCGTCAAGCGATCCGCTTCATCTTCGGTAATGGCGATGTTCATGCCGTTGACCGACGCCATGGACATGCGCGTTGCCGCATCTGTCACCACCGTGACGTCCTCGACGCGGGCATGCTCGATACCTTCGGGGGAATCAACCCAGCAGGTGTTATCTGCCTCTTCTATCCTGATAGCCATGTCCGGTTTCCTTTTGGAGGGGAGTTAAACCTTAGTCTTCTGGAAATCGGTGGGGTTCGGATTAATGGATGAGCGGGCAGTGTGCACATTGCCCCGGGAGACGCCCATGGACGCGTGGTGGCACGAGGTATGGCTGACGTTAGTCGCCGAGTTCGCCGACATTACCGATGCAAAACAAATCACCCAGATTACCGTCCGCTTGCTGATGGCGGCACTGCTTGGGGGCATCCTGGGGTTCGAGCGAGAACAACAAGGCAAGGCTGCGGGTGTGCGCACCCACATGCTGGTTGCCCTGGGTGCGGCCCTGTTTGTCCTGGTGCCGCAAATGTCCGGCGCCGAGGCCGATGCCATGAGCCGGGTCGTGCAGGGGGTTATTGCCGGTATCGGCTTTTTGGGCGCGGGCACCATTCTTAAAAATAAACTTGAAGGTGAAAGCGTTGAGCACGTCAAAGGCCTGACCACCGCTGCAGGCTTGTGGATGACCGCCGCCATAGGCGTATCCGCCGGGGTAGGCCGCGAGGCCACCGCCGTGCTCAGCACACTATTGGCCCTGGTTATCTTCAGTGTGATGCCCAGGATCGTAGACTTTCTGGAAAAGCGTTAAAACCAGCGCCGGCACGCCGGTTATCAAGTGGATCAAGCTCCAATTCCCCGTATGGGTACTTTTTCACTGGGTGGATCGCCAATGGGATTCGGATCGGCTGTCGGTGGTTCCTGCTCCGGTATGGGCTCAGGTTGTGAAGGCGGCAGGACGGGATCGTCGATATTGGGGTCCGGTGTTTCGGGAGGAATCGGAATATTCATCAAACTGGCCTCTTTGCTGCATGGTCAAGACTGACACTGGGTTGACCGCCATTCCGGGCACCTGGCTCACCTGCTGCGACCAACGGTGGGGGGCAAATCAATCTGAACTTTTGCAGCGCGTGCCGGTTCCCAATTCAATGCCCGGTGCACGGGCCGGACAGGGTTTGAAACGATCACACAGAAGCGTCCAAGGGCGTGAGGAGTGAGCTCGATGACTGCTGATTTACCTCAAGAACCCGATTCAAGCGCCGTCTTGCCTTTGGCACAGGCGTTATTGATGCCCCGTATTGCAATTGAAAGCACTTCGCCTGTGCTCGATGGCGGCCAGTTTGCCGCCAAGGCGACGGTAGGGCAGCAGGTGCCGGTGACCAGCAAGGTGTTTACCGACGGCCATGATCAACTGGCCGTAAACCTGTCCTGGCGCCTGACCGGTTCTGATGTGTGGAATACGTCGGCCATGCAGTTTATGGGCAATGACACCTGGAGCGGATCGTTCCCGGTTGAGGTTCAGGGTCGCTACGTGTTTTTCATCGAAGCCTGGATTGATCGCTTCGCCAGTTTTTGCCATGAGCTGGAGAAAAAACATCAGGCCGGTGTTCCGGTGAGTCTGGAGTTGCAGGAAGGCCGCGTGCTGGTGCAACACGCCATTGAGTCAGCCCAGGGGCCATTGCAGGCGCAGTTACAGGCGCTGTTGCGTGATTTGTCCGGCTTGCTGGAGACCGAACAGGTCGCGCTGTTTATCAGTGAGCAGAGCGCGCAACTGATGGCGCAGGCACAATCGCGGGCGTATCTGAGCCAGAGCCCTCACTTTCCGCTGGAGGTTGAGCGCGGGCTGGCGCAATTTGCCAGTTGGTACGAGCTTTTTCCTCGCTCGGTGACCGATGATCCGTCCCGCCACGGTACGTTCAATGATGTCCGGCAACGGTTGCCGATGATTCACGACATGGGCTTTGACGTGCTGTACTTTCCGCCGATTCACCCCATCGGCCGGCGTTACCGCAAAGGTCCGAACAATTCGCTGCAGGCGGGCCCCGATGATCCCGGCAGCCCCTATGCCATCGGCAGCGAGGAGGGCGGGCATGAGGCCATTCACCCGCAACTGGGCAGTCGTGAAGACTTCCGGCGCCTGGTGGCAGACGCCGCCGATCATGGCCTGGAAATAGCCCTCGACTTCGCCATTCAATGCTCACAGGACCACCCTTGGCTGCAGCAGCATCCCGGGTGGTTCAACTGGCGCCCCGACGGCAGTATTCGCTACGCCGAGAACCCGCCGAAAAAATACCAGGACATCGTCAACGTCGATTTTTATGCCCCGGATGCAATCCCTGCGTTATGGCTGGAGTTGCGCGATATCGTGCTGGGCTGGGTGCTCGAAGGGGTGAAGATCTTCCGGGTCGACAACCCCCACACCAAGCCCTTGCCGTTTTGGCAGTGGCTGATTGCGGATGTCCGCGCCGTCCACCCCGAGGTCATCTTTCTCGCCGAAGCCTTCACCACGCCCGCGATGATGGCGCGCCTGGGCAAGGTCGGCTATTCCCAGAGCTACACCTACTTCACGTGGCGCAACACCAAGGCTGAATTATCGGCGTACTTCACCGAGCTGAATCAAAGCCCGCTGCGCGATTGCTTTCGCCCCAATTTTTTCGTCAACACGCCGGACATCAATCCGTCGTTTCTGCATGACTCGGGCCGGCCCGGGTTTCTGATCCGTGCGGTACTGGCGAGCATGGGGTCCGGTTTGTGGGGGATGTACTCGGGTTTCGAACTCTGCGAGTCGGCGGCATTACCGGGCCGGGAAGAGTACCTGGACTCCGAGAAATATCAGATTCGCCCCAGGGATTTCAGCGCCCCAGGCAACATCGTGGCCGAAATCAGCCAGCTCAACCGTATCCGGCGGCAGAACCCGGCCTTGCACAGTCATCTCGGGCTCAGGCTGTACAACGCCTGGAATGACAGCATTTTGTACTTTGGCAAACGCAGCGCCGATGGCAGCAACTTTGTACTGGTGGCGGTGAACCTGGATCCGCACAACGTGCAGGAGGCGCATTTTGAACTGCCTTTATGGGAAATGGGCCTGGCCGATGATGCCCACACCGCGGGCGAAGACCTGATGACGGGGCATCGCTGGACCTGGTACGGCAAAACCCAATGGATGCGCCTCGACCCTTCGCAGCAACCCTTCGGTATCTGGCGCATAAAACCTCTTTAAAGGCATTGCCCGGCGGCCCTCAAGGCGCTGGTCAGTCGAAGACGACAGGTATGTCCCATGGCAAACAAGCCCGACTCGCAAAGCTTTATCAAAGACCCGCTCTGGTACAAGGATGCGGTGATCTATCAAGTGCACATAAAGTCTTTTTTTGACTCCAATAACGACGGAATCGGTGATTTCAAAGGCTTGATCAGCAAACTCGATTACATCGCCGAGCTGGGGGTCAATACGCTGTGGATTTTGCCGTTTTATCCCTCACCGCGGCGCGATGACGGTTATGACATCGCGGACTATCGCGGGGTGCACCCGGACTACGGGACGCTGGGCGATGTGAAACGTTTTATTCGCGAGGCCCATGCGCGCGGCCTGCGGGTGATTACCGAACTGGTGATCAACCACACCTCGGACCAGCACCCGTGGTTTCAGAAAGCCCGGCACGCCAAACCGGGCTCCAGGGCGCGGGATTATTATGTCTGGTCGGATACGGACCAGAAGTACGACGGCACGCGGATTATTTTTCTCGACACCGAAACCTCCAACTGGACCTGGGACCCGGTGGCGGGCCAATATTTCTGGCACCGGTTTTATTCCCACCAACCGGATCTGAACTTCGATAATCCGCAGGTCATGAAAGAAGTGCTGTCCGTAATGCGCTATTGGCTGGACATGGGCATCGATGGCCTGCGCCTGGATGCCATTCCCTATCTGGTCGAGCGCGATGGCACCAATAATGAAAACCTGCCGGAAACCCACCAGGTTCTTAAACAGATCCGCGCCGAGATTGACGCCAACTACCCTGACCGCATGCTGCTGGCCGAAGCCAATCAATGGCCGGAAGACACCCAGCAGTATTTCGGCGACTCCGACGGCATCAACGGCGACGAATGCCACATGGCCTTTCACTTTCCGCTGATGCCGCGCATGTACATGGCGCTGGCCCAGGAAGACCGCTTTCCGATCACCGATATCCTGCGCCAGACCCCGGAGATCCCGGCGAATTGTCAGTGGGCGATCTTCTTGCGCAACCACGACGAGTTGACCCTGGAGATGGTGACCGACAAGGAGCGCGACTACCTGTGGAATTACTACGCCGCCGATCAGCGGGCCCGGATCAACCTGGGGATTCGCCGGCGTCTGGCGCCGTTGATGGAGCGCGATCGCCGTCGGGTTGAACTGCTCAACAGCCTGCTGTTGTCGATGCCGGGAACGCCCACCCTGTATTACGGCGATGAAATTGGCATGGGCGACAACATTTACCTGGGCGACCGGGATGGCGTGCGCACCCCGATGCAATGGTCGATCGACCGTAACGGCGGGTTTTCGCGGGCCAACCCGGCCAGCCTGGTGCTGCCACCCAACATGGATGCGCTGTATGGCTACCACTCGATCAACGTTGAAGCGCAGGCCAGCGACCCGCATTCGCTGCTTAACTGGACCCGGCGCCTGCTGGCGGTGCGCAAACAGCAAAAGGCCTTCGGCCGTGGTTCTCTGAAAATGCTCTCGCCGAGGAACCGGCGGATTCTGGCTTATATTCGTGAATACACCGACAGCGATGGCAACAACGAAACCCTGCTGTGTGTGGCCAACGTCTCACGCAGTGCCCAGGCCGTCGAGCTGGACCTCTCGGAATTTGCCGGTCGCGTTCCGGTTGAAATGCTGGGCGGGAATGCCTTCCCGCCCATCGGCCAATTGCATTTCATGCTGACCCTGGCGCCCTATGGCTTTTACTGGTTCCTGCTGGCCAGTGAAAGCCAGATGCCGAGCTGGCATGCCGAGCCTGCGCACAGCCTGCCGGAACTGGTGACCCTGGTGCTCAAGGCACGCCTCGAAGAGTTGCTCGACGCGCCGGCGCGCACCACCCTGGAGCAGGTGACGCTCCCCGCATGGTTGCCCAACCGACGCTGGTTCGGGCAAAAGGACGTGCCGATCGAACAGGTCAGGATTGTCTACGGCACACGCTTCGGTGAGGCGCGGCATCCTCTGCTGCTGACCGAAGTCGAAGTCACCTGCGGCCAGCAACAGTATCGGTATCAACTGCCGATGGGGCTGTTGTCCGAGGATCAGTTCAGCACCGCGCTGGCCCAACAGTTGGTGTTGACCCGTGTACGGCGTGGGCGTGAGGTGGGGTTTATCACCGATGCTTTCCACCTTGAACCCTTTGTCCGTGCGGTGATTGCCGGTCTGCAAAATGCCAGTACGGTCACCGGCAGTGCGGGCGATATCTGCTTTCAGCCCATGCCCGACCTGGCGGCCCTGGCGCTCGATGAGCACAGCGAGATCCGCTACCTGACGGCCGAGCAGTCCAACAGCTCGGTGGTGATCGGCGGCTCACTGGTGCTCAAGCTGATTCGCAAGGTGAGCATGGGGGTGCACCCCGAGCTGGAAATGGGGGCTTACCTGACGGCCGCCGGCTACCCGAATATTTCGCCGTTGCTGGGTTCGGTCGTACGCCGCGATGGGGAGGGGGATGAAAGTCTTCTGATGATTGCCCAAGGCTATTTGAGCAATCAGGGTGATGCCTGGACCTGGACCCAGAATAACCTTGAGCGCGCCATTCGTGATGAGCTGGCAGATGGCATGTCTGCCCATGAGCAGCATTACAACGCCCTGAGCGAGCTGGCAGATTTCGCGGCCATTCTGGGGCAGCGCCTCGGGGAAATGCATCGCTTGCTGGCACGTCCCGCCCCGGATCCTGATTTTGACCCCGAGACCACCACCGCTGAGCATGCGCGACGGTGGGCCACGCATATCGGCCACCAGGTCAAGGAGGCCCTGCAACAGCTTAAAAAACACCGAGGCGACTTGCCGCCAGCGGACCGGCAACGGGTCGACCGGCTGTTGTCGCGGCAGCGTGGGATCACGGCCTACATCAAACAACTGGCCGAAGATACCCTTGGCGGGTTGCGGATCCGGGTGCATGGTGACTTGCACCTGGGGCAAGTGCTGGTGGTCCAGAGCGATGCGTACTTCATTGACTTTGAAGGCGAGCCGACACGCCCCTTGTCGCAGCGGCGCGGCAAGCACAGCCCCTACAAGGACATCAGCGGCCTGCTCCGCTCATTTGAGTATGCCGCTGCCATGGCGGTCAGCAATGTGCAGCAAGCCGACCATTCGATAGAGGCCGAGCAGGCGCGGCAACGGGTAGCCGAGCGCTATGTCAGCGAAGCCCGACGTGCTTTGATTCAGGCTTATCGGCTGGCAACGGCTAGTCTTGCTTCGACGTGGAAAAAACCGGAAGGGCCAGACGCGGCACTGGCATTGTTCAGTCTGGAAAAGGCTGCTTACGAAGTGATTTATGAGGCGACAAACCGGCCTGCCTGGATACGCGTGCCTCTACAAGGTCTGAGTGACTTGCTGAGCCACCTGCCAGAGACGGCGAAACCTTTACCGGATGGAGAGCAGTCATGAGTGTCAGCAACGTTATGGGTAAGGGTTTGATGCCGGGGCGCGAAGACATTGAGGCACTGATCAACGCGCGGCACCGCGATCCGTTTTCTGTGCTGGGTCCGCATCCGGACGGGCAGGGCGGGGTGATCATCCGGGCGTTCCTGCCCCAGGCATTGAGCGTCAGGGTGCTGGCCCGTGGCTCGGGTGAGCAGATCGCCAGCCTCGACACCACGCATGTCCCGGGTTTGTTCGTGGGCCATCTTGACCGCCCCCAGGCGTATGAGTTGCAAACCCATTGGGCCGGTGGCGAACACACCAGCGAAGACCCCTACAGCTTTGGTCCGTTGCTGGGTGAGCTGGACCTGTACCTGTTTGCCGAGGGTAACCATCGGGACTTGAGCCGGTGCCTGGGCGCGCAAGTGATGGAGGTCGATGGCATTCCGGGTGTGCGCTTTTCGGTATGGGCACCGAATGCGCAACGGGTTTCAGTGGTGGGCGATTTCAATATCTGGGATGGCCGGCGTCACCCCATGCGCTTGCGGCATCCGAGCGGGGTATGGGAATTGTTCATTCCGCGCCTGGCGCCGGGGGCGGCCTACAAGTATGAAATTCTGGGCCCTCACGGGATTTTGCCACTCAAGGCTGACCCGATGGCGCTGGCCACTCAGTTGCCTCCTGAAACCGCTTCAAAAGTGGCTGTGCCGCTGGCGGTGGAGTGGCAGGACGATGCCTGGATGCAGGCGCGGGCGGCCCATCAGCGGCCTGATGCGCCGTTGTCGATCTATGAATTGCATGTGGGATCGTGGCAGTGCGAGGTCGATGATGCCGGAGAGGTCGAGCGTCAGTACAACTGGCATGAACTGGCCGAGCGACTCATTCCCTACGTGCAGCAATTGGGCTTCACCCATATTGAGCTGATGCCGATCATGGAGCACCCGTTCGGGGGATCATGGGGGTATCAGCCTTTGTCGCAATTTGCCCCGAGTGCCCGCTACGGCTCCCCGGATGACTTCGGGGCGTTCGTCAATGCCTGCCATCTGGCCGGGATCGGGGTGATTCTGGACTGGGTGCCGGCGCACTTTCCTAATGATGAACACGGTCTTGCGCAGTTTGATGGCACCGCATTGTATGAGTACGACAACCCGCTGGAAGGTTTTCACAAGGACTGGAACACGCTGATCTACAACCTGGGACGCACGGAAGTGCACGGTTTCATGCTGGCTTCGGCCTTGCACTGGCTCAAGCATTTTCATGTCGACGGGTTACGGGTGGATGCCGTGGCTTCGATGCTGTACCGCGATTACTCACGCGATGCAGGCGAGTGGGTACCCAACCGGCATGGCGGGCGGGAGAACCTGGAGGCCATCGACTTTCTGCGACACCTCAACGATGTGGTCGCCCTGGAGGCGCCTGGCGCGCTGATCATTGCCGAAGAGTCCACCGCGTGGCCCGGAGTCAGCAAAAGCACCGCAGAGGGCGGCCTGGGGTTTTCCTATAAGTGGAATATGGGCTGGATGCATGATTCGCTGCATTACATCCAGCAGGACCCGGTGTACCGCGCACACCATCACAATGAATTGAGCTTCGGTCTGGTCTACGCCTGGAGCGAGCGCTTTATCCTGCCGATCTCCCATGACGAAGTGGTACATGGCAAACACTCGCTGATCGACAAGATGCCCGGTGATCGCTGGCAAAAATTCGCCAACTTGCGGGCCTACCTGAGTTTCATGTGGGCCCATCCGGGTAAAAAACTGTTGTTCATGGGCTGCGAGTTCGGCCAGTGGCGCGAGTGGAATCACGATCAGCAACTGGACTGGTATTTGTTGCAGTACCCCGAGCACAAAGGCGTGCAGAAATTGATCGGAGACTTGAACCGGGTGTACCGCAAACACCCGGCCCTGCATGATCAGGACGATGTGGCGCAGGGCTTCGAGTGGTTGATCGGTGACGATGCCACCAACAGCGTTTATGCCTGGTTGCGCTGGAGCAAAGACGGCAAGCCGTTGCTGGTGGTGGCAAACTTCACCCCGGTACCGCGTGAGGGCTACCGCATCGGTGTGCCGTTCGCGGGCATCTGGGAGGAAGTCATCAACAGCGATGCCGACCTCTATGCCGGCTCCAACTATGGCAATGGTGGCGGGGTGAGCACAGACAACCGGCCGAGCCATGGCCAGAGTGTGTCAGTGGCACTCAACCTGCCGCCGCTGGGTGTGCTGATATTGCGCCCGCAAGAAGGCTGAAAACTCACCGTCGCTGCCGAAGCCCGGGATCCGCGAACCCCGGCGTTCGGCAGGAGACTGAGCGGTACGCAAGGGGCATTCGTTACAAATGCACGTCGACTGCCAGCGGCAGGTGATCCGATAAATGCGTCCACGGCTTGTTGCCGAGCACGGTCGGGTTGTGGCTGGTGGCGTTGCGTAAATAAATACGGTCCAGGCGCAGCAAGGGCCAGCGTGCCGGGTAGGTCTTGGCCAGTTTTCCGTGATGACGCTCGAACACTTCGTGCAAGTCGTCACGCTGGGCGAGGGCTGCATTGCCTTGCAGTTTCCAGTCATTGAAGTCACCGGCAATGATCACCGGATCCTTGGGCGGCAATGATTTGAGTAATTGATTGAGCAGTACGATCTGCAATTGGCGATGACTCTCAAGCAGGCTCAAATGCACGCAGATCGCATGCACCTGATCGTGGCCGGGCACGTCCAGCACGCAATGCAGCAAGCCGCGTCGCTCAGGGCCGGTGATCGATATATCAAGGTTGCGATACGACTTGATGGGGTATTTGGACAGCACGGCATTGCCGTGATGGCCGTCCGGGTACACGGCATTGCGCCCATAGGCGAAGTCGCTCCACATGCTGTCGGCGAGGAATTCGTATTGCGACATCACTGGCCATTGGTCATAGCGCGAGGCGTGTTTTTCGTGCTCTCCCAGCACCTCCTGTAAAAACACCAGATCAGCCGATGTGCTGCGCACGGCGTCACGCAGTTCCGGCAGGATAAAGCGCCGGTTGAACACGGTGAAACCCTTGTGGGTATTCACCGTGAGTACCTTCATTCGATGCACATCCGGCATTGGCACAGGTGCAGGCGGTTCCAGGTCATTACCGACAATATCGAGGCTCATGGTATCTCCTGGGCTTTAAACCATACGCCGGGTTCGACTCGTAATGAGTTTAGCCGTTCCGTACCCGGGTTTTTATAGCGTTCCGGAGCGAGCGTGCCATTGACGTGGGTCATGATTGGCGAGTGCCTGCAACGATCTCAGGTAATCACCGAAGCCACCTTTGGCCCTGCAATCCAGACGGGCGCTGGTCATGACTCGCGGGCGATGGCTCCAGGCAATTGAAGCACCGCATGCCTCCAGTTGCTGCACGAGATGGACATCTTCATGGCAGGCCAGCGGTGCAAAACCGCCAGCCCGGCGGTAGGCCCGGGCACAGATGCCCAGGTTGGAGCCATGAATATGCCGATGCCCTTCCCGCGCCTGATAGACGGCCAGATACCGCTCCTGGGTCGAGCGATCAATGGCCGTACCCCAGTCGTCGACCGTGACCGTGCCGCATACCGCATCCGCCTGCAGTGCCAGTTGCGCCACCAGCCAGTCGGGCGCCACCCGGCTGTCGGCATCGGTGCAGGAAATCCAGCGCACACCGTGATCGAGCAACCACTGGGCTCCGACGCCGCGGGCCACGCCTACGTTACGGGCGTTGATCGGCAACACATGGATGTCATAGCAGGCTGCGATATCGGCCGAATGGTCGCTGCAGCTGTCGAGCACCAGCAACACTTTGACCTCTTCACCCTTGAGCCCGGGATGCTGGCTGGCGGTTAACGCGGCTTGCAGGCAGTGGGCGAGCAAGGCTTCTTCGTTATGTGCGGGAATCAGGATACCGATCATTTCAGGCCCTCCAGGCTGGCCACCGAATCGGGGGACCGCCCCCAGACTTCAAGCACAAAATCGTCCTCCCGGTGCTGCGCCAGTTTCGGTAAGCCCAGCGTGGCGTGGAGCAGGGCATGAACGCGGTCGCCGGTCAGCGGGCAACCTTCGATGGCAGGGCGCCAATGGCAGGCAAGCAGTTGACCGCCGGGCAGCAGGCTGTTCATCGCCTGCTCGATGAGCGTGAGCAGATCGTCGGTGTCCAGGTAGTAACCCAGTTCACTCAACACGATCAGATCGAAACCGCTGCGCACCGGCCAGTCAGCGGGCAGGCGACTGTGGCGGACCTCGACGTTGGAGCAGTGACTCAACCTTTTTTGCGCCAGTTCAACCGCCCTGTCCGCCGCGTCGCTGCACAGCAACCAGTCGGTGCGCCGGGCCAGGCCGGCGCTCAATTCGCCATTGGCGCAACCCGGTTCATAAATCGCCCCATAGTGCTGGCGCGGCAAGCTGGCCAGCGTCAGGGCCCGTTTGCGCTCCTCATACCAGCGCGCCTTGAAGGCCCAGGGATCGGGGTTGTCAGCGTATAACTGATCAAAAAAAGCAGTCGGGACACTCATGGTTCACCCTTGGATAAAGATCACCTCGAACGGTTGGCACAAGCGCTCCAGTGCCAGCGGAGCCAGCACCGGGGCTGATCCAGTGCTCGGATCGACCTGCAATTGACTGGTAAACGCCCGGGCGGCATGGCGCTTGCGCGCCAGGTGCTGTGCGCTCAGGCGGATCTTGCGTGCTCGTGCCCACGGCACCCGCGGATCATCATCATGTGCCCAGTGCCAGGTCCAGATCGGCAGTTCATGTACGCTCGCACCGACGGCCCGGGCGGCTTGACTGCTGGCACGGCCAACCGCGTCATGGTCGCTGTGGCCATCCTCGCGCCAGGTACTGAACACCACATCTGAGGGGCGCAAATGCTGTTCGATATACGCGCTCAAGGCGCTTTCACACAGGGCGACCTGACTGTCCTGAAAGCCGCCACGCAACCATTGCAACCGCCCCTCAGGCAGTTGCAGGCGTGCAAGGGCTTCGGTGGATTCGCGGGTTCGCACTTGGGCCAGGTGTTCTGCCGGCCAACGGGTCGAGCCGGGATGGCTGGCGGTGCCGTCGGTGATGGAAAGCAACAGCACTGGGCGGCCCAGCGCGCTGATTAACTGCAACAGGCCGCCGCTGCCGAGCACTTCGTCATCCGGGTGCGGGGCAATAATCACCGCTCTAGAGTTGCAGGGCACGAGGGACGCGACCGCTATTTCCGGCAGTTCGGCCAGGCGTCGCGAATGGCGCCAATGCTCCATCGAGGTGCCACCGCCCACGATCAAGTTGGCGCTCATAGCGGCCACTGCAAGACGGGCTGCCGGGCCGCCTGCTCACCCAGGGCTTGCAGATCACGCTCGGCGTGGCTTTGACGCAGGTACACCGGCAGGTCGGCGATCAGGCGAGCGAAGTGCGGGTCCTTGCAATAAGGCCTTGCACCGAGGGCCCGGCCCACATGCACCAGCACCTGATCAACGCAGTGTTCGATATGGGCCCGTGCCTGACGTGCCAGCCGTTGCGCATCGTGACCGGGATACTGGTCCAACTGACGTGCGCACTCACCGAGCACACAGCGGGCGCTGAACAGGGCTGCATCGACTGCGCCCAGGTGCGCCAATGCATGGGGTTCGTTGCGTTTGTCGCAGTGTTGTTGCAACGCCTCGGCCAGGGCGGATGCTGCGCCGTGCCAGCAGGCCGCAATGCCAACCGCGCCATGCCAGAATCCGCAGCGCTGCACATAGTCATCAGGGTGCCCGATTCGCAGCCCGGGGACCTGTTCAAATTCGATATCGACACTGGCCGTGGCTGCCATGCCCACGGCGTCCCAGCCTGCAGTGCCGACACTGACCCCGGGGTGGCGCATGTCCACCGCCACCAGTTGCTGACGCTCTTGTTCATCCCAGGCGGTGAGCAAACCGTGGCTCACCACCCCGGCGCCGGAGCACCACGCCTTGCGTCCGCTGAGCAGAATCCGGCCGTTGTGTTCAAGCACATGGGCCCGGGCGTCCGGCGGCTCTGCTGCCCACATTCCCCAGGTGCTGCCCCGTGCCACGGGAGCCGCGTTCAGTTCCCGCATCGTCGCCAGTGCGTCGGTATGGCCCTCATACAGCTTGCACAAGCCCAGGTTGTGACGGGCAACCAGCGCCAGCTGCTGCCAGCGTTGCAGGGTTTGACCTGCCCCGGGCAGCGGTAATTGATCGAGGCCGGCGTCAACCAGCTGCTGCAGGCAATGCCCCAATGCTTGCGCGGTGTCCAGGCGCGATGTGCAGCTCTTTAAAAAGTCGGGCAGGTCCATGCTCAGGCGTCATCCTCATGTTCCAGTTCGAACAGGGCCAACGTGCGGCCATTGACGTAATAGCTGCTGTTGAAAGACAGGGTTTTGGTGCCTTTCGCCTGCGCATCGAAGGTGTCGAGGATGCGTCTCCAGCCCGTGCCTTGTGGCACCTCGGGCAAGGTGAAGTCGACCCCGTCATGATGCGCGTTGACCACGATCAGCAACGTGGCGTCGGCCCCGGCACGCTGAACCCCGGACACCTGCGCCCGGCCATCGAGCAACATGCCAAGGCTGCGGCCTTGTGCGTCTTCCCACTGTTCGATGGTCATTTCCGAGCCATCGGCGGCCAGCCAGGTGACATCCTTGACTCCCAGTGCCTCGTTGTAATGCCCGACCAAAAAGCGTCCGCGGCGCAGAATGGGGTAGTTCATGCGCAGTTTGATCAGGCGCTTGACGAACATCAGCAGCGACTTGCCGTCCTGATCCAGGTCCCAGTTGACCCAGCCGATCTCGCTGTCCTGGCAATAGGCGTTGTTGTTGCCATGTTGGGTCCTGGCAAATTCATCGCCGGCGACGATCATCGGGGTGCCCTGGGCCAGCAGCAGGGTGGCAAAGAAGTTACGCATCTGCCGCAGGCGCAGGTTGTTGATCTCGGGATCGTCAGTGGGGCCTTCGACACCATGGTTCCAGGACAGGTTGTTGTTGCTGCCGTCCTGATTGTCTTCATCGTTGGCTTCATTGTGCTTGTCGTTGTAGGACACCAGATCGTGCAGGGTGAAACCGTCATGGGCGGTGATGAAGTTGACCGAAGCGTACGGCCGTCGGCCGCGTTGATTGAACAGTTCGCCTGACGCGGTCATGCGTCCGGCAAAGTCGGCCAACTGGCCGTCATCACCTTTCCAGAAGGCGCGCACGGTATCCCGGAAGCGGTCGTTCCATTCCGCCCAGCCCGGCGGGAACCCCCCGACCTGATAGCCGCCGGGGCCGCAGTCCCAGGGTTCGGCAATCATTTTGACCTGACGCAACAACGGATCCTGGCGGCAAGCCACCAGGAAACTGTGGCGCTCGTTAAAACCGTCGTGATAACGCCCCAGAATGGTCGCCAGATCAAAGCGGAAACCATCGACATGCATCTCATGCGCCCAGTAGCGCAGTGAATCGGTGACCATTTGCAGTACGCACGGGTGGCTCAGGTCCAGGGTATTGCCGGTGCCGGAGTCATTGATGTAATAGCGTTTGTCCTCGGGCATCAGGCGGTAGTAGGACGCGTTGTCGATACCGCGCATGGACAGGGTCGGGCCTTGTTCGTTGCCCTCGGCAGTGTGGTTGTAGACCACGTCCAGAATCACCTCCAGCCCGGCCTCGTGCAGGTGTGCCACCATCTCCTTGAATTCGGCAATCTTGTCACTGGCCAGGTAGCGCGGGTCGGGGGCAAAGAAGGCGATGCTGTTGTAACCCCAATAATTGGTCATGCCTTTTTGCAGCAGGTGCTGGTCATTGACGAACGCATGCACCGGCAGCAATTCGACGCTGGTCACGCCGAGCGTGCGGATATGTTCGATGACCTCATCCACCATCAAGCCGGCAAAAGTGCCACGCACTGCATCCGGTACGGCCGGATGACGCATGCTGATGCCGCGGACATGGGTTTCGTAAAAGATCGTACGTTCCCACGGCACGACCAGCCGGTGGTCGTGCCCCCAGGTGTGGGCCGGATCAATCACTTTGCACTTGGGGACAAAAGGGGCACTGTCGCGCTCATCGAAGCTCAAGTCGGCATCCGGATGGCCAATGGTGTAGCCGAAGAGCGCTTCCGACCATTTCAACTCTCCCACCAGCTGTTTGGCATAAGGATCGATCAGCAATTTGTGGTGGTTGAAGCGGTGACCGTTTTGCGGATCGTAAGGCCCGTAGACGCGATAACCGTAAATCAGCCCCGGATGAGCATCCGGCAGATAGCCGTGAAAGGTCTCGTCGGTGTACTCGGGAAGCGCGATGCGCTCAAGTTCAACCTCGCCTGTAGCATCGAACAGACACAGTTCAACTTTGGTGGCATTGGCAGAAAACAACGCGAAGTTAACACCGAGTCCATCCCAGGTCGCGCCTAACGGAAAGGGCAAGCCCTCTCGCAGCCGTGAGGGTTCAACGTCCGGTGTCTTGGGTGGCGATGACTTGCGCTGGGTCATGATGGCTCCTGTCGAGTAAGGCCAGTCAGGCGAGCGAAAAGAGTCTCTGCAGGAGCCGCGTGCTCCTGCAGGTTGAGCGTTCAGGCGTCACAGTCAAATGACCGCCACCTTCCAGTGGCCATCAACGGATCTGGATAAACCCTGCTGCCAGGATCAGGGCGTGGCGGGTTTACGCGGTGCCCGTGGTTTTTTTACTGCGGGTTGTTTCGCGGCAGGTTTGGCTGTCACGACTGGCGACGGCTTGGCGGGCGCCTTGCGCTGTTTGGTCGCGGAAGGCACCTGCGCCTCGGCCTGAGCCAGCTTATGGGCCATTTCCCAGTGCCGGGCTTCCTGGCCGACCGGTCGCCCTTCGGATTCCCAGATTTGATAAGCAAATTCGCGAATGCGCTTGTCGTCATTGTTCATCACTCAGCTCCTGAACTCAGATAGATATGAAAAGGCTGACCGGCAACGTATCGAAAGCGTCGCAGACCCTCAGCGCCTTCTTTTTAATGACTGTGGTGTTTCCCAAAAGTCCCTTTAATGTGTCACCCGATCCGGCAAACGGTAATTCAATGATCGTATCCATCCATATGGATGGATAGTCTTCGCTAAATGCATGATTTTGAGTGTTATTTGCAGTGAGCCGGGGCACCGCGATCACCGCGTATTGATCGCCGGACTGCCGGGCAAATGCCAGCACCTGATCTGCATGCGGGCCGGTCACTTTCAAGGGCAGATAACGGCCGCGACTGAACAGCTCGGGGTACTCGGCCCGGCATTTCAATGTGCGGGCAATCAAGGCCTGCTTGATCGCACCGCTGCGCCATTCGGCGAGCAGCTGCGGGCCTGACCGCGGGCTGTCGAACATTGCCTGGCGCAGGTCAAAATCCACTGCACGGCGGTTGTCCGGGTCCACCAGGCTCAAGTCCCAGAGTTCGCTGCCCTGATAGAAGTCAGGCACACCGGGGGTGGTCATTTTCAGCAGGCACTGGCTGAGTCCGTTCAAGGCCCCCGCGCTGGCAATCGATTCACAGGCCTTGTGCACTGCCGTGCGCAGTACCAGGCCGTCAGGGTGCAGGAGCAGGCGCTGGAGGAACGTCTCGACGGCGTGCTCATAGGGTTCGTTCGGCGCCGCCCATGACGTCTCAAGCTTGGCTTCGCGCAAGGCTTTGAGCTGCCACAGCCAGAGCCGTTCGTAGTAGCGCTGCAAGCCTTCGGCGTCATCGGGACGCAGTGCCAGTGGCCAGGTGCCGAGCAGGGTCTGATAGAGGATCAGCTCATCGCCCGGTGTCGGCCCGCTGGCATCTGTGCGCAGCGGGACCGCCAGGGCGCGCCACGCCCGGACACAGTGTGCATACCAGATGCTGCGTTCGCTGAGCACGGCCAGTCGTGCGCGGCAGTCTTCGCCGCGCTTGTGGTCATGGGTGGCGGTCGCAAGCAGGTTGTCCGGGAAGTGTTCGAGGCGGTGCTGGCAGGCCTGGTGGAAGGCTTCGGGCGGCGCACTGAAGCGCTCGGTGCTGAAACCCACGTCGTTGCGTGAGAGCAGTACGCCGTGGCGATAGAACGCGGTGTCTTCCACCGCTTTGGCCGCCGTGGGCGAGGTCAGTTGCTGAAAGCGCACGCAGGCATGCCTGAGGCGTTTACGGGAGCGGCCCGGGCGCCGACTGCGCCAGCGTTCTGTGCCAAGCCAGCGCTCCAGGTAATCAAGCACGGGCCAATCGGATTCATTCAGGTCGTTGCGCGCGCCTTGCAGTGCTTGCTGAAAGACGGCGTCGTCGGCCGGCCTGCGCCCGGCGGCGCTGATGTAGGTGCGGTACACCGGAAAATGCATGACCAGTGCCTTCAATGCCCGGCGGATGGCGCCCAGGGTCAGGTCACGGCTCATCAGGTCGTCGCGGGCAACATCCAGCAGGGCGCGGGCGACCCGCTCCGTGTCACCTGCCAGAGCACCGTTGAGAATCTGTTCGCGGGCAAGCAGGGCCTCGGCTGCGAATTCACCGATCCGGTGGCTGTGCGCGGCCCACAGGTCGGTCAGGGGGGGCGCGCCCTGCGGGTCGTGTTGCAGCAGCGAAACCTGGTCCATGAACTCGTAACCGGTGGTGCCGTCTACCCACCAGTCGCCGGGCAGGTGTTCGTCCAGGCCCAGAATCTTTTCGACATATAGGGGAAAATGACGGCCCGGTACGAGGCGCTCGACCCGGCGTCGTAATTTGCGGCAATAGCCCCTGGGGTCTGCCAGCCCGTCGATGTGATCGATGCGCAAACCGTCAACCAGCCCCTCGGCGATCAGCTGGAAAATCTTGCCGTGGGTGGCCTCAAATACCGTTGGGCGCTCCACGCGTAACCCGGCCAGCTCGTTGACATCAAAAAAGCGTCGCCAATTGATGTCATCGGCGGCCGTGCGCCAACTGGCCAGCCGGTACGACTGACGCTCCAGCAGTTGGTGCAGGCGCTCAAAGCCCGCAGCACCCCGGGCATCGTATTGCAGCAATTGCTGTTCAATGGCTTGCCGGCACGAAGGGGCCTGCGTCAGGTGCGCCAGTTCGGCCTGCAACGCTTGCCCATGGTGCCTGGGATCGTGAGAGCCCTGTAAACCCTCGAAGCGCGCCGCCAGTGCGTGGAGTGCGGGCTGACCGGAACCGCTCAACAACTCGCCGTAATCCCGTGGGCAAATCGGGAAGTGATGGCTGCCGTGCTCGGCGTGAAAATCCCCGGTATCGGGGTTGTAGCGCAAGCGGACACTGCCGTCCTGCAAGGTGGCTGCGTAATCGCTGGCGAGAAAGGGCAGCAGCAGTTGCCCTTCCAGCAAGGGGTCGGAGGAGTGCCACTTGATATCAAAGAATTCGGCGTACGGGCTGGAGCGGCCCCAGGCCAGCAGGTCTTGCCACCACGGATTATCCGCACCCCCGACCGCCATATGATTGGACACGATATCGAGGATCAGGCCCATGCCGTGTGCCCTCAGCTCGGCCACCAGCCGCCGCAGGGCCGGTTCGCCCCCCAGCGCCGGGCTGACCCGGGTCGGGTCGACCACATCGTAGCCATGCAGGGAGCCCTCCCGGGCGGTGAGCAAGGGCGAGGCGTAGACGTGGCTGATGCCCAGGCGCGCGAAATACGGCACCTGCCGGCAAGCATCATCGAGGGTGAACCCCGGGTGAAATTGCAGGCGCATCGTGGCGCGCAATGCCGTGCAGGTCCGGGGCGTCATTGGTCACGCTCTTGCGCCTGCAGTCGGGCACAGGCCAGTAACTCCAGGCGCCGGGCCACCGCCGGGTTATCGAGCACGGTTTCACAGTCGCCGGGCAAACGCCGTTGCCAGTTGGGATGGAGGCTGACCGTCCCGGGCAGGTTGGCCTGTTCTTCGAGGCCCAGGGCGTCTTCGATGGGCAGCAATACCAGCGGTGCCCGGGTATGGCCGAGAAAACGCACGCTGGCATCAAGGACCTGATCGCTGCCTGAGGATTCCTCCTGAAAGTTTTGCGGGTCCTGACTGAGGGCATCGTGCAAGCCTGCACGTTCATGTTGGCGGTTCTCGCGCCAGTGTGCCTCGGTGGCCGGATCCAGCAGGCCCAGACGTACACTCCAGTCAATGTCGCGTTCTAGCCACCAGCCATTGAGGGTCGGTAGATCATGGGTGCTGGTGGTGGCCAGGGCGTTGTCCGGCCAGTCGAGAATGGGGCGGAAACGGGCGCCGTAGTCCTGTTCGAACAACAGCACCCGCATGCCCAGGATTGAGCGCTCCACAAGTTTGTCACGCAGGCCTTCGGGAACCGTGCCCAGGTCTTCGCCCAGCACCACGGCCCGGTGCCGCACCGATTCCAGCGCCAACAGACGCAGCAGGTCCTCGACCGGGTAATACAGATAGGCACCTTCATGGGGGGGCGCGCCCAGGGGGATGACCCACAGGCGTTGCAGTCCCATCACATGGTCGATTCGCAACCCCCCCGCATGGGCAAAGTTGGCCCGCAGCATTTCGATGAAGGCGCGGAATCCATTGCGCTTCAGACCGTCAGGGGAAAACGCCGATATACCCCAGCCTTGCCCGGTACGGTTCAGCAGATCGGGCGGAGCGCCGACGGTCAGGTGCGCCAGCAGTTCGTCCTGGCGGCACCATGCCTGGCTGCCGCTGCCATCGGCGCCCACGGCGAGGTCAGCAATCAGGCCGATGGCCATACCGCTGTCGCGGGCGGCTTTTTGCGCCTGTGACAGACCGCGCGCAATCAGCCACTGACAAAACGCGTAATAGCCGATGTCGTGACTGTGTTCGTCAGCGAACACCATGAGCGCCGGGCTATTGGGGTCGCGCCATTGCTCGGGCCACTGGCGCCAGTCGATGGCCTGGTGCTCGGCCACATTGCGCGCCTGCAACGCTTCAAAGCGGCAATGGTTTTCGAGGGCTTCGCCGCCAATGTCGCGAAACACATTGAACTCGCTCAGTGTCGGCGGTTCATCGAGCAGGAAGTTTTCATACAACTGGCGCAGCAAGGATTGCTTGGCCACCGTTGCGGCGGGCCAGTCAATCAACGGCAGTTGTTCAAGCCTCTGCAGTTCCTCCCGCAGCCCGGTCTGATCAATCGCCCGCTCTACGGCGTCTTCGCCCAGTACGCTGGCGGGTGCGGCATACAGGCTGTTCAAAAACAGGCGGCTGGAGGGGGAATACGGGCTGTACCGATGAGGGTCGCAACTGAACATGGCATGCAGCGGACTGATCGCCAGTGCATCCGCCCCACGTTCTCCGGCGGCTACGGCGAAGGCTTCAAGGGCTTGAGTGTCGCCAAAGCCTCCGTCTCCCGGGCGTTGCAGGCCATAGGCTTGCACGCTCAAGCCCCAGGCACGGGGTGTGCTGGTTTGCACGGCATCGGCCATGCTGAAGCAGCGTTGCGGGGCAACCGCCAGGGTGAAGTGCTGATCGTCTATTTGCGCCCGGTGATAACCGACCGGAACCATTCCCGGCAGGTAGGCGTCGGCGTCCAGCTCAATAGTGAGTGTGCCGCCGGTTTCAAGGTGAATGACGCACTGGCTATGGGGAAAAAAATAACGGGTCAGGTCCAGACCTCTACCTGCATCTGCGGTCAGCAGCGGTGGCAGGCGTTTGTTTTGTTGTTCCAGTTGCAAATTCAGCAGGCTGGTCTCAATCGCTTCCGCGGTGTCGGCCTGCAGGCCCAGGCCGGCCAGCACCGCCACCAGAACGTGCGGGGCAACATGATGTGGCTGGCCATTGGCATCGACCCAATCCACGGCCAGGCCTGCGCGGCTGGCGAGAATTTCAAGTTGGGCTGTGCTCATGGGCGCTCTCCAGTGAGGGGGAAATGGTCAGGCTGACTAAAACGCTATAAGGCGCTAACAGGTGGGTGGATTGCAGGTGTTCGAGTCGTGCGCCGGGGCTCTGGAACAGCACGCGGGCATTGGCCGGCGGGTCAAGCGGGGCCGGCTGCGCAGACAGGTTCAAGGCGATGTTCAGCACATGGTCATCGGCCATGCGCCAGCGTGCCCATACCGCGCCTTCGGCCAGGATCTGCGTTCCCAGTGCCTGTACTGCGCCGAGGCGGGGAATGATGTGCCGGTGACGGATCTGCAGCAGTTGCTCGTACAACGCTTGCATGTCGCGGTGCGGCCCTGGCTGCGGCGGTTCGAGACAGGGCCGTGAAGCCGCGAAGGTGGCCCGCTCGTTTGGATCGGGAATCACCGGACTGTCCGGGCCGGAGAAGGCGCTGAACTCGGCAAACTCTTGACGTCGGCCCTCGCTCACGGCCTGGGCCAGTTCGCCGGTGTAGTCGGTGAAAAACAAAAAGGGCTCCGGCGCAGCCATTTCGTCGCCCATGAACAGCAGCGGGATCATCGGCGACAACAGCAGCAGGGCGGTTGCAGCCCGCAAGGCCTGGGGCGGGCACAGTCGATGCAGCCGCTCCCCCAGCGCGCGGTTACCGATCTGGTCATGGTTTTGCAAAAACAATACGAAGGCAGTCGGCGGCAGATGAGCGCTTGGCTCGCCCCGAGCACGGCCGTGCCGGTCGTTGTGCCCCTGAAACACAAAGCCCTGGCTCAGGCAGCGTGCCAGCTTTTCGGTGCTGTTTTCTGCAAATTCGGCGTAATAGGCGTCAGTTTCTCCGGTCAGCAGGTGCTGCAACACGTTATGCCCATCATCATTCCACTGCGCGTCGTAATCCTTGCCCAGCAAAAACGCCTGGTTGAACTCGTTTTCCAGGGTCAGCCATACGTGGCGGGCGGGATCGACCTGGTGACGAACCTGATGGGCCAGTTCCTGCAGGAAGTCGGGATGATTGATCGCATGCACCGCATCCAGGCGCAGCCCGTCCACCCGGTAGTCCCGCAGCCACATCAGCGCGTTATCAATGAAAAAATCCCGTACTTGGCGGCGTTCGTAATGGATGCCCGAGCCCCACGGTGTGTGGGTGTCCTTGTGAAAGAAAGGGCTGGCATAACGCGGCAGATAATTGCCTTCAGGGCCGAAGTGGTTGTACACCACGTCGACCATGACCATCAGCCCGAGGCCATGGGCGTCGTCGATCAGTTGCTTGAGTTCCCGGGGCGAACCGTAGGTGTCATGCGGCGCATAGAGCAGGGCGCCGTCGTAGCCCCAGTTACGCTCGCCGCTGAACTGCGCCAGCGGCATCAGTTCAATGGCGGTCACTCCCAGTTGCGCCAGACGCGGCAGCTGCCGCGCCACGCCGGCATACCCGCCGAGCACGCCCACATGCAATTCGTAGATAACCGCTTCATGCCACGGGCGGCCGGTCCAGCGAGGGTGCTGCCAGGTGTAATCCTGCGGGTCGACCACCACGCTGTAGCCAGCTATCCCGCCGTCCTGAGCACGTGATGCCGGATCGGGCACTTCAACGGCGCCATCGATGCTGTAGCGATACCGCGTACCTGCGCCGCAGGGGGCCTCCAGTAAGAACCAGCCATCGGGCTGAGGCTGCATCGCCAGCGAGTGACCTGCTTCGAACGCGACGCTGACGGCCTGTGCATCGGGCGCCCACAGGGTAAATCGTGTGTGTCGGGGACCCAGCAAGTGAGCACCGTGGGGCCATGTTTCCAATGTCCGTAAAGGCATCGATATAGGCCTCTAGTCAGGGTTTTGCGGCTCTGCTCCGTGAGTTCACGACCAGTTGTTCATAGAGTTCCGCGTAGGGTTTCACCGCCTTGCACCAGTGAAACGGTGCAGACATGGCGCGGCAACGCATTGCGTTGAACAGCCCCGGAAATGCGTACACCTTGAACGCTCGGCTCAGGGCTTCCTTGTAACTGTCTACGGTGGATTCATCGAAGAGAAAACCGGTGACTCCGTTTTCGATGGTGTCAGCCAGGCCACCGGTGTTGCGTGCCACGGGCAGCGAGCCGAAACGTTGTGCATACATTTGGCTCAAGCCACAGGGTTCGTAGCGTGAAGGCATCAACAAAAAGTCGCTGCCAGCGAATATGCGCCGGGCATCGGTTTCGTTAAAACCGATGCGCACGCTGATCTGCCCGGGGAAGCGCAATGCCAGCTCGCGCATGGCCTGTTCTTCCTCAGGTTCGCCACGACCGATGATCACGATCTGCCCGCCCGAGGCGACGATGTAGTCCGCCACGGCTTCGGTCAGGTCAAGGCCTTTTTGGTACACCAGGCGGGAAACCACGGCGAACAAGGGACCTGCGCATGGTTTGAGGTCAAACAGGGTGCGCACATAGTCGGCATTCAAGGCCTTGCCCTGCCAGTCACCGATATTGAACGGCGCGATCAAATGCGGATCGGTCGAGGCTTCCCAGCTGTCATCGATGCCGTTGGGAATACCGCTGAGCAGACCTTGCTGGGTTTTACTGGCCAAAAAGCCGTCCAGCCCGCAACCGAACGTTGGCGTGGTGATCTCGGCGGCATAGGTTGCGCTGACCGTGGTGATATGGCTGGCGTAGGCCATCCCGGCCTTGAGGAACGACAGTTTGCCGTAGAACTCCATGCCTTCCTGTTGCAGTGCATGGGGCGGAATGCCCAGCTCCGGGCAGCAGGCCAGACTCACAACGCCCTGGTAGGCCAGGTTATGGATGGTGAACAGGGTCGGCGTGCGCTGACCGCGCCAATGCATGTATGCCGGAGCCAGCCCGGCCGGCCAGTCATGGGCGTGTACCAGATCGGGTTGCCAGTGAATCTGTGCCAGGTTGGCTGCGATATCGGCGGCGGCCAGCCCAAGGCGGGCGAAGCGGATGTGATTGTCCGGCCAGTCGCGGCCATTATTCGCGCCATAAGGCGTACCTTCCCGCTCATACAGTTCGGGGCAGATCAGTACATAGACCACCAGCCCGTCCGGCAGATCCATGCGCCCGATCTTGCAGGCCGGCAGGGCCGCATGGCCGCCCAGTTCGCCGATGACATGAATCGGGTTATCGCTGTTCATCACTTGCGAATAACCGGGAATCAACACCCGGACATCATGTAAATGGCGCATGGCACGCGGCAAGGCCGCCGAAACATCCCCCAAACCGCCGGTCTTGATCAGGTCGGCCAGCTCGGACGTGACAAACAGCACCTTCTTTTTATGCGGGCTGGCACTGCGGCCGGGGAGCGCTGCTTTGTTCGAGGGGGCCATGCCCGAAACAGTAATTGCGTCATTGACCAACGAGTCAAGACCTTCAGGGGGGGTAGGCGCAGCAGCACTGATCATGGTTCTCTCCATTGTATTTATTGATCTGCCCCAGGCACGAAGCCGGGTGTGTACTCACTTCCTGTGGGTTAATGCACAACACTGCCTGTTTCGGTAAAGCGACCCATGGCGATACGACCCCAAAGGCAAAAAAAGCTGTGCAAGGACTGCACCAAAAAGCCTTGTCCTGTTCTTTAACCGACAAATCGCAGTTGTTGAAGGTTCCAATTTTAATGGCTGAAATACATGCCGGAATTAGTGTAGGAGAGATGGCAATGCAGGCGAGGGCTCAAACACGGCCTTCTGCCCAACGGTGACGGGCCTGTGTCGGGTTTTTCGTACGCAGGGCAGGTGTGGCGGGGCCTGCGTCAGAATTGAGGTGCCGGGTCGTCAGATGAACTGCAGCGTGCGCCGGTTGTGTGCCCGATAACCCGGCCCAGGCGCATTGCGCGCCTGGGTTAAGGGGTATGCGGTGTAATTGCACCAATAAGGTGCCTGATCTTAGTTGCCAGGGTATTCGGCAAGCACTTCGTCCCGTCCGTCGTTGTGCAAACCGATGACCTGGAACGCGTCTTTGCGATCACCCATCTCCATCCCCGGCGACCCTGTTGGCATGCCCGGTACGGCTATGCCCTTGAGGTCATCACGGCGGGTGAGGGCAACCACCTGATCGGCGGGGACGTGACCTTCAACGAATTTGCCATTGATCACACCGGTGTGGCACGACGCCAGGCGCGGGGCGACACCGAGGCGCTGTTTGACGCTGCTCATGTCGGCTTCAACATGGTCATTGACCTTGAAACCATTGGCTTGCAGGTGAGAAATCCAGCTTTTGCAACAGCCGCAATTGGCGTCGCGGTGTACGTCAATGGTCAGTTGTTCAGCAGCTTGAGCCATCGAGGTCAGCAGCAGGGCCGAGAGAGCGACAAGGCGCATTGGGGTTTTCATCGAGTTCCTCTGGAGGTCGCAGGCGCGGGTGCGCCATTTTGAGATAACGTCAGCCTGCCCGACGCCCACTGTCAGGCGGCTGATAACAAGATGACAGTTTTGTCAGGTTGACCGGGATTCACCGAAAACAAGGGTTATTTCAGCTGCAGGCTGGCACGGATGCCCTGGACTTCGGGCTCGGTGGCGCTATAGCCCTGTGCCGGTCCAGCGTAGGACAAGGCATAGGCTTTGCCTTCCCGGGTCGCGGCCACCAGTGTCTGAGTGATGACATGGTTGCCGTTCTGGGTAATTTTGCAGCGGGTTTCCAGCGCTTCCAGCCCCCCCAGGGTGCTTTTGTGAATTTTATTGCAGGCGCTTTGATAACCGGCTTTTGCGAAGTTTTGCTGCAGGGTCTTGCGCATTTGCAGCAAGACCGCCTCCATATTCACCTGGTGCTCCGGCGTCAGCGTGGTCGAGGTCAGCTCCATGACCATCAAGGGGTCGCCATTGGCATCGTTTTTCACGGCCCGTTGCCGCTGGCCGCTGTTATCGGGAGCCGGCGGGACGTCTTGCACTTCCCAGTCACCGGGCCAGGTGATGAGCGGGGCGTCGGCCCACGCAGAGGGCAGGACGAGGGCCAGGAGCAGTCCGGTCAATGCAGTGCAGCGGTACGAAAAAGTCATGGGCGACAGGCCTTGTGCGCGGTTTTTAGGCTTTAAAAGTGTATCAGTAGGTGTCCAGGTCTTGCTTTGGGCAGAGAGATCATTTGCACCATTCCTCAGCTAAACCTTTGCTTCTTATGTCTAATCCCGGACAATCGCGCCCCTCTTATGGCCGGGGCGTGGTCAGTAAGGTGTTTTTTGTCCGCCCCGGCTGCGTGGTAACGACCGGCTAGCGGAGATTCGACCGGATGAATGACCAGGCTAATAGCGTCGACGAACGCTTCGACGAAACACCTGCGACCCTCAGTCGCTGGAACCGTCATGACACCACCTGGATGCTGGGCCTGTTTGGCACGGCTATCGGCGCAGGTACCTTGTTCTTGCCGATTAACGCAGGGCTTGGCGGCTTTTGGCCGCTATTGATTCTGGCGTTGCTGGCATTCCCGATGACCTTTTATGCGCATCGAGGCCTGACCCGTTTCGTCCTGTCCGGGCGTGAAGGCTCAGACATCACGGATGTCGTAGAAGAACATTTCGGTCTTAAGGCCGGTGCTGTCATCACGCTGCTGTACTTCCTGGCCATTTTCCCGATCCTGCTGATCTACAGTGTGGCACTGACCAATACCGTTGGCAGCTTTATGCTCAACCAGCTGTCGATCACGCCGCCGCCACGGGCAATCCTGTCGCTGCTGTTGATCCTCGGCCTGCTGATTGTGGTGCGCTGCGGCGAACAGGTGATCGTCAAGGCCATGAGCATGATGGTCTATCCCTTTATCGTGGCATTGCTGTTCCTGGCGGTATTTTTGATCCCGCACTGGAACGGCGGCATCCTCAGCACCGCAAGCAGCATGCCTGAACCTTCGGCCTTGTTGCACACCTTGTGGCTGGCCATCCCGGTGATGGTGTTCTCGTTTAACCACTCGCCGATCATCTCGGCCTTCGCGGTGGATCAAAAGCGTCGCTACGGCGTCAACGCTGAAGAGCGCAGTTCGCAGATCCTGTCCCGAGCGCACGTGCTGATGGTGGTGATGGTGCTGTTCTTCGTGTTCAGTTGCGTGCTGACCCTGACGCCCGCGCAATTGGCAGAAGCCAAGGCGCAGAACCTGTCGATCCTGTCCTACCTGGCCAACCACTTCAGCAACCCGACCATCGCCTTTGCGGCGCCGTTGATTGCATTCGTGGCCATTGCCAAGTCGTTCCTGGGTCACTACATCGGTGCCAGCGAAGGGCTTAAAGGTTTGATCCTCAAAACCGGTAAGCGTCCGGCAGCCAAGTCCCTGGACCGCATCACCGCCGCCTTCATGCTGGTGGTGTGCTGGGCAGTGGCAACCCTCAACCCAAGCATTCTGGGCATGATCGAAACCCTGGGTGGCCCGGTGATTGCCGCCATTCTGTTTTTGATGCCGATGTACGCGATTCGTCGCGTGCCGGCCATGCGCCAGTACTCGGGCCATATCTCCAACGTGTTTGTCACACTGGTGGGCCTGGTAGCTATTTCGTCACTGGTTTACTCGTTGGCCCACTCGCTGATGCGCTGAAGCCGGTCGTAATCCTGTAGCCGCTGCCAAAGGCTGCGAGGGGGGCACAGCGCCCCCCGTTTTCCGTAACCCGCCGTAAATCCCCGACGCGGTCTCGCTGCGCTCGGCTGCTGCTACGGATTCAGGGTGATTCTGAAATATTGACGGGCCTTGGGCCCAGCCTGTAGCAGCGGTCGAGTAGAACGAGGCCGCGTCCGGCGGCGCAGCCGTCGTAAAACCTCTGAAGGTCTTCGCAGCCTGCGGCAGCGGCTACAGGGACCGTTCGTAGCAGCGGCCCCTGTTTTCCGTAACCCGCCGTA
>NZ_LRMN01000004.1:0-186440 GCF_019266105.1 Pseudomonas sp. D1HM | reverse complement strand
ATGGACAGGCGAACTACGAATTGGCCCTTTATTACGAAATACTAAAGAGTAACTATCCAATCGCGTTGCAGCATTACCAAGTTGCACTTTCGCAAGGCCATTCGAGTTCTGCACTGGTAATGAAGTATGCATTCTCCAGCAGCTCAAAACCTAATTCAAGGATGTGGTACGCGCCAGATGATTCTTTATATGAGGTTTACGCGGAGTATTATTCACAACTAAGAAATGACCCTGACATACGCTTCCCCACCCTGATGAAAGACCATCCCCTTCCACCTCACCCGACCCAGGGCTATGACGCAGAAAGACCGGACTGGAAGCCCGAGCAAGGGGGTGAATCGATTACGCCATGACTCCATACCGTGCCCGATTCCGGGGTTTCAGGGCGGTGAAAAAAGCGTTTTTCGCACACTGCCCGCGCACATAGAAACATCCACTTACAACTCCACCTTCAGTTTCCGGACGGCTCATTCGTCCTACATGGATAAGCAATCGCTTCTCAATGCGATTACACACCCGCTCAACCGCGAGTTTGCCGTTTCCCATGTCCAAAAAGTCCCGTTCAAAACTCTGGTTTCTGGTCCACAGTTGGCTCACGTTGCCGATCTGGTTCTTTGTCCTGATTGTCTGTGTCACCGGCACGCTGGCGGTGGTCAGCCAGGAGATTGTGTGGCTGGCCACCCCTGAAGCCCGTGCCAGTCAACCGTCGGATGATGCGCCGCTGCTGTCCTATGAGCAGGTGTTACGCGCCATTCATCAGGCCGAACCTGCCCTGGCGGTGCAGTCGATCAGTCGCCCGGATGAGTCGCATTTTGCCTTGGTGGCCGATGTGGTGTATCCGGACGGACGTTCGCCATCGCTGTATATCAACCCGTACACCGGGGCGATTCAGGGTGAGAGCCCGAGTTTTGATTTCAAGGCATTTACCCGCGCCCTGCATGGTTGGTGGCTGGTGCCGTTCACCAACGGTTACAGCTGGGGCTGGTACCTGGTGTCGTTCCTCGGCTTGCCGCTGCTGGGGTCATTGATTACCGGGCTGGTGGTGTACAAGAAATTCTGGAAAGGCTTCTTCAAACCCAACCTGCGTTTTAACCACGGTGCGCGCATTTTCTGGGGTGATTTTCATCGCCTGTGCGGCATTTGGTCGATCTGGTTTATCGCGGTGATTTCCATCACCGGCCTGTGGTTTTTGATTCAGGCCTTTATGTTCGATAACCAGATTTCGATTTCGACCGCCGGCAATCCGCCGGTGGTGGCGCGTCAGGATGTGCCTATTACCCCGGACGGCAGCCCCGCGCCGAAGATCAGCCTGGATCAGGCGGTAAACATTGCCGCCGAGAATATTCCCGGCCTGGACGCCAGTTTCGTCAGCCTGCCCAGCAATGCCTACGGCCATATCGAAGTCGGCGGCCCGGGCTGGTACCCGTTGCTGTTCCAGACCGCCGACATCAACCCGTACAACGGCGCGATTGAAGGCTCACGGATGATTGCCGACCGCTCCGGCCTGGAGTTGGTCACCGAATCCATGCGTCCACTGCACACCGGTGATTTCGGCGGGTTGTGGGTCAAGCTGATCTGGTTCTTTTTCGGGCTGGTCCTGAGCATGATGGTGCTCAGCGGCCTGCTGATCTGGACCAAGCGCACCGCGCTGGCCACCGCCCATGCGCTCAAACGCAGTCATGCCCCGACCCGCACGGCAGCTGGAACCCGGGGCGCCAGCGCCCGTCACGAACAGGCTTCGGAGGCCAATGTATGAGCAAGTCCGTGACGGCACAGCCCGCATCTGCCCTGGGCCGGTTTTGGCACAAATGGCGCTTCCACCTGAATATCCTGCTGTTGCTGGTGCCGCTGGGCTTTATGCCCAAGTACTTTGCCGATGCTTCGCTGTTTCGCGGCGACAGCGGTCTGGGTGAGCGCGAAATCGGCACGCTGCAGGTCGGCCCCTGGAGCCTGCAACTGGCCGAGATGCGCAACGAAGCGCCGCGCCCGGACGGTCCGGCCGGGTTTATGAAAAGCTTTAACGCAGCGCTGTGCGACACCTGCATCGATCAGGTCAAGGCCGGTTACTTGCGTATCGGCAAACCCCGCAGCCTGCGGGCTGCCGGGGTGATCTTTTTCGGCACGCCGTACCGCATGGGAGCCACCTTGCCTATACCGCAGAAGACCAAAGCCGACGCTGAGCTGTGGATCACCCTGGAAGGCTGGGACGGTTCCATGCATCAGGCTTCCATTCCCCTGAGCCAGGCCTCACCCGCGACGATTGCCTGGCTCGCCCAACGAGGAGCCAAACCATGATTTCGCGCCTGTTCAAACACCCCGCCCGCCTGCTGCTGGCCGCCGGGGGCATCGCATTGCTGGGCCTCAGCGGCCCGGCCCTGGCCCATAACCCGATGTGCGAGTGCACGCAAATCGAAGGCGAGCAGATCCGCTGCACCGGCGGGTTTTCCGATGGCAGCGGCGCTCCCGGCGTAACCCTGGATGTGATCGGCTACGACGAAACCATTCTGGTGCCGGGCAAACTGGGGCCAGATTCCACCCTCACGTTCAAGCGCCCGGACTCCGAGTTTTACGTTCTGTTTGATGCGGGCCCGGGGCACATCGTCGAAATCGACCAAGCCGACATCGAGGCCCCATGAGTACTCACGTTGTACGCCCGGCCGGTGCCGGGCACGAAACCCTGTATGTGCTGCTGTTATGCCTGCTGATCATGGCGGTGGCCGGTTCAGTGGTTGCCTGGCGCCATGAATCGCAGGTGGTGACGTCGGTGGCCGCCCACCAACTGGATGCACGCCGCGACCTGAATGCGGCCGAACAAGGGATCTACGCCGACCTGCGGGTCACCCTGGACGAAATCCAGTGGCTGCGCGAGGCGTCGAGCGCACTGCCCTCTGCGGCGCAACTGGCCGCCGAAGGTTTCGCACCCTTTGCCAGCGACGCCAGCTCCGTCAGCCGTGGCGAGCATGCCTGGCAATTGCTGGGCGAAACGGCGTACCTGGGCATCGGCCCCAAACCTGAGGTGGCGGGGTCGTTTTTGCTGCGTATCGGCGCGCAGCCGGACGTCTGGCTCAACCGCAACAGCCACGTCAGCGCCCCTGTCGACTTCAGTGACGCCGCCCTGAAGCTGAGTGGCTGGCAGCAAGTAATCGCGCAATTCGATGCCGGGGTGACTCGCCAGCATCGGCACTGAACCCACCGTTTGACCTGAGAGAAGACTGCTCGCCATGTCCATTTCATCTGTTTTGCGCCGCCGCTCGCTGTTGCTGGCCGGCCTGTTCGCGCTGTGCCTGGCGCCACTGGCCAATGCCGAAACCGCTGCCCCCGCGCCCCTGGCCAAACCGCTGCGTATCGGTATCACCCTGCACCCCTATTACAGCTACGTCAGCAACATCGTCGGCGACAAAGCCGAGGTGGTACCGCTGATTCCGGCGGGTTTCAACCCCCATGCCTATGAGCCCCGTGCCGAGGACATCAAGCGCATCGGCAGCCTGGATGTGATCGTGCTTAACGGCGTCGGCCATGATGACTTCGCCGACCGCATGATCGAAGCCAGCGAGCGTCCGGACATCCCGGTGATCGAAGCCAATCAGAACGTGCCGCTGCTGGCCGCCACCGGCAATGCCGCACGCGGCGCAGGCAAGGTGGTCAACCCGCACACGTTCCTCTCGATCAGCGCCTCGATTGCCCAGGTCAACAATATCGCCCGCGAACTGGGCAAGCTCGACCCGGCCAATGCCAAAACCTATACCGCCAATGCCCGCGCCTATGGCAAACGCCTGCGGCAGATGCGCGCTGCGGCCCTGGCCAAACTGACCGAGGCACCTGACGCCGACCTGCGCGTCGCCACGGTACATGCGGCATATGACTATCTGTTGCGCGAATTCGGTCTTGAAGTCACCGCTGTGGTCGAACCGGCTCACGGTATCGAGCCGAGCCCGAGCCAGCTGAAAAAGACCATCGATCAACTGCGTGCGCTGGATGTAAAAGTGATCTTCTCCGAGATGGATTTTCCGTCGTCCTATGTCGACACCATTCAGCGCGAGTCCGGGGTCAGGCTGTACCCGCTGTCGCATATTTCCTATGGCGAATACAGCGCCGAGAAATACGAAAACGAAATGACCGGCAACCTCAACACGGTGGTCAAGGCAATTCAGGAGGGTGGCGCATGACCATCGCTGAACCGCTGGCCCTGAACGCCGGGCCGGGCATCGAGTTTGACCGGGTGTCGCTGACCCTGGGGCGCACCGCCATTCTCGACCGTATCAGCTTCAACATTCGGCCTGGCAGCGTGCATGCATTGGTCGGCCCCAACGGTGGCGGTAAAAGCTCGCTGATCAAGACCCTGCTCGGGCAAATGCCGCATCAGGGCCGCCTGTGCCTGGACTGGCCCGGCGAACCCGGGCTGATCGGCTATGTGCCACAAGCGCTGGAGTTCGACCGCGGGCTACCGATGACCGTAGACGACTTCATGGCTGCCATGTGCCAGCGACGACCGGCCTTTCTGGGCTTGTCGCGCAAGGTGGCGCCGGCCATCGGCGAGGCGCTTGAGCGGGTCGGCATGCAGGACAAACGCAAGCGGCGCATGGGTGCCCTGTCCGGCGGGGAGCGCCAGCGCGTGTTGCTGGCCCAGGGCCTGATCCCGGCCCCGCAACTGCTGGTGCTGGACGAGCCCATGTCAGCGCTGGACGAAGCAGGCGCCCAGGTCTTTGAGCGATTACTGAATGACTGGCGGCAGGCCGGAGTCACCGTGGTCTGGATCGAACACGACCTGGCCGCCGTCAAACGGCTGGCCGAACGCGTCACCGGTCTCAATCGCCAGGTGCTGTTCGATGGTCCGCCCGACGAGGCCCTCAGCCCGGAGCGTTTACTGAACCTGTTTTCAACCCATCCCAAAGCTGTCGGGAGCGATCGTTCATGAGTTATGAAGCTGTGCGCCAGATCGTCCAGGACTGGGCTTCGGCGGGGTATCTGCCCGAAGTGCTGGCCTACGGTTTTGTGGTCAACGCCCTGCTCGCCGGCCTGCTGATCGGCCCGGTCCTGGGCGGATTGGGCACACTGGTGGTGGTCAAGCGCTTTGCGTTTTTCTCCGAAGCCGTGGGGCATGCTGCCTTGACCGGTGTCGCCATCGGCATTTTGCTCGGTGAACCCTACACCGGCCCCTATGGCAGCCTGTTCGGCTATTGCCTGTTGTTCGGGATCTCGCTCAATTACCTGCGTAACCGCACCGGGCTCGCCCCGGACACCTTGATCGGGGTGTTCCTCTCGGTGTCGCTGGCCCTGGGCGCCAGCCTGCTACTGATTCTGGCCGGCAAGATCAATGTGCACATCCTCGAGAACGTGCTGTTTGGCTCGGTCCTGACCGTCAACGGTAACGACCTGCTGGTGCTGGCGGTCGTCGGCGCATTGGTGCTGGGCCTCAGCCTGCCGCTGTACAACCGCATCATGCTGGCCAGCTTCAACCCGCAACTGGCCGCCGTGCGTGGTGTTGCGGTGAAGACACTGGACTATCTGTTCGTGATTCTGGTCACGCTGATCACCGTGGCCGCGGTCAAGGTCATCGGTGCGATCCTGGTCGGTGCCCTGCTGGTGATCCCCGCAGCGGCCGCACGCTTGCTCAGCCAGTCACTGAAAGGCTTTTTCTGGATATCGGTCTTGATCGCAACGGTCAGCACCTTGTGCGGGATCCTGCTGCCGATCGTGTTTGACCTGCCGATTCCGTCCGGAGCCGCGATCATTCTGGTGGCCGGTATCGCCTTCGCCATCGCCGCCATCGCTCGTGGCGTGGTGCCCAGCCTGAAAGGGAATATTGGATAAATGTTCACTCTGCGCAAACTGATTCTGCCTCTGGTCCTCACCGGCCTGCTCGGCGCCCCGCTGCTGGCGAGCGCCAGCCCCTCCACAGCCCCGGTGCGCATCCTCGCCAGCCTGCCGATCACCTACGGTCTGGGGCAATTGCTGCTCAAGGACAGCGATGTGCAGTTGCAACGGGCAGCGGCAGCCAACCTTCCCGGCAGCCGCCAAAGTGCCTACTTCAGCGGTCGTGGCGCGGCCGCGCTGCACAGCCTGGCGGAAAACGCCGACGCCGTGATTGGCCTGCGCTCGCTGTGGAGCGACGACCCGCTTTACCCCATGGCACGCCGCAGCAACATCCGCATCGTTGAAGTCGATGCCGCACGTCCGGTGGACGGCAGCCTGCCGGGTATCGCCCTGCAACCGGGCACACCCGCCGACAGCCTGAACAGCCAGCCGTGGCTGACCAGCAACAACATGGGGCGCATGGCCGACGTGATCGCCGCCGACCTGGTGCGCCTGGCCCCGACAGCCAAACCGCAGATTGAAACCAACCTGGCCAGCCTTAAGCAGCGCCTGCTCAAACTCAGCGCCGACAGCGAAGCCAGACTGGCCAAGGCTGACAACCTGAGCGTCGTCAGCCTGTCAGATCGCCTGGATTACCTGATCGGCGGCTTGAACCTGGAACCGGTCGAGCTCGAGCACAAGGCTGATCAACCGTGGACCCCGGACGCACTCAACGCCTTGACCCAAACCCTTAAAGACAACGATGTGGCCCTGGTACTGGATCATCGCGCACCCTCGCAAGCGCTAAAAGCGGCAGTGACTGCAGGCGGCAGCGAGTTTGTGCACGTCAGTGCCGAGGGTGCCGACCCTGTGGCCGACCTGCAAAACACGATTGACGCCATCGTGCAGGGATTGGCAAAAAACTGACGGGTAGCACGAGGTGACATCGGCTTCTGATCCGGAAGCCCATACACCGGCTTTACGACGGCTGCGCCGCCGGACGCGGCCTCGCTCCGCTCGTCCGCTGCTACGGGTTGCGATAAGGGTCGTCATCGCGGTTAATCCGTACAAAAAAGCCAACTCAACGTTGGCTTTTTTAAACCGCGCTGGGCTCACTGCACAGCCACGGCGTCCATCTTTTGCCGCAGGCTCAGCGGGCGCATGTCGGTCCAGACTTCTTCGATGTAGGCCAGGCACTCTGGCTTAAGGCCACTTTTACCCACGGCGCGCCAGCCGTTGGGGATCGCTTTGTAATCGGGCCAGATCGAGTACTGGTCCTCGTGGTTGACCACCACTTGAAAGAGGATGTCGTCGCGGTCAAATACTGAACTCATGGGTGGGTCTCCGTCGCAATAAGCTGGCTGCGCGAGTACGCGCAGCAGGGGTATTAAACAAACGATTGGTCGGCAACAGGAATTAGAGCCGGGTGATGGCCGCCGCCAGGGCATTGCCGAAGATGGCGGCCACCTGGTCGATTTCACTGGCAGAGATAATCAGCGGCGGCAAGAAGCGCACGACGCTGCCCTGTCGCCCGCCCAGCTCAAGGATCAACCCGCGCTTGAGGCATTCGCGCTGGACCAGCGGTGCCAGGCGTCCAAACGCCGGTGGGTGGCCCAAGGTGTCGGGCTTGCCGCTCGGGTCGACCAGTTCAACCCCGAGCATCAGCCCGCGACCGCGAATGTCTCCCAACTGCGGGAAGTCCCGTTGCAGGATGCGCAGGTGTTCACTCAGGCGTTCGCCCATTGCGTTGGCGTGTGCCGCAACATCATGTTCCTTGAGGTAGCGCATCACGGCACTGCCGGCGGCCATCGCCATCTGGTTGCCGCGGAATGTGCCGGCATGGGCGCCGGGCAGCCAGGTGTCGAGCCAGTCGCGATACACCACCACCGCCAGCGGCAGGCTGCCACCGATGGCTTTGGACAACACCACCACGTCCGGGATGATCCCCGCATGCTCAAAGGCGAACATCCGCCCGGTCCGGGCAAACCCGCTCTGGATTTCGTCGACGATCAGCGCCACGCCCGCCTGTTCGGTAATGCGCCGCACACCGCGTAACCAGTCAAGATCCGCCGGGATGACGCCACCCTCGCCCTGCACCACTTCAACAATCACCGCCGCCGGTAATTGCACCCCGGCTTCCGGGTCAGTGAACAGATTTTCAAGGTAATGCAGGTTGGCTTGCACGCCCTGCCGTCCGCCCAGGCCAAACGGGCAGCGGTAATCGTACGGGTACGGCATGAACTGCACACCATTGCCGAGCAAAGCGGCCAGGGGCTTTTTCGGTCCCAGGCTGCCCATCAGGCTCAACGCCCCTTGGCTCATGCCGTGATAACCACCCTGAAACGAGACCACGGTGTTGCGCCCGGTGGCGGTGCGCACCAGTTTCAACGCCGCTTCCACTGCATCGGTGCCGGTGGGGCCGCAGAACTGGATCTTCGCTTCCCGGGCCAAAGCATCAGGCAACAGGCCGAACAGGTCCTGGACGAACTGGTCCTTGACCGGGGTGGTCAGGTCGAGGGTGTGCAGCGGCACGCCGTCGCTCAGCACCTGCTGGATAGCCTCGATCACAACCGGGTGGTTATGCCCGAGAGCCAGGGTCCCGGCACCGGCCAGGCAGTCGATGAAACGCCGCCCTTCGACGTCCTCGACATACAGGCCACTGGCACGCTTGAGCGCTAGCGGGATGCGCCGCGGGTAGCTGCGGGCGTTGGACTCCTGACGGCTTTGACGGGCCAGCAGCGGTGACTCTTCGAATTCATACAGGGTTTCTGCCTGAACCGGATGACCGTCGGCAAGACGCGTAGCAACTGACATTTCTGGGACCCTCAATACGCTGATGAGATTGACCAAAACTTTCCTGCTTTGGAAACGCATCAGCGCCAGGAGGATTTAGAGGCGAATCACATAATCCCGGCCAGTACCCTCACCCGACCGGCTGCGGGCGCGGGTCGGGCGTCATCTTGTGCTACTCGTTAACGGCCAGGGGCATGCGCAACTCAACCCGCAATCCGTCGGGCTGGTTGTCGAATGTCAGTGTGCAGGCACAGCGTTCGACGATCGCCTGCACGATCGCCAGCCCCAGGCCGCAACCATTGCTGTTGCTGTTGCGCCAGAAGCGCTGGGTCATGTGTTGCAGGGTTTCAGGCGGGATGCCGGGGCCGTGGTCGCGGACCACGAAACGTACGTACGCGCCTTCGCGTTGCACCGACAGCCCCACGTGGGTCCCCTCCGGGGTGTGGCGCAAGGCGTTGTCCAGCAGATTGCGCAAGGCGGCAATCGCCAGCACGGACGGCACCTGCAGCGCCGTGGCCGGCAAGTCGGAGGCCAGGTGCAGGGCGATATGCCGATTGTCGCCGCCGGTCGCATCGTGAATGGCCAGCCGCGCGACCTGTTCAGCCGAGCAATTGACCCCGTCATCGAACGACAGGCTACCTTCGACCCGGGCCAGCAACAGCAGTTGCTCAAGGGTGCGGTGCAGGCGATCGGCCCCTTCTTCGGCGTGGGCCAGCGACTGCTCACGGGCCTCGCCGTCGGTCATGCGGGCCACTTGCAGGTGCGTTTTGATCGCGGTCAGCGGGCTGCGCAATTCATGGGCGGCGTCGCCGGTCAAACGCCGTTCGCGCTCGATGGCCTTGGCGATACGCGCCAACAGTTGGTTCTGCGAATCCAGCAAAGGTTGCAGCTCGCTGGGCAGCGGTGTGATCTGCAGCGGCTGCAGCGAGTCGGCATCACGCCGCATCAACGCATCGCGCATCCGGTTCAGGGGCGCCAGGCCCTGGCCGATCCCCAGCCACAGCAATAACAGGCAACCCATCAAGGCCATTCCCACTGGCACCGAGGCCGCCAGTAACACCGAAAGGTTCAGCGCTTCACGCTCGACCTGGCGGTCAGCCGTGGTTATGCGGATATCGCCACGGTCGAGGGTGAAGGTTCGCCATGCCGCACCGTCGATCATCTGATCGCGAAAACCTGTGGACCCGGATTGCAGCGGCTGGTCGGGATTATTGTGACTGCGCGCCAGCACCTCGCCGCGCAGGGAACTGACCTGGCACGCCATCCCGCCCGGGATCGTCAGTTGCTCGGCGCTGAAATGGGTGCCCTCGCCCTTGACCGGTACTTGCGGCAGTTGCTCCAGCAGCCCGCCGACCATGCGCGCCGAGGCCACCAAGCGCTGATCCAGTGAGAACATCATCTGCTGACGCAGGTCGCTGAGCATCCAGGCCGCCGCCAGGGCCCAGATCAGGACAAAGGCCGAGCCGATGGTCAGGCTCAGCCGCAAGCGCAGACTCATCATGCCCCAGGCTCTGTGCCATCAGCCGGGCCCAGGCGGTAGCCAAGGCCGCGCACGGTCTCGACGATGCCATTGCCCAGCTTGCGCCGCAGGTGATGGATATGCACGTTGAGGGCATTGCTCTCCAGCTCGTCACCGAAACCGTAGATGCTGTCCTTGAGTTGTTCGCTGGACAACACCCGGCCACGGTTGTGCAACAGGGCCTGCAGCAACGCCTGCTCGCGGCGGGACAAGTCCACCGGCTGGCCGCCGAGCAAGGTCACGCGGCTGCTCGGGTCGTAGCTCAGGCGGCCATGCTCGATCAGGTTGACGCTGCGCCCCGCCACCCGGCGCAACAGGGTATGCAGACGGGCCGCCAGCTCCCGCAGGTCGAAGGGTTTGAGTAAATAATCGTCGGCTCCGGCTTGCAGGCCATCGACGCGGTCCGTCACCGAATCGCGGGCGGTGAGGATCAGCACCGGCAGTTCAAGCCCTTGCTGGCGCAATTGCTGCAGCAACTTGAGGCCATCCTCGTCGGGCAGCCCCAGGTCGAGCACCATCACATCGAACTCGGCCGCTTTGAGCATGGCCCGTGCGGCCCGGGCACTGGCCACGTGCTCGACCGTCAGCCCCTGGGCGGTCAACCCGGCCTTGATGCCGCTGGCAATCAGTTCGTCGTCTTCACAAACCAGTACATGCATGCTGATACCCGCGTACGTAAATGTGCCGATTTAAAAGGTTCGGGATTAAGGACGGATTATGCCGCGAACCTTCTGATATTAGGCCACTCGTCGCGGTTGCGGTTAATGATCGGTTAATCGCGGGACCGCACTCTGGCGCCATCTTGCACCTGCTCAAGGTTTTATTTATGCGTTTGCTGTTGACCTTTTTCCTGATGTTTTTTGCCGGTCTGGCTCAGGCCCAGACCTCGGGCGACCCTTTTGCCCAGCCGGACTTCCTCCCGGCCACCAAAGCCTTTGTGTTCACAAGCGAGCCGTTGCCTTCAGGCGAAATCAGCCTGAAGTGGAAAATCGCCGATGAGTATTATCTGTACCAGAAGCGCTTCAAGTTCGACGGCTTGGATCAGGCCCACACCCCGGCCTTCCCCCCGGGCCTTGAGCACAGTGACGAGTTCTTTGGTGCCACCCAGGTGTACCGCAATGAGGTTGAACTGCTGATACCGGCAGGCGCCAGCGGCCAGGTCAAGGTCAGCTGGCAAGGCTGCGCCGATGCCGGATTGTGCTATCCACCGCAGAGCCAGACCCTCGACCTGGGCGGTACGCCCGTCGCTAGCGGCCAAGGGCAGGCACAAGACCAGTCGCTGGCCGCCAGCTTGCAGCAAAGCTCGCTGGGCTGGAGCCTGTTGCTGTTCTTCGGGCTGGGCCTGTTGCTGGCGTTCACCCCGTGCTCGCTCCCGATGTTGCCGATTCTGGCCGGGCTGGTGGTGGGCAGTGGCGCCAGTGCCGGACGCGGCTTTGCGGTTGCCGGCAGTTATGTGATCAGCATGGCGCTGGTGTATGCCGGGCTGGGTGTACTGGCGGCGTTGCTGGGCGCCAACCTGCAGGCGCTGCTGCAACAACCGTGGATCCTGGGCAGCTTTGCCACACTGTTTGTGTTACTGGCGCTGCCGATGTTCGGCTTTTTTGAACTGCAACTCCCCTCTGCCCTGCGTGACCGGCTCGAATCGGCCGGACGCGGGCGCAAAGGCGGGAGCCTGCTGGGCGCGGGTATTCTCGGCGCTTTGTCCGGCTTGCTGGTGGGCCCGTGCATGACGGCACCGCTGGCCGGGGCATTGCTTTTTATTGCGCAAAGCGGCAATGCGCTGCAAGGCGGCCTGGTGCTGTTTGTCATGGGCCTGGGGATTGGCGTGCCGCTGTTGCTGTTGGTCACGGTCGGCAGTCGCTTCCTGCCTAAACCCGGGGCCTGGATGGACCTGATGAAGGGCCTGTTCGGCTTTCTGTTCCTCGGCACAGCCCTGGTGCTGGTGCGTCCGGTACTGGATGAGACGCTGTGGGTCGGGATGTGGGGCGTGCTGCTGCTGTTGTTCGCCACCAGCCTGTGGTTGCAGGCGCAGCAATTCCAGCGGGCCAGGCCCTTGTTTACACCGCTCAGCCTGTTGGCGGGTTTCTGGGGCAGCCTGGTGCTGCTGGGTGCCGCCGGCGGTGGCAGCGACCTGTGGCAGCCGTTGCAGGTGTACACCGCCAGCACCGTGGCGGGCAGCACCGTGGGCAAGCCCGGCAATGCCCATGATGCCTTTATCACCCTGAAGGACCCGGCCAGCCTTGAGCGCGAACTCGAAAGCGCCAAGGCCCAGGGCCAATGGGTGCTGCTCGACTACTACGCCGACTGGTGTGTATCGTGCAAAGTCATGGAAAAAAAGGTGTTTGCCAAGCCGCACGTGATGGAGGCCTTGCAAGGCGTGCGCTTGCTGCGCCTCGACGTCACCGCCGATTCTGACGCCAGCCGCGAGCTGCTCAGCCGCTACCAGGTGCCCGGCCCGCCCAGCTTTATCTGGATCGGCCCGAACGGTGTTGAGCGCCGCGCCCAGCGCATCACCGGCGAAGTCGACGCCGAGACCTTCTTGAATAACTGGAACGCCACCCGGGAACTCCTCTAAATGCTCACCCTGACCATCGGTTCGTTTGCCTTGGCCATCAATCATCTGCTGCTGATCCTGGCGCTTGCCCTGGCGACACTGGTGGGGTGGCGTGTGGCCAAACGCGGGGGCGAAAACCCGGAGTCGGTGCTGTTCATCCTGTTTTTGCTGGGTTTGCTCGCCGCCCGGGCCTGCTTTGTCGTGACCTACTGGCACGTGATTCAAAAAGACCCGTTGAAGATGTTCGACCTGCGGGACGGCGGCTTTATGCTGTGGCCGGGGCTGCTGGTGGTGATCGGTGGCGGGCTGTTCTGGGCCTGGCGTCGGCCGGGTCTGCGCCGCCCGCTGGGCTGGGGTCTGGGCAGTGGCCTGGCGTTCTGGATGCTGGCGACCTTCTCGTCGAACCTCTATGAACAAGGCACCCGCCTGCCGGAACTCGACTTGCGCAACGCTCGCGGCGAGTCGGTGCAATTGAGCAGTTATCAGGGCGGTCCGCTGGTGATCAACCTGTGGGCCACCTGGTGCCCACCCTGCCGGCGCGAGATGCCGGTGATGCAAAACGCACAGCTCCAGCATCAGGACGTGACGTTCCTGTTCGTCAATCAGGGCGAAAGCATGCAAAGCGTCAGCACCTTTCTTGAAACCCAGGGCCTGAACCTGACCAACGTGCTGTTCGACAGCGGCGGCCAACTGGGACAGAAAGTCGGTTCGATGGCCCTGCCGACTACGCTGTTCTATAGCGCTGAAGGCCGTTTATTGAACAGTCATTTGGGCGAGTTGTCAGAAGCCAGCCTGGCCCGGGCGCTGGAAAGCTTCGATCAAACACAATCCATGCCGGCCCATCAGGCCGTCCCCGTAAGGAATCCGCAATGAACTTCAACCGTAAGCTGCTGAATCTGGGCATGACCACCCTGCTCGGCGCAGCCCTGTTGCAATCGCCTGCACTCCAGGCAGCAGAAGAATTGCCCGCCGCGATCAAGAAGATCGAGGCCAAAGGCGCAAAAATCATCGGCAGTTTCGATGCACCCAGCGGCATGCGGGGTTACGCAGCGCAGTTTCAAAACCGTGGCATGGCCCTGTACCTGACCCCGGACGGCAAAAACGTGCTGGTGGGCAACCTGTATGACGCTGACGGCAAAGACCTGAGCCTCGCGCCGCTGCAAAAGCTGGTGTACGAACCGATGGCCAAACAAGTCTGGGCCAGTATGGAAAAAAGCAACTGGATCGCCGACGGCAAAAAAGATGCGCCGCGCGTCATCTACCTGTTCAGCGACCCGAACTGCCCGTACTGCAATATGTTCTGGGAACAGGCGCGGCCTTGGGTAGATTCCGGCAAAGTCCAGCTGCGGCACATCATGGTGGGTATCATCCGCGAAGACAGCGCGGCCAAGTCCGCGGCACTGCTGGCTGCCAAAAACCCGCAGCAAGCCCTGCACGATCATGAAAAGGCCGGCAAGGGCAGCTCGCTCAAGGCATTGGGCAAGATCCCGGCTGACGTCCAGGCCAAACTGGACGCCAACATGCAGTTGATGACCGAGCTCGACGTGGCCGCCACCCCGGCGATTTTCTACCTCGACGAACAGGGCAACCTGCAACAGCAACAAGGTGCGCCTTCGCCGGACAAACTGGCAAAAATCATGGGGCCCAAGTAACACCAGCGATGCGGCCGGCACGCGCAAGCGCTCGTGCTGGCCGGACGGCTTCATGTGACCGCTATAACCCCTCCAGTTCGGCCATCAGATCACTCAGGCGATCGACCTTCTCTTCGTTGATTTCACTGCTCTGCAGGCCTTCGATGTACAACGCCAGCGCTTCGACGCAACTGCATTCAAACATCGCCCGCAGCGGCACATTGCGTTGCAGGGTTTTCTGCACCCGCGAGGCGATTTGCGTGGCCAGCAGCGAATGCCCGCCCAGTTCGAAGAAGTTGTCGGTGACCCCCACCCGCTCCACGCTCAGCACTTCGGCCCAGATTGCGGCCAGGGTCTGCTCCAGCTCAGTACGCGGCGCCACATAGTCTTCACGTTGCAGTTGGCCGATCTCAATCACCGGCAATGCCTTGCGGTCCAGCTTGCCGTTAGCGTTGAGCGGCAACGCGTCCAGCCATGACCAGTGCAGCGGCACCATGTATTCCGGAAGTTCGGCACGCAAACGCTGCCTGATCCGGTCCAGGCGCTCTGCCGGGCTGAGCGCGCCCGCGGTGGCCACCAGATAACCCACCAGGTACTTGCCGTTTGGCCCTGACTGAACGCTGACCGCGGCATCGCGGACTTCCGGTTGTTCATGCAGACGCGCTTCAATTTCCCCCAGCTCGATGCGGTAGCCGCGAATCTTCACTTGATGATCGATACGCCCCACGTACTCCAGCACCCCGTCCCGACGCCGCCGCGCCAGGTCGCCGGTGCGATACAAACGCTCGCCCGGAGCGCCAAACGGGTTGGGCACAAAGACGCTCGCCGTGCGCAACGGATCGCTGACGTACCCCCGGCCTACGCCGGTTCCCGCCACACACAGCTCACCCACCGCTCCCAGCGGCACCAGTTGCAGCCCGTCATCCAGCACATACAAGCGGTTGTTGTCGGTCGGGGTGCCAATGGGCAAGTAGCTGCCCCGGCTCGAGGCCTGATCGACGCGGAAGAACGCCACGTCATCCGAGCACTCCGCCGGGCCGTAGGCATTGACCAATCCAACCTGCGGGTAGCGCAGCAGCCATTGCTGGGCCAGTTCCGGCGGCATGGCTTCCCCGGTCGGCAGCATCCAGCGCAGGCCGTCGAGGTCAACAGGCGCTTGCGCCAGCATGCCCTGGATCAACGACGGCACGCTCTCCAGCACCGTGATGCCCTGCTGGTTGACCTGCGCCAGCAACGCTTGGGGATCATGGGCGATGTTATTGGGCAAAATCTCGACCCGGGCGCCCAGCAGCGGCCCGGCGAGGAACTGCCACACCGAAATATCAAAGCTTTGGGACGCCGTCTGGGCGATCACATCGTGTTCGCTCAGTTGCAGGTACGGCCCTTTGCTCAACTGGTTGTTCAACATCCCGCGCTGTTCGACCATCACCCCCTTGGGCATACCGGTGGAGCCTGAGGTGTAGATCACGTACGCCAGCGAATCCGGCCCGCTGTAGACCTGCGGGTTGTGCTCGGCCAGCCCGGCCGTTTGCAGCTGTTCCCATACCAGCAAGCGCGGACGGCTGGCGCAGCCCGATTCGTCGAGCAACGCCTCGGCCTGTTCACGGCACGCTTGCGTGCACACCAGCAACGGCGTGCGGCTCAGTTCAATGATGCGGCTCAAGCGCGCTTGCGGCAGAGCCGGGTCCAGTGGCAAGTAACCGGCACCGGCCTTGAAGCTGCCGATGATCATGCCCAGCAGATCCAGCCCGCGCTCGGCCAGCAGCGCCACCGGTTGATCCGGCCGGACCCCGGCCGCCAGCAAGGCGTGACCGACGCGATTGCTGCGGGCATTGAGTTCGGCGTAGCTCCAGTGCCGATCCAGGCAACTGGCGGCAATGCGCTGCGGATGCCGCGCCACTTGCGCTTCAAACAGTTCGGCGTAGCTCTGCTCCAGTGGATACGCACGCTGGCTCTGGTTGCAGTCATCCAGCAAGAATTGCTGCTCGTCGGCACCCATCAGTGCCAGCTGCACCATGTCGCCATGCAGGCCATCCATCAAGGCCAGCAGCAAGCGCTTGAACTCGGACAACAGCCGTTCAACGCTGCTGCGCTCGAAAAAGCGCTGGTCGTAGGACAGGTGCAGGCCGAGGTCATCGCCGGGATAGCACACGGCGGTCAGCGGGAAGTTGGTGTGGGTTCGGCCCGAGTCCGACGTCGCATTGAGGCTTTGCGCACGGTCCATCACCGTCATGTCCACCGGTGCATTTTCAAACACGAACAGGCTGTCGAACAGCGGCTGCCCCTTGGGCAGTTCACTGCATTCCTGAAGGGTCACCAACGGCAGGTATTCGTACTCGCGCAGCTCCATATTGTGCGCCAGCAAGTCGCTCAGCCATTGACGTACGCCCAGTGTCTGGCCGTCCTGCGGCATCCGCACGCGCAACGCCACGCTATTGATAAACAGCCCCACCGTTTGCTGCATGTCCGGCAGCTCCACCGGACGCCCCGCCACCGTGACCCCGAACAGCACATCCCGCTCGCCGCTGAAGCGGCGCAGTACCAGGGCCCATGCCGCCTGGGCGAAGGTGTTGATGGTCAACTGATGCTGCTGCGCCAGTTCACGCAAGCGCACGCCGTCACGGACATCGAGCCGGGTGTAGCAATCCCCCACCAGCATCCCGCCGCTGTCACCCGCGTGTTCACGCAGGAACGGCCGGTCGCTGGGGATCGGCGTGGTTTGCTCGAAGCCTTGCAGGTTGCGCTGCCACCAGGCATTGGCCTGCTGCAGGTCTTGCCGTTGCAGCCAGCCGATATAGTCGCGGTAGCGTGGCGGCACGTTCAGTTGCGGGTCGCGGCCCTCACCCAGAGCGCTGTAGATCTCGAAGAAATCACTCATCAGCAACGAGCGGCACCAGGCATCGATCAGGATGTGGTGGTTGCTCATCATGAACCAATAGCGCTCGGCCCCCAGGCGAATCAGACGCAGGTGGAACGGGGCCTGATTGAGCAGATCGAAACCGGCCTCGCGCTCCTGTTTATGCAATGCCTGCAAACGCGCTTCATGGCCCTCTTCGGGCTCGGCACTCCAATCGAGGTAATCGATGGCCGGGGTGCCCGCTCGATGGATGATCTGCAGCATCGCTTCGCCCACGTTCCAGCAGAACGACGCGCGCAACGCTTCGTGACGCGCAATGACTGCCTGCCAGGCCCGGGCAAAACGTTGCGGATCGAGGGCGCTGTTGATGCGGTAACGGTCCTGCATGTAATACAGCCCGGTGCCGGGTTCCAGCAGGGTGTGCAGGAGCATGCCCTCTTGCATCGGGGTCATGGGGTACACATCTTCAATGCGCTCGGCAGCCACCGGCAAGGCGTCGAGCTGCTCCTGGCTGAGGCCGGCCAGCGGGAAGTCGGACGGCGTCAGGCCACCCGCCTCGTGGCTCAGGCAATGGCCGATCAGCGCGTCCAGCTCCGTGACATAAGCCAGGGCCAGGGTTTCAATGGTCTGCGGGTCATAGCGCTCGGCGCTGAAGGTCCAGCGCAACAGCAATTCACCGCCATACACCTGGCTGTCGATGCTCAGTTCATTGGGCAACGGTGCCAGCGGGTCATGGGCGGCACCCGTCGGCTCATCCAGCGGATAGAACAACGCATCGCTGGCAAAACTCTGGTCGAACTGCCCCAGATAATTGAAGGTCACCGCCGCTTCGGGCAATGCCGCCAGCGCCTGTCGAATGCTGCTGTCGGTCAGGTAACGCAGCACGCCATACCCCAGCCCTTTGTGCGGCACGGTGCGCAACTGCTCTTTGATGGCCTTGATCGAAGCGCCCTGCCCCTCGGCACGGGGCGTCAACCGCAACGGATAGGCGCTGGTAAACCAGCCCACGGTGCGGCTCAGGTCGATCTCGTCGAACAGGGTTTCACGGCCATGGCCTTCCAGTTGCACCAGCGCGGAGGGTTGACCGGTCCAGCGACACAGAACCCGCGCCAGCGCGGTCAGCAGCAGGTCGTTGACCTGAGTCCGGTAAGCGCTCGGCGCCTGTTGCAGCAGTTGCCGGGTGCGCTCGGCATCCAGCCGTACGCTCACGGTGCGGGCATGGCAGTTTTGGCGGGCGCCCTGTGGCCGGTCACACGGCAACTCGACCTGCGGACCACTCAATTGTTGCTGCCACAGGCTCAGTTCCTGGCGCAACGAGTCGCTGCCGGCATACGCCTGCAAGCGAGCCGCCCAGGCCCGTGAGGCGCTGGTTTTGCCCGGCAGTTGCAGCGGCTGCTGCGCAGCCAGTTGGCGATACAGAGTGTGCAGATCTTCCAGCAGCACGCGCCACGAAACGCCGTCCACCGCCAGGTGATGGATCACCAGCAACAGGCGTTGCTCGGCCTCTGGCCCCTCCACCAGCACCGCCCGCAACAAGACGCCTTGCTCCAGATCGAGGCTGCGCTGGGCGTTGGCAAACAGTTCCGGGCATTGCTGCAGGTCCGTCACCGTGGCCTGCCACAACAGCTCGTGATCCGCCTGTGGGCAGTATTCGGCGCGCCATTGCCCGGCCACTGGCCGGAAGCTCAAGCGCAAACCGTCGTGGTGCTCAAGCAGCGCCGCCAGAGCCTGCTCCAGCCATTGCGGTTCAAGACGAGCGGTGGGCGCCAGCAACAAGGACTGGTTCCAGTGCTCGCGGCGCGGCATGTCGGTGTCGAAAAACCAGTGCTGGATCGGTGTCAGCGCTGACTCTCCATTGAGCACGCCTTGCTCGGCGTGGGTTTGCCCGGTGTGGGTCGCCACACTGGCCAGCGCCTGCACGGTCTGATGCTGGAACAGATCCCGCGGGCTGAAGTGAATCCCCAATTGGCGGGCACGACTGACCACTTGAATCGACAGGATCGAGTCACCGCCCAGTTCAAAGAAGTTGTCGTTCAGGCCCACTTGCGTGAGGTTCAGCACATCGCACCAGACCTGCGCCAGGCGGTGCTGCAGCGGGTTGCTTGGGGCCACATACTGCTGGCGATTAAGTTCGATGTCGGGGGTCGGCAAGGCCCGGCGGTCGAGTTTGCCGTTGGCCGTCAGCGGCATGCCGGGCAGCAGCATCAGGTGCGCAGGCACCATGTAGTCCGGCAACTGGGCCTTGAGCCGGCGCTTCACGTCGTCGCGCAACACGCCCTGCTCATGCTCGTCCTGCTGCGCCGCGTCACACACCAGATACGCCGCCAGTTGCTTGCCACCGGGCATGTCCAGCGCCAGCACCACGGCTTCGCGCACTGCCGGGTGATCCAGCAGCCGGTTTTCGATCTCCCCCAGCTCAATGCGGAAACCACGGATCTTGACTTGATGGTCGATCCGCCCGAGGTACTCGACCAGGCCATCGGCGCGCTGACGCACCCGGTCGCCGGTGCGGTACAGGCGCCCGCCCTCCCCGGAGAACGGATCGGCGACAAAGCGCTCGGCCGTCATCCCCGGGCGGCGGTGATAACCCTGGGCCAGACCTGCGCCCCCGATATACAACTCACCGGTGCCGCCCTGCGGTACCAGCGCCAGGGCCTCATCGAGGATATAGGCAACACGCGCCCCGATGAGCCGGCCGATAGGCACGCTGGCGGCACCCTCTTCCAACTGTTGCGGGGCCAGACTGGCCAGCGGCATCACCACGGTTTCGGTGGGGCCGTAAGCATTGAAAAACACACGGGGCTGGAATGCTGCCCGGATGCGCTGCAGGTGTTCGCCGGTCAGTGTTTCCCCGCCGGTGATGCACATGCGCACCGGCAACGTCTGCCCCTGGGTCGCCAGCCATTGCGCCAGCTGACTGCCATAACTGGGGGTGAAACCGAGGACCGTGACCTGCTGCTCGCGAATCAGCTCGCAGATCTGCTGCGGATCCCATTGCCCCTGGGCACGCAATACCAGGCGTGCGCCACACAGCAACGGCACCAGCAAGCGCTCGGTGGCGGCATCAAAGTTGATCGAATAAAAATGCAGCTCGCAGTCATCCGCCTGCATGCCGAAACGCTCGATCACCGCTCGGCAGTGCATGGCGATTTCGCCGTGGGACACCACCACGCCCTTGGGCTGGCCGGTGGAACCGGAGGTGTAGATCAGGTACGCCTGATGCTGCGCCAGGCTGATGAACGGCAACTCATCGGATGGATACGCGGCCAGTGCCGGGGCGTCGTCCTCAAGGCACCACTGCGCGACACCCTCGGGCAAATCACCGAGGGCATCAAACAAGGCGCGATGGCTCAACAGCAGGCCAACGCCGCTATCTTCAATCATGTAGCTCAGGCGTTCCAGCGGGTACTCCGGGTCCAGCGGCACATACGCGCCTCCGGCCTTGAGAATCGCCAGCAGTCCCACCACCATCTCCAGTGAACGCTCCAGCGCCAGGCCCACCCGCACCTGCGGGCCGACCCCGCGTTCGCGCAGCATCCAGGCCAGGCGATTGGCGCGGCTGTCGAGCTCGGCGTAGCTCAGGTGTTGCCCGGCAAAGGTCAGGGCAATCGCCTCCGGTCGTGCCTGCGCCTGCTCGGCAAACAAGCGGTGAATGCATAAGTCCAGCGCATGCTCCCCCGCCGGTGCAGCCATGCCGTCCAGCAGCCGCTGTTGCTCTGGCGCCTGCATCAACGGCAGTTCGCTCACGCGCTGTTGCGGGTCCGCCAGCAACGCCTCCAGTAACGTGCACCAGTGCCCGGCCATTTGGGCAATGCGCGGCTCGTCGAACAGGTCAGTGCTGTAGGTCAGGCAGCAACCGAGGCGATGGTCCAGGTCGGTGACTTCCAGGTTGAGGTCAAACTTGGTGGCCCGCGCATCGTTGGCCAGGTACTCAACGGTCATGCCGGCCAGCTCACGGCGTTGCTGGAACTCCCAGCGCTGCACGTTGCACATTACCTGGAACAGCGGGTTGTACGCCGTGCTCCGGGGAGGCTGCAGGGCTTCAACCAGGTGATCGAACGGCAAGTCTTGATGGGACTGGCCTTCGATCACGGTTTGCCGCACTTGCTCGAACAGTTCGCTGACGCGCATGGCGCCGTCCAGTTGGCAACGCAGCACTTGGGTATTGAGGAACGCCCCGATCAGCCCTTCGCTTTCCGGACGGATACGGTTGGCCACCGGGGCGCCGATGCGCAGGTCGGTCTGGCCGCTGTAGCGATGCAGCAGCACCGCCAGGGTCGCGGTTATGGTCATGAACAGGGTCAACCCGTGCTCGGCATTGAACCGGCGCACCCGGGCCGCCAGCTCATCGCTGAGGTCGAAGCGGTACAACTCGCCCTGATGGCTTTGTACCGAAGGCCGCGGACGGTCAGACGGCAATTCGAGCAACGGGTGCTCGTTGCCGAGCTTGGCAGTCCAGTAATCGAGCTGGCGCTGACGCTCCCCCGACGCCAGCCATTGGCGTTGCCACACGCTGTAATCCAGGTAATGCACTGCCAACGGTGTCAGGGGTGAAGCACGGTCATCGACAAAGGCTTCGTACAGCGCCCCCAGTTCGCGGGCAAAAATATCCATCGCCCAGCCTTCGGTGACGATGTGGTGCAGGGTCAGCACAAAGTAATGCTCACGCTCGCCGGCCTTGACCATGCAGGCCCGCAGCAACGGCCCGCGCGTCAGGTCGAACGGCTGGTGCGCTTCACTGTCGGCCAGCGCCTGCAAGCGCTGCTGGCGGGTCGGTTCATCCAGGGCGCTGAGGTCGAGCCAGGCCATCTTCAACCCGATGTCCGGATGCACCTGCTGACAGGCCACGCCATTCACGTCGGGGAAGGTGGTGCGCAGGGTTTCGTGACGCAGGATCAACGCCTGCAGGGCCGTCTCAAAACGCCCAACATCCAGCACCCCTTTGAGTCGCGCCATACCGCCAACGTTGTAGGCCGGGCTGTCGGGCTCCATTTGCCAGAGGAACCACATGCGCTGTTGCGAGTACGACAGCGGCACCGGCTGGTTGCGGTCGACGCGCTCGATGGGCATGTAGCTATTGCGCTGCCCCGAGGCTTGAATCAGTTGCACCTGCTCGGCAAACGCGCCCAGTTCGCTGGCATCAAACAAGGTGCGCAGCGCCAGCTCCACGTCACACGCCTGGCGTACCCGCGAAACGATTTGTGTGGCCAGCAATGAATGCCCGCCCAGGGCGAAGAAATCATCACGCAAACCGATGCGCTGCTGACCCAGCACTTCGCGCCAGATGGCGGCGATGCGCTGCTCCAGTTCAGTTTGCGGTTCGACATGCTCGCGAACTTGCCACTGCGGCTCCGGCAATGCGCGGCGATCCAGTTTGCCGCTGGGGCTCAAGGGCATGGCGTCGAGGCGCAGCAACTGCGCGGGCACCATGTAGTCCGGCAGCTCGGCCGCCAACGCGACCTTCAACTGTGCGGTGAAAGCATCTTCTGGCAGGGTGCCGTCGAGCACGCTGTAGTAACCGATCAATTGCGCGCCGGTGGCGGTTTCGCGTATCAACACCGCGGCTTGCGCGACACCCGGCTGCGCCAGCAAGCGGGCTTCGATCTCTTGTGGTTCGACTCGAAAACCCCGCAGCTTGACCTGCTGATCCAGTCGACCGAGGTAGTCCAGCACGCCGTCGGCGCTCCAGCGCACCTGGTCGCCGGTGCGATACAGACGGGCACCGGGCGCGCCCAGCGGGTCGGCAATAAAACGTTCCGCCGTCAGCCCCGGACGGTCCAGATACCCCCGGGCCAGCCCGATGCCGCCGATGCACAATTCACCCGGCACCCCGGCCGGCAGCGGATTGAGCTCGGCATCGAGCACGCGGCACAGCACGTTGCCCAGCGGGCGGCCGATAGGCGAGCGGCTGCCGTCTTCGGCGCGGCACTGCCAATGGGTGACGTTGATCGCAGTTTCGGTCGGGCCGTAACGGTTGTGCAGCGGCACCTGTGGCCATTGCTCCAGCACCCGGTTGCGCAGTTCACCGGGCAAGGCTTCGCCCCCCGAGAACAACCGGCGCAAAGTGTTGCAGTGCGCGGCCTGCGGCTCATCGACAAACAGCCGTAACAGGGGCGGCACAAAGTGCAAGGTGGTCACCCCGAACTGCTGGACCAACTGCGCAATACGTTGCGGGTCCCGATGCTCGCCGGGGCCGGCCAGCACCAGGCGGCACCCCGTGATCAACGGCCAGAAGCATTCCCAGACCGACACGTCGAAGCTGATCGGCGCCTTCTGCATCAGCACATCGTCAGCCTGCAGCGCGTAGGTGGCCTGCATCCATTGCAGGCGCTCAGCGAGCGCGGCATGGGTGTTGCCCACGCCCTTCGGCTGACCGGTGGAGCCCGAGGTGTAAATCACGTAGGCCAGATTGTCACCGTGAAGGTGCAAGCCCGGGGCATGGCTCGGCCAGGTGTCGAGTTTGAGGTGGTCCATAGCGATCACGCTGACCGCTTCCACCTCCGGCAAGGCGTCGCGCAAATGGCTTTGGGTGAGCAGCAGCGTCGCACCGCAGTCGCGCAACATGAACCCCAGGCGCTCGGCCGGATAATCCGGATCCAGCGGCACATACGCACCGCCGGCCTTGAGAATCGCCAGCAGACCGATCAACAGTTGTGGTGAACGCTCGGCGGCAATCGCTACCGGCACATCCGGGCCCACGCCCTTGTCCCGCAGATAATGCGCCAGGCGGTTGGCCTGCGCGTGCAGGCTGGCAAAGTCGAGGCTGCCTGCGTCCCAGAGCACGGCAATGCGCTCAGGTGTGTGTTGCGCTTGCAGCTCCAGCCGATGCGGCAAAAGGTGCTCGGCCGGCGCACACGGCGCCGCGCTCCAGGCGTGTTGTTCAAGCAGTTGCCCAGGGCTGAGCATCTGCAAGTCGCCCAGCGCCTGCCCGGTGTTGACCGTGACCTGACGCAGCAGGCTGACAAAATGCTCGGCCAGCCGCGCAATGCTGCTGGCATCGAACAGCTCGTCGGCGTAATCGAAAGACAGTTTCAAGCGGCCCTGATGATCTTCTTCGCTGTGCAATTGCAGGTCGAACTTGGCTTCGCGGCTGTGCCACTCCAGTTCTTCGGCGAGCAAGCCCGGCAGACGCCGCAATGCGCCGAGGTCACGCTGCTGGTGGTTGAACATGATCTGGAACAGGCCATGTTCACGGGCCTCGGGGAATGCTTCAAGCAGTTGCTCGAAGGGCACGTCCTGATGGCTTTGGGCGTCGAGCGTGGCCTGACGGGTGTGCTCCAGCAACGCGGCAAACGGCAGGCGTCCATCCAGTTCGGCACGCAGCACCAGGCTGTTGATAAAGAAGCCGATCAGGCCGTGGGTTTCCTGACGCGTACGGTTGGCGCTGGGTACGCCGATACGGATATCGCGCTGGCCGGTGTAGCGATGCAGCAGGGTCTGGAACACCGCCAGCAACAGCATGAACGGCGTGGCGTCATGGGCCAGCGCGGTCTGGCGCACGGCACTGCCGAGGGCTGCATCGAGTTTCAGGCTGTAGCGCGTGGCACTCTGCGTGTGCAGCGCCGAGCGCGGGTGATCGGTGGCCAGGCTCAACGTCGGCTGTTCGGCACCCAGTTGCTGCTTCCAGTAGGCGAGCTGGCGTTCGGCCTCGCCTTGCGCCAGCCAGTGCCGTTGCCAGCTGCCGTAGTCGGCGTACTGCAGGGGCAGCGGTGCCAGGGACAATGTCTGCCCGAGACAGGCCGCCGCATACAACCGGGAGAATTCGTCGATCAACAGGTTCAGCGACCAGCCATCGGCAATGATGTGGTGCAAGGTCACCAGCAATTGATGATCTTCGTCGTCCAGCTTGACCAGCGTGACCCGAAACAGCGGGCCATGTTCCAGGTCGAAGCGGCTGCGGGCTTCAGCCTCGCGGATCTGCTGCGCATGGGCTTCACGCTCATGACCCGGCAGGTGGCTGATGTCGCTCACCCGCAGGTCGAAATCGACGCTCTCTGCCACCTGCTGCAATGCCTGGCCGTCGCGCTCAAAAAAGCGCGTGCGCAGGGCTTCATGACGCTCGATCAAGTGCGCGAAAGTCGTGCGCAACGCCGCCTGATCCAGTTCACCGCGCAAGCGCAAGGCGCCGGGGATGGTATAGGCGCTGCTCTGCGGATCGAGCTGCCACATGAACCACAACCGGTTTTGGGCCAGCGACTGGGGCATGCCCTGATCACGGGCCAGAGCGATGATTGCGTCAGGCGTCTGCCCGCCCGCCTGCTGCAACGCCGCCACCCCGGCAACAAAGGCGCTCAGGGTCGGAGCCTCGAACAGCAGGCGCAGGTTGAGTTCGAGTGTGAGCACTTCACGCAAGCGGGCGATGACCTGGGTGGCCAGGATCGAGTTACCGCCGAGCAAGAAGAAGTGATCGTGAGCGGCCACCTGTTCAACCTGTAAGTGTTCGCACCAGACCCCGGCGATCAAGGCGTGCAGCTCATTGCCGGGTTGCGCCGCACCGACGGGCGCAGCAGCGCTGTCGCCCCCTGGGAACTGCGCGTAGCTGTCCAGGCTGCCCTCCGCCAGCCGGGTGCGGCAGGCTGAACGCTGCAGCTTGCCGCTGGAGGTTTTGGGCAATGCCCCCGGATTGAGCAATACCACCACGCTCGGTGCCTGCTGGCAGGCTTCGGCCACTGCCTGACGAATCGCTGTGATCAACGCGTCGCTGGGCAGGATTTTTTGCACGCTGCGGCTGATTTCGGCGGCGACGCCAATTCCCTCTTCGCCTTCGACAGTGACCGCAAACACTGCCACACGGCCTTTGCGCACCGCCTCGACTTCTCGTTCGATGGTTTTTTCGAGGTCCTGGGGGTACAGATTTTGCCCGCGCACAATCAGCAAATCCTTAAGGCGCCCGGTGATGAACAGCTCACCCTCGCGGATAAAACCCAGATCGCCGGTGCGCAGCCACCGGCCGCCCTGATACTCGACAAACGTCTGTGCGCTGGCCTCGGGGTTGCGCCAGTAGCCTTGGGCGATGCTCGGGCCGCTGGCCCAGACTTCCCCCACGCGGTTTTCAGGCACGCAGGCCAGGGTGTGCGGGTCGACGATCAACACCCCGTGATCCGGCTGCTGGGTGCCGCAGCTCATCACCGCGCTGCCCTCTCCCGGCACGATGCGGTGAGCGGCCAGCGCCCGATCATCCAGGCACAACGCCGGGATGCCCTGGCCACGCTGGCCTCCGGCAACAAACAAGGTGGCTTCGGCAAGGCCATAGGACGCGAAATAGCTGTTGGCGTCGAAACCGCAGGCGCTGAATTTTTCGGCGAATCGCTGCAGCGTGTCCTGGCGAATCGGCTCGGAACCCGAATAGGCCACGCGCCAGCGGCTCAGATCGAGCCCCGCCAGCGCTGCTTCACTGACACGCTCGCTGCACAGCCGGTAGGCGAAATCCGGGCCGCCACTGATGGTGCCGCCGTATTCGCTGATGGCCTCCAGCCAACGCAGCGGACGGGTCAGGAAATACGCAGGCGACATCAATACGCACGGCACGCCACTGAAGATCGGCTGCAGCAAACCGCCAATCAATCCCATGTCGTGGTACAGCGGCAACCAGCTGACGATCACGTCGTCAGGGTTAAGGTCGATGCCGAACCCGCGGCGGATCAGCACCTCGTTGGCCACCAGGTTGCCGTGGGTCACTTGCACGCCTTTGGGCAAGGCGGTCGATCCCGAGGTGTATTGCAAAAAGGCGATGTCATCGGCCTGCAACGCCACCGGCTGCCAACGCTGCGCCAGGTCAGGCTCCAGGCGGTCGACACAGAGCAAGTGCGGCGCATCGGCGCCAGACAGTTCACGGATCTGCAACAAGGGCTGTCGCAAGTCATTGCTGGTCAGCAGCACCCGCGGCCCGGCATCGGCCAGGATCGACAGCAAGCGCTCCTGGTGATGGCGGCGGGCCGACTCGGGCGGATAGGCCGGTACGGCAATCACACCAGCGTACAGGCAGGCAAAAAAAGCCGCGACGTAGTCCGGGCCGCTGGGGAACAGCAAAACAGCGCGATCGCCGACCACGGTATGGGCCTGCAAGGCAGCGGCGATGGTTCGCGCACGAAGGTCCAGCTCACGGTAGCTGAGCACCTGGGCCGCAAGCGGGTCGTCGGCGAGGAAGCGCAGCGCCAAGCGATCAGGGGTCTGGGCAGCCCGTTGCTGCAGGGCCTGGGCCAATGTGCCGGGGAGTTCGAACGCGTCCATCATGGGGTTTCCTGCCTGAGGTCGGCTTGAAAGAAAATCGGTGTGCTTGAAATACGAAAGAGTGCTGCGGCGCTTTAAACGCTGGCGCGGCTCAACGGCCAGGCCTGCTGATTGCGCCAGCGAGCCAGATGCTCTTCGGCGTAACGGCGCAGGCAACGCAGCAGCGGTATTTCTTGCTGGACCAGAAAGAAGTGGTGCCCCTCAAACATGTCGAGGGAAAACGCGGAACAGGTGTCGACCTGCCAATCCAGCAGTTGCTCGACACGGACGCTGTCCTGCTTGCCACCGAACACATGGATCGGGACTGCCAGCGGCGGGCGGCCCGCGTGGCTGAAGCTGCCGCACAGCAGAAAGTCGGCGCGCAGGATCGGCAGCATCAACTGCATCAGCTCTGCATTGGCCAGCACGGCTTCGTCAGTGCCTTTGAGCTCGCGCAAACGGGTCATCAGTTGCGCATCGGTCTTGGCTACGGCGTACTCGCTGACATCGCGTCGCGCCGGGCCGGCCGTGGCCGACGCAAACAAGGCCAGGGGCGCTGGCAAGCCGCGCTCACGCAAGGCATGGGCCAGCTCAAACGCCAGCAACCCGCCGAGGCTATGACCGAACAGCGCGTAGGGGCGGTCGAGTTCAGCGCTGATTTCATCGGCCAGTTGCGCGGCCAGGCGAGGCATGTCGCTCTGCAGGGGTTCGTCCATGCGCATGCCGCGCCCGGGCAACTCCAGCGGTCGCACCTGCAGCCATTGCGGCATAGAGCGGCGCCAGCGGCCATAGCTCATGGCACTGGCACCGGAGTAAGGCAGACAAAACAAGCGAAGCTTGATGACGTCGCTCATGACCGAATGCCGCCGTGATCGCAGCGTGGCCACCGGGTGCCTGCGTCCGGCAGAAACCCCGCCTGTTCCCACTCAAAATCCATCTCGCCCTCCTGTCCGGATCAATTGACGACCGACATGCATCGACGGTCCTTGTCCATTGAGGACGGTTGACCCAGGCAAATAATTAGTCGACGCGACAGGGGTGTTTTGAAGCCATCGAGCGGTGATGTGAGCTGTTTCGCAAACCCTCGCACGCGAGGAGTATTAATTCTATTTCTCAATTGACAATAATTATCATTCGTCCTAATTTGTTGCCAACTGTGTAGGCAGCTTCCCGCCTCACTCATACATTGCAGCAGGTGATCTCCATGACGGAACAAGCGGCCACAAGCAGGTGCGACTCACCCTTACTTCAAGCCTTTGTCGATAATCGGCTAATCCTGGTCAAAATCGCAGCGCGTATCACCGGCTGCCGATCCAGGGCTGAAGATGTGGTGCAGGACGCCTTCTTCCGCTTGCAGTCAGCGCCGCAGATCACCTCTTCGTTCAAGGCGCAACTGAGCTACCTGTTCCAGATTGTGCGCAACCTGGCCATCGACCATTACCGCAAGCAGGCACTGGAGCAGAGATACTCCGGCACAGAAGAGGAAGGCTTGAATGTCGTGATTCACGGCGCCTCTCCGGAAACCTCGCATATCAACTTCTCGACCCTGGAAAACATCGCGGTCGCCTTGACCGAGCTGCCGAGCCGAACCCGCTATGCGTTCGAGATGTATCGCTTGCACGGCGTGCAGCAAAAAGACATCGCCAAAGAGCTGGGCGTGTCACCGACGCTGGTGAATTTCATGATCCGCGATGCGTTGATTCATTGCCGCAAGGTATCGGGCACCCAGAGCGATACGTTTGCACGGCGCCACTGACCAGCACCGGTTGAGCCCATCGTTACTGCCCCCCGGACGCACCGTCCGGGGGACAGATCATTTATGCCTTCAGGTCAGGGCGCAACGATCGAAAAAACGCTCTCGGCTGTGCATCATCAAGGCCGCACGCTTGTGCGGAAAGTCGAATGCCTTCTCGCAGTGATAGCCTTGCGCCTGCATGTAGCCGATCATTTTGTCATTGTCGGCACGGGGCTCCGCCACGACGCGGCGGGTACGCGGATCGGCCAGGAACAAATAATGGGTGAGCGCCGACAGCCAGCTGGCAACCTTGTGCGGACCGCGATGGGCCTGCTCGCCCACCAGCATGTGAATCCCGCGGTCGTAATCGTCCACCTCGTAAAACGGCGCAATGCGATCTTCCTTGGCCCAGTAGGCTTCAAAGTAGGCAAATGGCTGATCATCAAAGCAACCGATCAGGGTCAGCGTGTGCGGGTCGGCCGCCAGCTTCTCGAGGAACTGCCGATGCTGCTCCAGGCTGCCGCCCTCCTCCCAAAAGTCCATCACCCGTGGCGTGTTCTGCCAGCGGTTGAAGCGTTCGAGATCGACGTCGATATCCAGCGTGCGCAAGGAAACCCAGGCGCCGAGGCGCGCATCAAAACGCCGATAGACTTCACCCTGGGGTTTGGGCCCGCGTAACGGGTGGCGCTTGCCGGCGCTGATCACGTGCTGCTGCGGGTACACCGGCAGGGGCTCCTCGCCCAGCCACGGTTGCGCCCGCTGCCAGAACAGGCTGCGCTGACAGATGAACTGCCCTTCGATGTCGGTGCTGTGCAACAAGCCGCTGCGCACGGCTTCGCTCGGCGGCCGGCGCAAGTGCCAGGTCAATTGCTGGCGTTGCGGGTCGCTTGCCAATAACCAGTAGCAAGCGGCCCACAGCGCCTGGAGCGTGGGTTGGGCGCCAGCGTCATGCAGGCTCAGGTGAAGCGATGTTCCACGCTCAAGCTGCAGGTCGAGCAAGGTCTGGCCCGCGAGTGTCAGTGTCAGCCGGGTATCGGTCTCATCGGCATTCAAATCACGCCAGCGCGGTGGGTACAAGGAAGCAGAGGTCATGGGAGGCTCACGATTATCGTCAACAGTCATGCAATGTGACGTGAGCCATCCGGGGAAATTTAGGGCGCGCCTGCCACAGACTCTACTTCAATGTTGTAAGGATCAAAGATCGAATCCAGCTGACCATTCTCGCGAAGGGCTTGCAGCAGTTGCGCGAACTGCGGGGCTTGAATCGGCGATTGCGGCCGCAGCAAGGCGTAGTGGTGATAGGTCTGGTCGATACGCCTGGACACCATCACCTTGTGCCTGACTTGAGGATGACGCCGGAACATGTCGGCCAGGTTGGAGCGTGTGATCAGCGCAATATCTGCCCGGTCACGCAGCACCATCAGCATGTTGCTTTCATGGGAATACGTGAGGGTGGCGTTGAACGTATCAATCAGGTAGCCGGGCGAAGGATTGAACCCGGCGAAGGCATAGTGATAACCGTTGAAAAGCGCGAGCCGTTTGTGGGTCAAGTCCTCGAAGTAGGATTGCCGACGCTCCGGCAGGCGTTTGGCAATGAACACCTCTGCGTCCACGAGCCCCATGTCTACAGGGTTGTACACGATGCCCTGCCAGCCCCAGGCGGGGTTTTCAAACATGACGATGTCGACCCGGCCGTGCTCGAAGTCACGGAAACGCCGGGCAATGGAGGTGGGGACCAGCACGAAACGGTAGTCACTTTGCTGCCGGTTGAGCGCCTCGAGCAGTTGCGGCAAAAGTCCCGAATCGGCACCTCGCTCAGGACGGATGCTATAAGGCGGAAAGTGCGCTGCGCCGACCCGGACTTCAGAGACAGCCAGGACAGGTGTCAGCCAGCTCGCTCCCAGGCTCAACAACATGCAGTGGACCATACGCATTGGCAAACACTTCAAAACCTTACACCCCTGGTGTTGCCCCTGGACTGGAACTTATTGATCAACACGCGACCTGAGATCGAGCACGCACACAAATAAAGTGTATATAGGGATGCGTCAACAGATCCTATGCGGATCCAGGTGCTTTAGCTACGCTCCATCCCCAACGCCGATGCTGTTTAAGGAAGCTGCACATGCCTCACTGGCTGGTAATTGACCTGGAAGCCACCACGGATGATGGCGGCTGGCCGCTGGAGGAAATGGAAGTGATTGAAATCGGCGCCAGCGTGGTGACTCGCTCAGGCCGGGAAGTCGATCACTTTCAGCGCTTTATTCGTCCACAGCGTCGACCGCTGCTAACGCCTTTTTGTCGCCAGCTGACCCGCATCACCCAAGCCAATATTGATAACGGGGCTTCGATGGAACAGGTCTGGGAACAATTCGAGCGATGGCTCGGCCAGCACCTGCCGCAACTGGAGGGCTGGGCCAGTTGGGGAGACTACGACCGCAAGCAGCTGGAGCAGGAATGGCGGCAGAAAAAACTGGACAGCGCCCTGTCGCGCCTGCCGCACATGAATCTCAAACAGCAATTTGCCCAGGCCCGCCAGCTAAAGCGCCCGCTGGGGCTTAATAGCGCGCTGCAACTGGCTGGCATGCAGTTCAACGGGCAACAGCATCGCGCCCTGGAAGATGCCCGCAACACCGCCCGCCTGTTACCGCTGACCCTCAAGATTTAGCGCTCGTAAAAGGGCGTGACGAGATAAAACGGCTTCTGCATACTGGCCAGCCTTTTTAGCCCATTCCGAGGAATCGCCATGTTTAAAGTCAACGAATACTTCGACGGCACCGTCAAGTCGATTGCCTTCGCACAAGCCGAAGGCAAGGCCACCATTGGCGTCATGGCTGCGGGTGAATATGAGTTCGGCACCGCCGAGCGCGAAATCATGCACGTCGTATCGGGTGAGCTGAGCGTCAAGCTACCGGGCAGCACCGAATGGCAAACCTTCGCCACCGGCAGCCAGTTCAACGTACCGGCCAACAGCAAATTCCAGCTCAAAGTCATCGTCGAAACCGCCTACCTCTGCGAATACCGCTGAGTCAAACAAGGCTTCTGTGGCCTCCGCTACAGGCGGCGATGGGTTGGCCATGAAGGCCCTACGGCCCTTTTCGCAGCCTGCGGCAGCGGCTACAGAAGCATTCAAAACCCGTAGAGCGCCGTGAGCATTCAACGGCGGGCTTTACGACGGCTTCGCCGCCGGACGCGGCCTCACTTCGCTCGGCCGCTGCTACAGGGTCTCTGTAGACTTTGACTGGGCTGATCGCCCCATTTCCACATTGAATTGCAACGCCGCCAGCCGCGCATACAGCGGGTTGCTGGCGATCAACTGTGCGTGGGTGCCAATGGCCACTAGCTTGCCTTGATCCATCACCACAATGCGGTCAGCATTCTGTACGGTGGCCAGACGGTGGGCGATGACCAGCGTCGTGCGGCCGTGCATCAGGCTCGGCAGGGCTTGCTGGATCAGGTGCTCACTCTGGGCATCCAGTGCGCTGGTGGCTTCATCCAGTAGCAGGATCGGGGCGTCAACCAGCAGGGCCCGGGCAATGGCCAGTCGCTGACGCTGCCCCCCGGACAATCCAAGACCGCCATCGCCCAAATGGGTTTTATAGCCTTCGGGCATTTGCAGGATGAAGTCGTGGGCATGGGCAATGCGGGCCGCGGCCTCGACTTGCGCATCACTGGCCTGGGGGTTGCCATAGCGAATGTTGTCTTCCACCGTGCCGAAAAACAGCGCCGGGGTTTGCGCCACCATTGCAAAACAACGGCGTAAATCATGCGGGTCGAGCCGGGTAATCGGTACCCCTTCCAGCAGGATCTGTCCCTGTTGCGGGTCGTAAAAACGCAGCAGCAAATCAAACAGCGTCGACTTGCCCGCACCTGAAGGACCCACCAGCGCCAGGGTTTCTCCAGCCTTGATCGACAGGCTTAACCCTTCGATCGCATAGCTTTCCGGTCGCGACGGGTAGGAAAAATACAGATTCTCTAGTTGCAGATTGCCCTCCACACGGGCCGGCAGCACCTGCAAGCCCTTGCTCGGTGGCAACACCAGACTTTTCGACTGCAAGAGTTCGGCAATTCGCTGTGCAGCACCGGCCGCCTGCTGCAGTTCACCTATGACTTCACTCAGGGTGCCAAAGGCGCCGCCGACCACAAGGCTGTAAAACACAAACGCAGCCAGCTCGCCGCCCGTGATACGCCCTGCAATCACGTCCATGCCGCCGACCCAAAGCATGACGCCAACGGCCCCCAGCACCAGCGAGATCACCAGGGTGATCAGCCATGCCCGCTGAAAGATACGTTTGCGCGCCGTGGCAAACGCATCTTCGACGGTTTGCGCAAAGCGCTGCTGATCCTGTTGCTGATGGTTGTAGGCCTGCACCGTTTTGATTTGCCCCAGGGCTTCGGCCACATAACTGCCAACATCGGCAATGCGGTCCTGGCTCTGCCGCGACAGGTTGCGCACCCGTCGACCGAAAATCAGGATCGGTGCCAGCACCAGCGGCAAAGCAACCACCACAATGCTGGTGAGCTTGGGGTTGGTGACAAACAGCAGCACGATGCCACCCAGCACCATCAGGCTGTTGCGCAGAAAGAGGGACAACGAAGAACCGATCACTGACTGCAGCAACGTGGTGTCGGTGGTCAGCCGTGACTGGATTTCCGAACTGCGATTGTTCTCGTAGAAGCCCGGGTGCAAGCCAATCAAGTGATTGAACACCTGTCGCCGAATGTCGGCCACGACCCGCTCACCGATCCAGGACACCAGGTAAAAGCGCACGAAGGTGCCTACGGACAGCCCCAGCACCAGCAACAGGAAAAAGCCGATGGACTGGTTGAGCAGTTCCGGGGACTGGGTCATGAAACCTTTGTCGACCAACAGCCGAATGCCCTGGCCCATCGACAGGGTAATGCCCGCCGTGACCACCAGCGCCAGTAAAGCCCCCAGCGCTTGCCAGCGATAAGGGGCAACAAAGTGAGTGGCCAGACGAATGGCGTGACGATGACGCGATGACAACATGAGGAGTATCCGAGTGGAGGATAAACGTGAAAAGCCTTGCATAGCCTACATCCTAGTTCGACTTGGCTCGGTAAACCTTTCTCAATCGTTTTGAATATGACCAGGGACACTACTTCCTAGGCCCGAATGGTCTAAATTCAGGGTGGAAGTTTCAGAATATTTCTGTTGGACTGGGATGGTCGCCAAGTTGTGTCACAGCTTGGTCATTAAACGGATCTACAGTAGCGCTACACCTTGATGAGGAGACAGGCCATGGATTTGCAACTCGATGCTCAAGCAGTACCGGTCATTCGAACCCAGCCACACCAGTCACTGGGGTGCGCGATTATCGATGAGAATGGCCAGGAAGTGTCGATCACTGAAGAGATGATTCAAGACGCCTGCCACGAACTGGAGCAGCGTCTGGTCAAGCCTTCGCACAAGGATTGATACCCCCGTATTTATAAACCGGCCCTTTAGGTAATGCCGGTCAGTCAAGAACAATGGGATCAGAAGCTCGCTCCTGCACTGACCCCTTTCGCTTGACTGACCGGCATCACCCCTGAGGCCGGTTTTTTTATGCCTGTCGGTTAAACCAGCACCGCTCCCAGTGCTTTGACCAACTGGTTCAAAGCCACTGACTCGCCGTTGATGTGGACGGGCAAGCCTTCTATTTCACGGCGCTCCGGGTAGTTCTTGCGCAAGGCATCAAAGGCCAGGCGCTGCGCTTCGACACTGCCGATCAGGCTGCGACGCAAGTCCGCATCGTCGCGTCGCGGGTCGTACACGCCACGGCAAAGCATCGCCAGGGCCCAGGCCGGATCGCTGTTGGCGCTGAGCTCTACCTTCGCCAGCCACGGTTCGGGCAGCAAGTCGGCAAGCTGTACCTGCGGCGCTTGCCCGAGGAAATCACACAAGGCCTGATAGATCTGCGCCGTGCCCCGCTGCTTGCCATCCAGGCTGTAACCGGCGATATGAGGCGTTGCCAGCACGCATAAATCGGCCAGTTCCACGTCTACCTGAGGTTCACCTTCCCACACATCCAGCACGGCTTGCAGGTCATCGCGGCAGGTCAGCACCTCGCGCAGCGCAGCATTGTCGACCACCGGACCCCGGCTGGCATTGATCAGCCAGGTGCCGGGTTTAAGCTGGTTCAAGCGCTGTTGATCCAGCAGGTGCCAGGTCGGGAAAGTGCCGGTTTTACTCAGCGGTGTGTGCAGGCTGAGTACATCGCACTGTTCGATAATCTGTTCAAGACTGACGTAGTCGCCGCCTTCGGCTGCCTCGCGCGGCGGGTCACAGACCAGAACCTTCAACCCCAGGCCACGAAGAACGGTGACCAGGCGCCCGCCCACTTCGCCGGCGCCAATCACGCCGAAAGTGCGGTGCATCAGCTCGACACCTTCGATTTCAGCCAGCGTCAGCAAGCTGCCCAGTACATAGTCCACCACGCCGCGGGCGTTGCAGCCCGGGGCACTGGACCACTGGATACCGGCCTGTTCAAAGTAATCGAGCGCCAGGTGATCGGTGCCGATGGTGCAGGTTCCGACAAACCGCACCGCGCTGCCTTCGAGCAACTCACGGTCGACCCGAGTAACCGAACGCACCAGCAGGATATCTGCGTCATGAACGTCTGCGCGGGTGATCTGGCGCCCCGGCAAACGGCGTATTTCACCGAAGCCAGCAAAGAACGCTTCGATCAGCGGAATATTTTCGTCAGCAACAATCAACATGGCAGGCTCCTTTGGCGGAGTGGCAGTGTAGGCGTTGTTGTGAGGGATGGGCCAGCAAGGAGTGCTGAGGACGCCAAACTGGCTCTGATAATCCCTACATGAATACCGCCATACGCACCCAGTTCAAGGGACTGATCCTACATTCAGTGCGCAGCCTTGCTTGGTACCTTTCGCGACTCATCGCCCGCCGACGTTCATCCCTGTCAGCAGGCTGCCGCGCAAGGAAACGCGAATGCTCCCCTCTCCCCCCTGCGTTGCAACCTCTGGCTACGAACGTCTGCTTCCCCCCGCTCGCACGCGAACTGATGGCCCGACCTGACCGTGCCCCGATCTGACGAGAGACGCCCATGCTTCATGTTGTGTTTTATCTAATGTTTATCATTCTATGCGTGATGGCCAACCTGCTTATTCCCATTAGCAGTTATGCCGCCATCGCCCTGTGTGCCGTTGCCGTCACCTTTATTCCCTTGTGGGTGACCGATATCTACCCGCCCCGCTCAAGGCCGCGGTACATCTGCCTGATCTCCACCGTGGCCAATGGATTGATCATGGGGACCCTCTTTGCCTCGATCTTTACCGTCTATGTGTTTTTCGGGTCCTTCGCCCCCTATGACATGCCTTACATCAACTTCAAAAGCCTCTTTTTAAACAGCCTGGCCAGCGCTGCGGCCGGCAGTGTCGCGGTGATTGTCCTGTATGGCTGGATGAAAACACGGGGCTGGTTTAATTACTGAGTGCGGTCATGTCCGCCTGAGGAGGGAGCGCCATGCTGCCGTATATTGTTTTTTATCTGATGTTTGGCGCTTTGTGCGTGGCGGCCAACATGCACTTTTTAATTGTCAGCGTGCCTGACATCGTGCTGTACACCTCGCTCGCCAGCCTTATTACCCTGTGGGTGACAGGTAAATACCGGCCGCGCTTCAAGCCCCTGCATGATTCCTGGCGAATGGCCCTGGCCAGCGGGTTTATCTTGGGGGCGATCTTTGCCTTGCTGCTGGTGCTGAACTACTTTCTCCTGTCCCTGGCCAGGGACGCTGAAGGGCCAGCCTATCGCTTGCTTTACCTGACCTTCAAAGGCTTCTTTCTGGACAGCCTGGTCGTCGCCTCTTTCACCAGTGCGGTTCATATTTTCCTGTATGGCAAGGTCAGCATACAGGGCCGCCCCACACCCAAAACCAAACGCTGACCGGCGCCGGCACACCCTGCGGGATGTGCCGTGGATGCCGGGGGCGTATCAGTCCTGTTTTTTGCGAATCCAGTACAGGTAGGTGCCCGCCTCTTCCGCTTGCCCAACCAGTTCATGGTCCAGAAACACGCAGAATTTGGGGATGTCGCGGCGGGTCGACGGATCGGTGGCTATCACTTTCAACAAGCCGCCAGGCACCAGGTCGCGAATGTGCTGGTGCAGCATCATCACCGGCTCAGGGCAGTTCAGGCCGCTGGCGTCGAGCACGCCATCGACCGGCGTATCGGTGTTAAACAAACTCATCAATGACTCCTGAATCAGCGAGATTTAGGTTTTTTTACGTCCAGTCGACGCAAATGACAGGTGACTTCTTCACGGTCGTGATACAGCTGCTTGCAGCCGATTTCAACCTGGATACCCCGCGCCTTGAAGCCTTCGGCAATCCGGTCGAGCAAACGGCGTACTTCGGCATAACGCTGTTTCATCGGCAATTTCAAATTGACCACCGCCTCACGGCAATGCCCTTCACCGATCCACTCTTCCAGCATCGCAGCGTTGCGCGCCGGTTTTTCAACGATGTCGCAGACCATCCAGTCCACCGGTTGCTTGGGCTTGAAGGTAAAGCCATCCGCCATCAAGTGCTGAACCAGACCGGTGTCCATCAGGCTTTCCGCCATCGGGCCGTTATCGATAGCCGTCACGATCATGCCGCGATTGACCAGTTGCCAGGTCCAGCCACCCGGTGCGGCGCCCAGATCAACGCCGGTCATGTCACTGTGCAAGCGCTCGTCCCATTGATCTCGGGGGATGAAATGATGCCAGGCTTCTTCCAGCTTCAGCGTGGAGCGGCTGGGGGCTTCGCGGGGGAACTTCAGGCGCGGAATGCCCATGGGCCACATCGCGCAGTTATCCGACTCCGCCAGGCCGAGAAACACCTCACGTCCACTTTTAAAAGTCAGCAACAACCGCGGCTTGTGGGCATCGGTTTCCACCAGTTTGCCAGCCGAGATCAAGGCCTTGCGCAGGTGAGCTTCAAACTTTTTGCAGAAGTTGGACAGTTCTTTACCGTCATTGGTGTCGACTATTTCCAGCCACAGGCTGCCACACACCGGAAAATCGGCCATGTGCTCCAGGATGACGCTGATACGGTCTGTTTCTGGCAGCTCAACAAAACTGCCCCGTGCCCACTGCCGGGGGAAAATCAGTTCGGCGAAGCGCAAGCCGCGCATCAGGCGCTCTGCCCCGCCTTCTTCGGTGCATACAAATTCGGCACAAGCGCTGCTCGGCTTGGCTTTGGCGTAGCCGGACACATTCAGGCGGGCAGCGTGCTCGGCGATTTCCGAGCAGACTTCACCTTCAAAACCAGGTCGGCAGTGCATAAAAACGGTGTTCATTGAATTACTCCTGGGCAGCTGGCGGAAATTGGCCCGCTGCGCAACCTTGCTTTGGCGCAAGGATTGTCACGAAAAGGCCGGCATGATAGCCGAGTTCGGAACCTTGAACGCCACCGGACAGTCCAGTTATTAGCCAGATCAACTATTCAGGGCTAGGTTAGAAGCTCTGTTCGTTCCACACGATCCGTGCCGTGCGGGTCTCAAGGAGTCATGTCATGTCTTCCCTCGATAGCCTGAACACTCTCTCCACCCTAAAAGTCGACGACAAGACTTATCACTACTTCAGCCTTGCCGAAGCGGCGAAAACCCTGGGTGACCTGAGCCAACTGCCCATGTCGCTCAAAGTTTTGCTGGAAAACCTGCTGCGCTGGCAAGACAACAAGACCGTCACCGAGCCCGACCTCAAGGCACTGGCAGCCTGGCTCAAGGACCGGCGCTCCGACCGGGAAATCCAGTATCGCCCGGCCCGTGTGCTGATGCAGGATTTTACCGGGGTACCGGCCGTGGTCGACCTGGCCGCCATGCGTGCGGCGATGGCCAAAGCCGGAGGCGACCCGCAGCGGATCAATCCGTTGTCGCCGGTGGATCTGGTAATCGACCACTCGGTAATGGTCGACGCGTTCGCAAGCCCCACGGCCTTCGAACAAAACGTCGACATCGAAATGGAGCGCAACGGCGAGCGCTATGCGTTTTTACGCTGGGGGCAAAATGCCTTTGATAACTTCAGCGTGGTGCCACCCGGCACCGGCATTTGCCACCAGGTGAACCTCGAATACCTGGGCCGCACAGTCTGGACCAAAGACGAAGACGGACGCACCTACGCGTTCCCCGACACGCTGGTGGGCACCGACTCCCACACCACCATGATCAATGGCCTGGGCATCCTCGGTTGGGGCGTCGGTGGCATCGAAGCCGAAGCCGCCATGCTCGGACAGCCGGTGTCGATGCTGATCCCGGAAGTCATCGGGTTTAAACTCAGCGGCAAATTAAAAGAAGGCATCACCGCCACCGACCTGGTGTTGACCGTCACACAAATGCTGCGCAGCAAGGGTGTGGTCGGAAAGTTCGTCGAGTTCTATGGTGATGGCCTGGCGGATCTGCCCTTGGCAGACCGCGCCACGATTGCCAACATGGCGCCTGAGTACGGGGCCACGTGCGGCTTTTTCCCGGTGGACGACATCACCCTGGATTACCTGCGCCTGTCTGGCCGGCCGCAAGCCACGGTGAAACTGGTGGAAGCTTATTGCAAAGCCCAGGGTCTATGGCGGATCGCCGGGCAAGAGCCGATTTTCACTGACACCCTGGCGCTCGACATGGGCACTGTGGAGGCCAGTCTGGCCGGGCCAAAACGTCCGCAAGACCGGGTGGCGCTGCCCAATGTTGCACAAGCGTTCAGTGACTTCCTGACCCTGCAATTCAAACCCACCAACAAAGAAGAAGGTCGCCTTGAAAGTGAAGGCGGTGGCGGTGTGGCTGTGGGCAATGCGGATCTGGCCGGCGAAGCCGACTACGACCACGACGGTAAAACCTATTGCCTGAAAAACGGCGCCGTCGTGATTGCGGCGATTACCTCCTGCACCAACACCTCAAACCCGAGCGTCATGATGGCCGCCGGGCTGGTGGCCAAAAAGGCGGTCGAAAAAGGCCTGAAAAGCCAGCCGTGGGTCAAGACCTCCCTGGCGCCAGGCTCCAAGGTGGTCACCGAGTATTACGATGCCGCCGGGCTGACGCCCTACCTTGAGCAACTGGGCTTCTCGCTGGTGGGTTATGGCTGCACCACCTGTATCGGTAACTCAGGCCCATTAGCCGAACCGATCGAAAAGGCCATCACTCACTCCGACCTGACAGTCGCCTCGGTGCTGTCGGGCAACCGTAACTTTGAAGGCCGGGTTCACCCGCTGGTGAAAACCAACTGGCTGGCCTCGCCACCGCTGGTCGTGGCCTACGCCCTGGCCGGCACCGTGCGTATTGATATCAGCCGCGAACCGCTAGGCCTGGACAAGGACAACAAGCCGGTTTACCTGCGTGATATCTGGCCTAGCCAACAGGAAATCGCCGATGCGGTGGCGCAAGTGACGACGGGCATGTTTCACAAGGAATACGCCGAAGTATTCGCCGGTGACGCTCAGTGGCAAGCCATTGAGGTGCCGCAAGCCGCGACTTACGTCTGGAAAGAAGACTCGACCTATATTCAGCACCCGCCGTTCTTCAATGACATCGATGGGCCATTGCCCGTCATCAGCGATGTTAAAGGTGCACGGATGCTGGCGTTGCTGGGCGATTCCGTAACCACCGACCATATCTCGCCGGCCGGCAACATCAAGGCCGACAGCCCCGCCGGGCATTACCTGCGCGAAAAAGGCGTCGAGCCCCGGGACTTCAACTCCTATGGTTCGCGGCGTGGCAATCATGAAGTGATGATGCGCGGCACGTTCGCCAATATCCGGATCCGCAACGAAATGCTGGGCGGTGAAGAAGGCGGTAATACGCTCTATATTCCGACAGGCGAGAAACTGGCGATCTACGATGCCGCCATGCGCTACCAGGCGACAGGCACACCGTTGGTGGTGGTTGCCGGCCAGGAATACGGCACGGGTTCAAGCCGTGACTGGGCGGCCAAAGGCACCAACCTGCTGGGGGTCAAAGCGGTGATTGCCGAGAGCTTCGAGCGGATCCACCGCTCAAACCTGGTCGGCATGGGTGTGCTGCCGCTGCAGTTCAAGCTCGATCAAAACCGCAAAACCCTCAAGCTCACCGGTCATGAAACCTTCGACGTGCTGGGCTTGACCGGCACGGAACTGCAACCGCGGATGAACCTGACCCTGGTGATCACCCGTGAAAACGGGCAACAGGAAAAAGTCGACGTGCTGTGCCGGATCGACACGTTGAATGAGGTGGAGTACTTCAAGGCGGGAGGCATCCTGCATTATGTGCTGCGGCAGTTGATTGCCTCTTGAGCACGCTTAATCACCTGGCCTGACCCGCAGGCCTGTACGTCCCGAACCGTGTTCGGGGCGTACCCGGCCAGCGGCAGCCGAAATTAAATTAAACAAATCCCCCAGCATGCCGAAAGCCTGTCAAAGCCTTGCGGACAGACACGACATGCGTAACAACCAGCCCATCACCCAACGCGAACGCACTTTCCCCGCGCAACAACGGTTGATCTCCACCACCGACACCAAAGGCGTCATCAGCTACTGCAACGATGACTTTGTCGAGATCAGCGGGTTTACCCGTGAAGAGCTGATTCGCGCTCCGCACAACCTTGTGCGCCATCCGGATGTCCCTACAGCGGTGTTCGAGCACATGTGGGGCACCCTGAAAAAGGGTTCTCCGTGGATGGGCATCATCAAGAACCGCTGCCGCAACGGTGACCATTACTGGGTCAACGCTTACGTGACGCCGGTGTTTGAGAACGAGCGTGTGGTGGGCTACGAGTCGGTGCGCGTCAAACCGACCGCTGAACAAATCCGCCGCGCCGAAGCCTTGTACGCGCGCCTGAACAGTGGCAAGTCAGCAGTGCCCCAGCGCGACAAATGGCTGCCGGTCGTGCAGGACTGGCTGCCGTTTATTCTGGTCAGTCAATTGAGCTTCATGATTGGCGCCCTGTTCAATTCCAGTTGGGGCTTTGCCCTGGCCGCCGCGCTGTCGATTCCGCTGGGTCTGCTCGGCCTGAGCTGGCAACAACGCGGGATCAAGCGCTTGCTGCGCCTGGCCGAGCAAACCACCTCTGACCCGTTGATAGCCCAGATGTACACCGACAGCCGCGGCCCGCAAGCACGTCTGGAAATGTCCATCCTGAGTCAGGAAGCACGCTTGAAAACCTGCCTGACCCGTCTGCAGGACACCGCTGAGCATTTGAGCGAGCAAGCGCGTCAATCGGACATCCTGGCGCACAAGAGCTCCACCGGACTGGAACGCCAGCGTCTGGAAACCGAACAAGTGGCCACCGCGGTCAACCAGATGGCCGCCACCACCCAGGAAGTGGCCAGCCATGTGCAACGCACAGCGGACGCCACTCAAGAAGCCAATCGCCTGACCAGCCGCGGACGTGACATTGCCGGGGAAACCCGTGAGGCCATTGAGCGCCTGTCGAACGTCGTGGGGGAAACCGGCGCTACGGTGACGCAACTGGCCAAGGACAGCGATGAGATCGGCGGCGTGGTCGACGTGATCAAAGGCATTGCCGACCAGACCAACCTGCTGGCCCTGAACGCCGCGATTGAAGCGGCGCGCGCCGGTGAAATGGGCCGGGGCTTTGCCGTGGTCGCCGATGAAGTACGGCAACTGGCACAACGCACCAGCCTGTCCACCGGGCAGATTCATGGTTTGATCGCCAAGTTGCAGCAGACCGCCGCCACCGCCGTGCAGACCATGAATGCCGGGCACCGTCAGGCCGAAGAAGGTGTCGCCCGCGTACTGGAAGCCGACCAGGCCCTGGTCGGGATCAGTGAAGCCGTGGCCAACATCACCGACATGACCACCCAGATCGCGGCCGCGACCGAGGAACAGAGCGCCGTGGCCGAGGAGATCAGCCGCAACATCAGCACCATTGCCGACCTGGCCGACCAGACCTCGGAACAGGCGCAACACTCCGCACAACTGAGCGAAGAACTGACCCGAACCGTAAACACCCAGTATTCGCTGGTAGAACGCTTCAACCGCTAGCCTGCAGAGTCCGGCATGCAACCTGGACGCAGCCTCGTTCCACTCGTCAGCTGCTACGGGTTGGGGCTGCACTTGACCCGCTCGACCGCTGCTACGCAAATCCTGTAGCCGCTGCCGCAGGCTGCGATGGGTACCCACCTTTTCGCAGCGGCTACAGAAGCATTCAGGTCGCATCCCGCATTCGGCCCGGACGCAGCCTCGTTCCACTCGTCAGCTGCTACAGGTTGGGGGATTCTTGAGCCAGTGCGCAATGTTGTCCGCCGCGGCGTCAAGGTGCTGCTCACGGGTAAAGCCTGAGGCTTTAAGCGGTTTGAGGTCGTGATCGCCTGCCACATACCAGCTCAGTTCAATGCCGGGAGCCAGGGTATAGGCTTCAACCGCCTGCCGGTTGCCCAGGGCATCGCGCTCGCCCTGCAGGATCAGTGTCGGCGTTTGTAGCTCGGCCAGGTGCGCCACACGGGGCTTTTCCGGTTTGCCAGCCGCGTAAAACGGATACCCCAGGCACACCAATCGATCAGCACCCAGTTCATCCGCCAGCAGACTGGCCATTCGACCGCCCATGGACTTGCCGCCAATGGCCAATGGTCCCGTGACATGCCGTCGCACTTCGGCGTACACCTCGCGCCAGCATTCGAGCAATTTGACCTGCGGATCAGGAGGCCTTTTGCCCCCATCCAGCCGTCGCTGGGCCATGTACGGGAATTCGAAGCGCAATACGCTCACCCCGCGTGCAGCAAGGCGTTCAGCCATGCCCGTCATCCATTCGCTGTCCATCGGTGCGCCTGCGCCGTGGGCCAGTATCAGGGTGTTCGACCGGGGGCCGTTGACCCCGCTGACAGCCGCATTCCACAGCCAGCCACGAGCCTGCGCGCACTGCGCCCATTGATCCCCGTCAATACCGACACCGCCTGTTACACCCATGCTTGCCTCGCTTTTAGTCTGCCTATAACTCCAGGCGCGCATCTGTACGCGCCTGATCCGTGGATGGGGAACCATGAACACTTCTACAAGTACCGCCTACAACTACAAGGTGGTCCGCCAATTTGCCATTATGACGGTGGTGTGGGGCATCGTCGGTATGGGGCTCGGCGTTTTTCTCGCCGCGCAGTTGGTCTGGCCGGAACTCAACTTCAATTTGCCCTGGACCAGCTTCGGGCGCCTGCGCCCTTTGCACACCAACGCGGTGATTTTTGCCTTCGGCGGCTGCGCCTTGTTTGCCGCTTCGTTCTATTCGGTTCAACGCACCTGCCAGGCCACACTGTTCGCGCCAAAAATTGCCGCTTTCACGTTCTGGGGCTGGCAGTTGGTGATCCTGCTGGCGGCCATCAGCCTGCCGTTGGGCTTCACCAGCTCCAAGGAATACGCCGAGCTGGAATGGCCGATCGACATTTTGATCACCATTGTCTGGGTCGCTTATGCCGTCGTGTTCTTCGGCACCATCATGAAGCGCAAGACTCGGCACATTTACGTGGGCAACTGGTTCTTCGGCGCATTTATCGTGACCGTGGCCATTTTGCACATCGTCAACAACCTGGAAATTCCGGTCAGCTTTACCAAGTCCTACTCGCTCTACGGTGGCGCCACTGACGCCATGGTGCAGTGGTGGTACGGCCATAACGCCGTGGGCTTCTTCCTGACGGCTGGTTTCCTGGGAATGATGTACTACTTCGTGCCGAAACAGGCCGAACGTCCGATCTATTCCTATCGCCTGTCCATCGTGCACTTCTGGGCGCTGATCACCCTGTACATCTGGGCCGGTCCGCACCACTTGCACTACACCGCATTGCCGGACTGGGCCCAGTCCCTGGGCATGGTGATGTCCCTGATCCTGCTGGCACCGAGCTGGGGCGGCATGATCAACGGCATGATGACCCTCTCGGGAGCCTGGCATAAGTTGCGCAGCGACCCGATCCTGCGCTTCCTGGTGGTGTCACTGGCGTTCTACGGCATGTCGACCTTCGAAGGCCCGATGATGGCTATCAAGACCGTCAACGCCCTCTCCCACTACACCGACTGGACCATCGGCCACGTACACGCCGGCGCTCTGGGCTGGGTTGCCATGATCTCGATCGGTGCGCTGTACCACATGATCCCGAAAATCTTCGGTCGCCCGCAGATGTACAGCCTGGGGCTGATCAATGCGCACTTCTGGCTGGCAACGATCGGCACCGTGTTGTACATCGCATCGATGTGGGTCAACGGCATCGCCCAAGGCCTGATGTGGCGCGCAGTCAATGCCGACGGCACGCTGACCTATTCCTTCGTTGAAACCTTGGTGGCCAGCCACCCGGGCTATGTCGTGCGCCTGATCGGCGGGGCGATCTTCCTCAGCGGTATGTTGCTGATGGCTTACAACACTTGGCGCACCGTACGTAACGCCGAGCCCGCCGAAGTCGTAGCCGCCGCGCAGATGGCCTGAGGAGTTCGCCATGAACCATGAAGTCGTAGAGAAAAATATTGGTCTGATGCTGCTGCTGATGATCCTGTGCGTCAGCGTCGGTGGTCTGACACAGATCGTCCCGCTGTTCTTTGAAGACGTGACCAACACCCCGGTGGAAGGCATGAAGCCCTACACCGCCCTGCAACTGGAAGGCCGCGATATCTATATCCGCGAAGGCTGTGTGCAGTGTCACTCGCAGATGATTCGTCCATTCCGGGCCGAGACTGAGCGTTACGGCCATTACTCGGTCGCCGGTGAAAGTGTCTGGGATCACCCGTTCCTGTGGGGTTCCAAACGCACCGGGCCGGATCTGGCACGGGTCGGCAGCCGTTATTCGGATGACTGGCACCGCGCGCACTTGTACAACCCGCGCAACGTGGTACCCGAGTCGAAAATGCCGGCCTATCCGTGGCTGGTATCAAGCCCGGTCGACAGCAGTCACACCGAGAAAAAACTCGAGGTCATGCGCACCCTCGGTGTGCCGTATACCGACGAAGACATCGCCAACGCCAAACAGTCGGTGCAGGGAAAAACCGAAATGGACGCGCTGGTGGCGTACCTGCAAGTACTCGGCACTGCCATCAAGAGCAAGAGGTGAGTCATGGTTGAGATGAGCAGTGGAATGATTCGCGGCCTGGGCACCGTCGTGGTGGCGGTGGCTTTTATCGGCCTGGCGCTGTGGGTCTTCAGCCCTCGGCGAAAACCCGAATTCGACGACGCAACCTTGCTGCCCTTCATGGACGACCCAGAGGCCATTCAACACGTCGAGCAAGAGCAAGCATCTAGGAGTAACAAAGCATGACCACCTTCTGGAGTGTTTATATCTGCGTGCTGACCATCGGCACGCTGATCGGCCTGAGCTGGCTGCTGTTCGCTACCCGCAAGGGTGAAACCAAAGGCGAAACGGTCGAAACCATGGGTCACAGCTACGATGGCATCGAGGAGTACGACAACCCGCTGCCACAGTGGTGGTTCATGTTGTTCGTGGGCACCTTGGTGTTTGCCGTCGGGTATTTGATCCTCTATCCGGGCCTGGGCAACTGGAAAGGCCTGCTGCCCGGCTACGAAGATGGCTGGACCGGCGTCCACGAGTGGGAAAAGGAGATGGACAAGGCAGACGCCCGCTTCGGGCCGATTTTCGCCAAATACGCCGCCATGCCGGTGGAGCAAGTCGCTCAGGACCCGGCCGCGCTGAAAATGGGCGGTCGCCTGTTCGCTTCTAACTGCTCCGTGTGCCACGGCTCGGATGCCAAGGGTGCTTTCGGCTTCCCGAACCTGGCTGACAACACCTGGCGCTGGGGCGGCGATGCCGACACCATCAAGGCCACCATCATGGGCGGACGCATGGCCGCGATGCCGGCCTGGGGTGAAGTGCTGGGCGAAGACGGGGTTAAAAACGTCTCGGCGTATGTGCGCCATGACCTGGCCGGCCTGCCCTTGCCCCAAGGTAGCAGCGTTGACCTGAATGCGGGCAAGCAAGCCTTCGAAACCACCTGCGTGGCCTGTCATGGCAGCAACGGCAAGGGCAATGCATTGATGGGTGCGCCTGACCTGACACAACCCGCGGGCTTCATCTACGGCACCAGCCTGGCGCAATTGCAGCAAACCATCCGTCATGGTCGCCAGGGTCACATGCCTGCGCAGAGCGAGTTGCTGGGTAACGACAAGGTGCAACTGCTGGCTGCCTACGTGTTCAGCTTGTCACACGATAATCAAGAGGGAAAAACAGCCCAATAATTACCGGACATTTCCTGCCGCATCATTCTGATGCGGCAACTCCCGCGACCAAGTGTCGCACCTCTTTTTAGTCAGTCTTTGCTCTCCGGCCATTCAGGACTAAGCTCTTCTATGACGTGAGCGTCGGTCACCGGCTTCATGCCATGTGAAATCAATCGGCACGTTGAAGGACACTGTTACGGGCCACACGAGCGGGTTTGCATCGGCTATCGTCCATTGCGATTTTCGCCATGATGTCGCTGTGCCTTCTCCCCTCCCGGGATTACCCGTCTCCCCCCTTCGGCTTTCCCCTCCATGCGGCATTTCGTCCGAGGCCTGTTTGACCTTACTCTCAGCATGGAAAGGCCGCAGAATAAGCCTTGGAAAGCAATGACCGGGGTCATGCTTCGTTGCAATAACCCTACGCTTTATCCATACTTGCGACCGATTTTTATCCTAATAAAACACCTAAACCGTGGAACCTTAGAATGAGCACAGCAATCAGTCCGACTGCTTATAACTATAAGGTAGTCCGCCAGTTCGCCATCATGACGGTGGTCTGGGGGATCCTTGGCATGGGGCTTGGGGTTTTCATCGCGTCACAGCTTGTGTGGCCTGAATTGAACCTTGGCCTTGAGTGGACGACCTTTGGCCGTTTGCGTCCCTTGCACACCAACCTGGTGATTTTTGCCTTTGGTGGTTGTGCGTTGTTTGGCACCTCTTATTACGTCGTGCAGCGAACCTGCCAGACGCGATTGATCTCCGACGCACTGGCTTCGTTTACCTTTTGGGGTTGGCAGGCGGTCATTGTCGGCGCGATCATCACGTTGCCGCTGGGCTACACCACGACCAAGGAGTACGCAGAGCTGGAATGGCCTTTGGCTATCCTGCTGGCCATCGTCTGGGTGGTCTACGGCATTGTGTTCTTCGGGACCATTACCAAGCGTAAAACCAAGCATATCTATGTGGGCAACTGGTTCTACGGTGCGTTCATTGTCGTGACGGCCATGCTGCACATCGTCAACCACGCCTCCCTGCCCGTGAGCTTCTTCAAGTCCTACTCGGCTTATGCCGGTGCGACGGATGCCATGATTCAGTGGTGGTATGGCCACAACGCTGTGGGTTTCTTCCTGACTACCGGCTTCCTGGGCATGATGTACTACTTCGTGCCCAAGCAGGCCGAGCGTCCGATCTACTCCTATCGCCTGTCCATCGTGCACTTCTGGGCGCTGATCACCCTGTACATCTGGGCCGGTCCGCACCACTTGCACTACACCGCACTGCCGGACTGGGCCCAGTCCCTGGGCATGGCGATGTCGATCATTCTGCTGGCGCCAAGCTGGGGCGGGATGATCAACGGCATGATGACCCTGTCGGGTGCCTGGCATAAGCTGCGCACCGACCCGATCTTGCGCTTCCTGGTGGTATCGCTGGCGTTCTACGGCATGTCGACCTTTGAAGGCCCGATGATGGCCATCAAGACTGTCAACGCCCTCTCCCACTACACCGACTGGACCATCGGTCACGTACACGCCGGTGCGCTGGGCTGGGTTGCCATGATTTCGATCGGTGCGCTCTACCACATGATCCCGCGCCTCTACGGCCAAAAGCAGATGTACAGCATCGGCCTGATCAACGTGCACTTCTGGCTGGCAACGATCGGCACCGTGCTGTACATCGCATCGATGTGGGTCAACGGCATCACCCAGGGCCTGATGTGGCGAGCAATCAACGACGACGGCACGCTGACCTACTCGTTCGTTGAAGCGCTGCAAGCCAGCCATCCTGGCTTTATTGTCCGCGCCATCGGCGGTGCTTTCTTCGCCAGCGGCATGCTGTTCATGGCCTATAACGTGTTCCGTACCGTACGCGCCTCGAACCCGGTAGAAGCTGAAGCAGCGACCAAGATCGCTGTAGTTGGAGCCCACTGATGAAGCACGAAACAGTCGAGAAGAATATTGGCCTGATGGCCTTCTTCATGGTCATCGCCGTCAGTATCGGTGGCCTGACCCAAATCGTTCCGCTGTTTTTCCAGGATGTCACCAACACGCCGGTTGAGGGTATGAAACCCCGTTCAGCGCTGGAACTGGAAGGCCGCGACATTTACATCGCCAACGGTTGTGTCGGCTGCCACTCGCAGATGATCCGCCCGTTCCGCGCTGAAACCGAACGCTATGGCCACTACTCGGTCGCCGGTGAAAGTGTCTGGGATCACCCGTTCCTGTGGGGTTCCAAGCGTACCGGTCCGGACCTCGCCCGCGTCGGTGGCCGTTACTCCGATGACTGGCAGCGTGCGCACCTGTACAACCCGCGCAACGTTGTACCCGAGTCGATCATGCCGGCTTACCCGTTCCTCGTAGAGCGCAAACTGGACGGCAAGTACACGGCGAAAAAAATGGAAGTCTTGCGTGATCTTGGCGTTCCTTACACCGACGAAGATATCGCCGGAGCCAAGGATGCCGTGAAAGGCAAAACCGAAATGGACGCGCTGGTGGCCTATCTTCAGGGCCTGGGCACCATCATCAAAAGCAAACGGTGATCTGAATGGATATCGGGATGATTCGTGGCCTGGGCACCGTCGTTGTGATGGTGGCTTTTATCGGTTTGGCATTGTGGGTGTTCAGCCCTCGACGCAAGTCTGAGTTTGATGACGCCACACTATTGCCGTTCAAGGATGATCCCGAAGCCATCAAGCACGTCGAGCAAGAGCAAGCTTCTAGGAGTAACAAAGAATGACTACGTTCTGGAGTCTGTACGTTACAGTCCTCACTCTGGGTACTATCTTCGCCCTGACCTGGTTGTTGCTGGCCACCCGCAAGGGCCAGCGCAGCGAGCAGACCGACGAGACAGTCGGGCACGCTTACGACGGGATCGAAGAGTACGACAACCCGATGCCAAAATGGTGGTTCATGCTGTTCGTCGGCACCATCGTTTTTGCCCTCGGCTACCTGGTGCTCTACCCGGGCCTGGGCAACTGGAAAGGCCTGCTGCCGGGCTATGGGTACCTGGATACCAAAGCCGAGACCGGGTTTGCCGATGGCAAGACCGGCTGGACCGGTGTTCACGAGTGGGAAAAGGAAATGGCCAAGTCGGACGCCAGGTTTGGTCCGATCTTCGCCAAATTCGCCGCCATGCCGATCGAAGAAGTCGCCAAGGATCCGCAAGCCCTGAAGATGGGTGGCCGCCTGTTTGCCTCCAACTGCTCGGTTTGCCACGGTTCGGATGCCAAAGGTGCTTACGGCTTCCCGAACCTGACCGACGCCGACTGGCGCTGGGGCGGCACTCCGGCAGACATCAAGACCACCATCATGAATGGCCGTCACGCGGTCATGCCGGGCTGGTCTGAAGTGATTGGCGAACAAGGCGTCAGCGACGTCGCCGCCTACGTCCTGACCAACCTTGACGGGCGCAAGCTGCCCGAAAGCGCCAAGGCCGACCCGGCCAAAGGCAAGGAACTGTTCGCCACCAACTGTGCGGTGTGTCACGGCCCGGAAGGCAAAGGCAACCCGCTGATGGGCGCGCCTGACCTGACCCACCCTGCGGCGTTCATTTACGGTTCGAGCTTTGCGCAACTGCAGCAAACCATCCGTTACGGTCGTCAGGGGCAGATGCCTGCCCAGGCCGATCTGCAAGGGAACGACAAGGTTCACCTGCTGGCCGCCTACGTCTACAGCCTGTCCCATGGCGATGACGCCAAGGCAGCCGAGTAACGCAGTCACCTGAACGCTCCAGACTGCGGCCCCGCCAGCTCATGCTGGCGGGGCCGTTTTTGTTTCAGGCCGATTGTTCGGACAAGGTTCCCGGCGCGGCATTGCAGGCAGACCCGCACCCGCCACGAAGCCTGAAACAGAGCAGGTGCAACTGACCCGCCGACCGATGTCAATTGATCCAGGTCACGACTTGTTACAACTGCTATACCAACTTGATCATTTCCGGAACGCGACCAAAGGTCGCACCCTTGAACTAGAGTCACAGGCGTATCATTACGCCACTGCTACACCTTCTGACCGCGGTCGGCATGTACTGACCGAGGCATTTTCCACTGCCGTGGGACGCACTAATGAGCAATCAGATTCCAGTACGCAACGTCACTCCGCCTGCCCCGAAAAAAACTGAAAGTGTCGATTTGTACGCAGCCCGGGAGAAAATCTACACCCGCGCTTTTACCGGACTTTTCCGCAACCTGCGCATGATCGGCGGTGCCCTGCTGTTTTTGCTGTATTTCGGCACGGTCTGGCTCAATTGGGGCGGACACCAGGCCGTCTGGTGGAACCTGCCCGAGCGTAAGTTCTTTATTTTTGGTGCCACTTTCTGGCCACAGGATTTCATCCTGCTGTCCGGGCTATTGATCGTCGCAGCCTTTGGCCTGTTCTTTATTACCGTATACGCAGGCCGCGTGTGGTGCGGCTACACCTGCCCGCAAAGCGTCTGGACCTGGGTGTTCATGTGGTGCGAAAAGGTCACTGAAGGTGATCGCAACCAGCGCATCAAACTCGACAAGGCGCCCATGAGCGCCAACAAGTTCCTGCGCAAGTTCAGCAAGCACACGCTCTGGCTGTTGATCGGTCTGGTCACGGGCCTGACCTTTGTCGGTTACTTTTCGCCAATACGTGAGCTGGTCATCGATTTCTTTACCGGCCAGGCCGACGGCTGGTCCTATTTCTGGGTAGGTTTTTTCACCCTTGCCACCTACGGCAACGCCGGTTGGTTGCGCGAGCAAGTGTGTATTTACATGTGCCCGTATGCCCGGTTCCAGAGCGTGATGTTCGATAAGGACACGCTGATTGTTTCGTACGACCCGCGTCGCGGCGAAGTCCGGGGCCCGCGCAAAAAAGACATCGATTACAAGGCTCAGGGCCTGGGCGACTGTATCGACTGCACCATGTGCGTCCAGGTATGCCCGACCGGCATCGACATTCGTGATGGCTTGCAGATTGAATGCATCGGCTGCGCCGCCTGCATCGATGCCTGCGACAGCATCATGGACAAGATGAACTACCCGCGCGGCCTGATCAGCTACACCACCGAGCACAACCTCTCCGGGCAGAAAACCCATAAGCTGCGTCCACGCCTGATAGGCTACGCGCTGGTGTTGCTGACCATGATCGGCCTGTTGGCGGCGGCCTTTTTCACCCGCACGCTGGTCGGCTTTGATGTGAGCAAAGACCGTGTGCTCTACCGCGAAAACGCCGAAGGCCGCATCGAGAACGTTTACAGCCTGAAGATCATGAACAAGGACCAGCACGACCACACCTACGTGCTGGAAGCCAGCGGCCTGCCTGACCTGAAACTGCAGGGCAAGCGTGAAATCAAGGTGGCCGCCGGCGATATCGTCAGCCTGCCGGTCGAGTTGTCGATTGCCCCTGAACAACTGCCGTCGAGCACCAACGAGGTGTTTTTCACCCTCAAGGATGCCGACGACAATGACATCAACGTCAAAGCCAAGAGCCGCTTCATCGGCCCTCAAATCAGATAAGAGAAATGTGTCATGCCTCCAGCGAACATGCCCTGCCCCTGGTACAAGCAACTCTGGCCATGGATCATCATTGCCATTCTTGCCTGCTCGGTGACCCTGACCCTGTCGATGGTGACCATTGCCGTTAACAACCCGGATCACCTGGTTAACGACAATTACTATGAAGCCGGCAAAGGCATCAACCGCTCGCTGGATCGCGAGTTGCTGGGCCAGACATTGCAACTCAAGGCCAAGTTGCGACTGGACGAAATGACCGGTGAAGTCGTATTGCTGCTTGAAGGCAACAGTGCGCCACAGACCCTGGAACTGAACCTGATCTCCCCGACCCAACCCGAAAAAGACCGCAATATCAGCCTGAGCCAGAGCGGGTCAGAGCCAGGCCGTTATGTCGGGCAACTGGATGACAAAGTCGAAGGCCGCCGGTTTGTCGAGCTCCTGGGCGTTGAAGAGGGCAAGACCTGGCGCCTGTTTGAAGAAGAGCGGGTCGAGCATGACAAAGACCTGCTGCTGGGCGACGAGCCACTGCAAGGTGCTGAAGACCACAACAAGCGCTAACCCCATCGCCCGCCTGCGCCAGCACAAAGCAACGCGAACCGTGTGCAGGCGGGCGGTGATGACAGCCGTCCAGGCAACACCCTATCGCGACAGACAGCCATGACCACGCCCACCCCCTGCTATCACTGCGCCCTGCCCGTTCCACCCGGCAGCCGGTTCACCGCCACGGTACTGGGCGAGATCCGCGAGTTCTGCTGCCCGGGCTGCCAGGCGGTGGCTGAAGCGATCGTGGCCGGCGGCCTTGAAAGCTATTACCAGCATCGCAGCGAAGCATCAGCCAACCCTGAAGCGCTTCCCGTGCAACTGACCGAAGAGCTGGCGCTGTACGATCGCCCCGAAGTGCAAAAACCCTTTGTCCGCCATGAGGGCGAACAGGCCGAGACCACGCTGCTGATCGAAGGCATCAGCTGCGCGGCGTGTGGCTGGCTGATTGAAAAACACTTGCGCCGTTTGCCCGCCGTCAGCGAAGCACGGCTCAACCTGTCGAATCACCGTCTGCATGTGCGCTGGGCCGACAGCCAGTTGCCGCTGAGCGATGTGTTGAACGAACTGCGTCACATCGGTTACGCGGCGCACCCTTATCAAGCAGATCGTGCCACTGAGCAACTGGCCAGCGAAAACCGGCTGGCCCTGCGCCAGCTGGGCGTTGCAGGACTGTTATGGTTCCAGGCCATGATGGCCACCATGGCAACCTGGCCCGAATTCAACATCGACCTCAGCCCCGAAATGCACACCATCCTGCGCTGGGTGGCACTGTTTCTGACTACACCTATTGTTTTCTACAGTTGCGCACCGTTCTTCAAGGGGGCGATGCGTGATTTGCGCACCCGCCACCTGACCATGGATGTGTCCGTCTCGCTGGCCATCGGCGGCGCATATATCGCGGGTATCTGGACCGCGATCACCGGCATTGGTGAACTGTATTTCGACGCAGTCGGCATGTTCGCCCTGTTCCTACTTGCCGGACGCTACCTCGAACGCCGCGCCCGCGAACGTACGGCCGCCGCCACTGCGCAGTTGGTCAATCTGCTGCCCGCCTCCTGCCTGCGACTGGAAGCCGACGGCCAGAGCGAACGCATCTTGCTCACTGAGCTCAACGTCGGTGACCGCGTGCTGGTTCACCCCGGGGCCATTCTCCCGGCGGACGGCAAAATCCTTGATGGCCAATCGAGCGTCGACGAATCGCTGCTGACCGGTGAATACCTGCCACAGCCCCGCAGCGTGGGGGACGCGGTGACCGCCGGAACCCTGAATGTGGAAGGTGCGCTGACGGTTCAAGTCATGGCGCTGGGCCAGGACACCCGCCTGTCAGCCATCGTGCGTCTGCTCGATCGCGCACAAAACGAAAAACCGCGCCTGGCTGAAATCGCCGACCGCGCCGCACAGTGGTTTCTGTTGTTCTCACTGGTCGCCGCGGCAGGCATCGGTCTACTGTGGTGGCAGCTGGCCCCCGAGCGGGCCTTCTGGATCGTGCTGGCGATGCTGGTCGCCACATGCCCCTGCGCCCTGTCACTGGCGACCCCCACGGCGCTCACAGCCGCCACCGGCACCTTGCACAAGCTGGGCTTGCTGCTGACCCGCGGCCATGTGATCGAAGGCCTGAACCAGATCGACACCGTGATCTTCGACAAGACCGGCACCCTGACCGAGGGCCGCCTGGCGCTGCGTGCCATTCGCCCCTTGCGCGACCTGGACAGCGATCAATGCCTGGGTCTGGCCGCCGCACTCGAAAATCGCTCGGAACACCCGATTGCCCGCGCTTTTGGGCGCGCACCGCAAGCCGCAGATGAAGTCCACAGCAGCCCCGGACTGGGCCTTGAAGGGCGGGTTGAGCAGCAGCGACTGCGCATCGGCCATCCCGGTTTCGTCTGCGCACTGAGCGGCTGCAACGTACCGCAAATGCCCGACGAGCCCGGCCAATGGCTGCTGCTGGGCGACACCGAAGGTGTGCTGGCCTGGTTTGTCCTCGATGATCGCCTGCGCGCGGACGCACCGGCATTGCTGGCCGCCTGCAAAGCGCGGGGCTGGCACACGCTGCTGCTCTCTGGTGACAGCTCACCGATGGTCGCCAGCGTGGCGGCGGAACTGGGCATCGATGAAGCGCGGGGTGGCCTGCGCCCGGACGACAAGTTGCAGGTACTGCAACAGCTGCACGCACAAGGGCGCAAAGTGCTGATGCTGGGCGACGGGGTCAATGATGTGCCGGTGCTGGCCGCTGCCGACATCAGCGTGGCCATGGGTTCGGCCACCGACCTGGCCAAGACCAGCGCCGATGCGGTGTTACTGTCAAATCGCCTGGAAGCGCTGGTGCAAGCCTTCAGCCTTGCGCGCCGCACCCGTCGGGTGATCATTGAAAACCTGCTGTGGGCCGGTTTATACAATGGTCTGATGCTACCCTTCGCCGCCCTTGGCTGGATCACACCCATCTGGGCCGCGGTGGGTATGTCGCTCAGTTCGTTGACCGTGGTGCTCAATGCCTTGCGCCTGACGCGCATGCCCCGCCAGGCGCATACTCAAGCCACGTCACACACTCGCCCGCTGCCGGTCTGAGCCGGTCGCCTGGAGCCTATATGCCAGCGCTTTACGTCATGATCCCGGCAGCCCTGCTGATTGTCGGTATCGCCATCTACATCTTTTTCTGGGCCGTCGACAGCGGCCAGTATGACGACCTCGACAGCCCGGCCCACAGCATCCTGTTTGACGACCAGGACCCGCAGCACACTGCCGCCGTGGAAGAGGCCAAAGGCAATCCCCCGGACTCCGCCAACGACGCTGACAGCAACACCCCGCCCCATGCTTGAGTTGGCGCCGCTGCTGGTCTCCGCCCTGATTCTGGGGCTGCTCGGGGGTGGCCATTGCCTGGGCATGTGCGGGGGCCTGATGAGCGCCCTGACCCTGGCGATCCCCAAAGAACAGCGCAGCCGACGCTTCAGGCTGCTCCTGGCTTACAACCTGGGGCGAATCCTCAGCTATTGCGCTGCCGGGCTGTTGCTCGGACTCGCAGGATGGGCGGTGACCAACAGCCCCGCAGCCCTGTACATGCGCATTCTGGCCGGGCTTCTGCTGATTTGCATGGGGCTGTACCTGGCCGGCTGGTGGAGCGGCCTGACCCGGATTGAGAGCCTGGGCCGCGGCCTGTGGCGACATATCCAGCCGGTCGCCACCCGCTTGCTGCCTGTTTCAAGCCTGCCCCGTGCCTTGCTGCTGGGCGCACTGTGGGGCTGGCTGCCGTGCGGGCTGGTCTACAGCACACTGATCTGGGCCGCCAGCCAGGGCAGCGCAACCGACAGCGCATTGCTGATGCTGGCGTTTGGACTCGGGACCTGGCCCGTATTACTCGCCACCGGCCTTGCCGCCGAACGCGTCACCACACTGCTGCGCAACCGCGGCGTGCGCATGGGCGGCGGCCTGCTGGTCATCCTGTTCGGCCTCTGGACCCTGCCCGGTCCGCACCAGCACTGGCTGATGGGGCATTGAGCCTTCGGCAACTGCGCACCTGCCCGACAGCAAGCGCCCCTTGATTCACGGAGAAATCCTGTCCTGCATCGTCGTTGATGCAAATCAAGGTGCGTCAAATCCCCACCCCCTAAACTCCAGCGCATTGTCATCCTCCCAGGGGAATGCCCGCATGCTCGACGCCATTCGTTGGGACTCAGATCTCATTCAGCGCTACGATCTGGCCGGACCGCGCTATACCTCGTACCCGACCGCCCTGCAATTCCACAGCCAGGTCAGCCCATTCGACCTGTTGCATGCCCTGCGCGAAAGCCGCAAGGCTCAGCGCCCGCTATCGCTGTATGTCCACGTGCCCTTCTGCGCGAACATTTGCTATTACTGCGCTTGCAACAAAGTCATCACCAAAGACCGTGGCCGGACACAGCCTTATTTGCAGCGGCTCGAACAGGAAATCCAGCTGATTGCCTGTCATCTCGACCCGAAGCAAAAGGTCGAACAACTGCATTTCGGTGGCGGGACACCCACGTTTCTCAGTCACGACGAACTGCGCCAGTTAATGGCCCACTTGCGCAAGCACTTCAATCTGCTGGATGACGACTCGGGGGATTACGGGATCGAGATCGACCCGCGTGAAGCGGACTGGTCGACCATGGGCCTGTTGCGCGAGCTGGGCTTCAACCGGGTCAGCATCGGCTTGCAGGACCTCGACCCGGACGTACAGCGGGCAGTCAATCGCCTGCAAAGCCTGGAGGAAACGCGAGCCGTCATCGACGCTGCCCGCACGCTGCAGTTCCGCTCGATCAATATCGATCTGATCTATGGCTTGCCCCGGCAAACCCCTGATGCCTTTGCACGCACCGTTGACGAAGTGATCCGTCTGCAGCCGGATCGCCTGTCCGTCTTCAACTATGCGCACTTGCCCGAACGCTTCATGCCACAGCGCCGGATCAACACCAGCGACCTGCCTTCTGCGGCCGATAAATTGCTGATGCTGGAACGCACCATCGCACAGCTCACCGGGGCGGGCTATCGGTACATCGGCATGGACCATTTCGCGCTGCCGGATGACGAACTGGCTATCGCCCAGGAAGAATCAACCCTGCAACGCAACTTCCAGGGCTATACCACCCATGGTCACTGCGATCTGATAGGCCTTGGGGTGTCGGCCATCAGCCATATCGGAGAACTGTATTGCCAGAACACCAACGACCTCACGCAGTACCAGCACACCTTGGGCAGTGCTCAACTGGCGACCAGCCGCGGCTTGCTGTGCAATCAGGATGACCGCATACGGCGCGAAGTCATCCAGCAAATCATCTGCAACCTGCAGCTGCCATTCGCGTACGTAGAACAACGTTTCAACATCGACTTCAGAGGTTATTTCGCTCCCCTGTGGCCGAGTCTGGAACAGATGGCCGCAGACGGGCTGATTGCACTCGACAACCAGCAACTGACGGTATTGCCTGCCGGTCGACTGCTGGTACGTTCGGTGTGCATGGTGTTCGACGCCTACCTGGAACAGCAAAACCGTCAGCGCTTCTCGCGGGTCATCTAGCGCGCCATCAACGAAGCCGCCTTGAGCGCATCGTCGGCACTCAGGTCTTTCATGGCCTTGGCCAGACTCGCCGTTGCCGTCATCAAGGCCGCCGTCAAACTGGCTATTTGCGTTTGCAGTCCCGCCACTTGAGCGCGGGCCTGGTCAGGACTCAAGCGGCTATTGGTCATCACCTGCTGCAATTGGGCCTGCTTTTCGGCGATCTGCTTTTTGATCTCGCGGATCATCTTCAAGATCTTCTGGGTCTGATCCGGCAAGCCGCTTTCTTCGATATCACTGTTCTGGCTTTTCTGTTCCCGGGCCGCTTTCATGGCGGCCCCGGAGATCGTCACCCTCACACCTTCTACAGGTGCCGTTACCGCCTCATCCGGTGCCGGATCCTGGGCATCGGATAAAGCATTACGGGGCGGTGCAACCGGTTCTGGAACCGGCAACATCCCGCTTTGACTCAGGGTAACTCCACCCAGTGATGACATCGTCAGTGCTTCCTGCTGTTCGCTATTACCGGGTTATCGGCGCTGCCAACGGCAACTTGAGAGAGTCACCCGGGCAGTGCTCGCGCTGGTCTCGATCCCCCCGCTGAGTTACCCTTGCATATTATGTGTGTTTTCCCACAAGGATCGAAGAAATGTCCGAGCCAGTAAAACTGCGCGCCCTCAACCAGGCTCACTGCAAGGATTGCAGTCTGGCACCTCTGTGTTTGCCGCTTTCGTTGAATCTGGAAGACATGGATGCCCTGGAGGAAATCGTCAAGCGCGGCCGCCCCCTGAAAAAAGGCGAATTTCTGTTTCGTCAGGGTGACACTTTTGGCTCGGTCTACGCTGTACGCTCTGGCGCGCTCAAAACCTTCAGCCTGAGTGACAACGGCGAAGAGCAAATCACCGGCTTCCACCTGCCAAGCGAACTGGTCGGCCTGTCAGGCATGGACACCGACACCTACCCGGTATCGGCTCAGGCCCTGGAGACCACTCCGGTCTGCGAAATTCCCTTCGAGCGCCTGGATGAGCTCTCCGTGCAACTGCCCCAGTTGCGCCGCCAGCTAATGCGTGTCATGAGCCGAGAAATTCGTGACGATCAGCAAATGATGCTGCTGCTGTCGAAAAAGACCGCCGATGAGCGTATCGCGACCTTTTTGGTCAACCTCTCGGCACGCTTCCGTGCTCGCGGGTTCTCGCCCAACCAGTTCCGCCTGAGCATGTCGCGCAATGAGATCGGCAACTATCTGGGCCTGGCGGTTGAAACGGTGTCACGGGTATTTACTCGCCTGCAAGAAAACCAATTGATCACCGCCGAAGGCAAGGAAGTCCACATCCTTGACCCGATCAGGCTCTGCGCCCTGGCGGGTGGCACACTGGACGGTTAAAACAGGCGTGACCGGGCTATACTGGCGCGCTTAACGCACGCCAGGACACCCGATAATGGTCTTCGACGACTTCTGCCTCAAAACCCTGATTCGCCCTGTGATCGACTTCCCCAAGCCGGGGGTCATTTTTCGCGACATCACCCCGCTGTACCAATCCCCCCGCGCCATGCGCGTGATCGCCGATAGCTTTATCGAGCGCTATGTCGAGGCTGACTTCAGCCACATCGGCGCGATGGACGCCCGAGGATTTTTGATTGGCTCAGTACTGGCCCATCAACTCAACAAACCGCTGATCCTGTTCCGCAAGCAAGGCAAATTGCCCGCTGACGTTTTGGCCGAAGGCTATCAGACTGAATATGGTGAAGCGTTCCTGGAAGTTCACGCCGACAGCCTGTGTGAAGGCGACTCGCTGCTGATTGTCGATGACCTGATCGCCACCGGCGGAACGCTGATTGCAGCAGCCAACCTGGTTCGTCGCATGGGGGCACAGATCTTCGAAGCTGCCGCCATTATCGACCTGCCGGAACTGGGTGGCTCCAGACGCCTGCAAGAAATAGGCATCCCGAGCTTCTGCCTGACCGAGTTCTCGCTGACCGAGTAAAACTGCGCAGCCTTCGGCAGCGGCTACAGGATACCCGTAGCCGTTGACGAGCGGAGCGAGACTACGTACGAAGCACGGAACACTGCACCCCACGGCTGCTACGCAGCCCGACGCGGCCTCGTTCTACTCGACCGCTGCTACAAACAGCCTCTGTCGCCGCTACACGGTCCGGATTACAAGGCGATTGGTTTGCGCCCGGCGAACGAATGGGCCAGGGTGCCGCCATCCACCAGCTCCAGCTCGCCACCCAGCGGTACGCCGTGGGCAATGCGCGAAGCGATCAGGCCTTTGCTGCTCAATAGCTGGGCAATGTAATGCGCGGTGGCTTCGCCTTCGACGGTGGGGTTGGTCGCCAGGATCACTTCACTGAAGGTGCCCTGCTCTTCGATACGCGTCATCAATTGCGGAATACCGATCGCCTCGGGCCCCAGCCCGTCCAGTGGCGATAAATGCCCCTTGAGCACGAAGTAGCGACCGCGATACCCGGTCTGCTCAACAGCGTAGACATCCATCGGCCCCTCGACGACGCACAGCAACGTGTCATCCCGGCGCATGTCCGCACACTGCGGGCACAAGTCATCTTCAGTCAGTGTTCTGCACAGACGGCAATGACCCACACCTTCCATCGCCTGACTCAAGGCCAGCGCCAAACGCGAGCCACCGCTGCGATCACGCTCGAGCAATTGCAGCGCCATGCGCTGCGCAGTCTTTTGGCCCACACCCGGCAAAGTACGCAAGGCATCGATCAGTTGGCGAATCAGGGGGCTAAAGCTCATAGGGAAAAGTCCGACAAAACAACAAGACGCGGTTTATACCCGCGGGCCGGGCCAGCGTCAAATACCTGCGACCGCACGATTCGACGCTGCCTGCCGGGCAGGCAAAAAAATGCCAGGCACATGGCCTGGCATTGTCGAACCCGCCTTAGAAAGGCAGCTTCATGCCCGGCGGCAGTTGCATGCCGGCGGTCACACCCGACATTTTGTCCTGGCTATTGGCTTCGACCTTGCGCACGGCGTCGTTGACGGCTGCGGCCAAAAGCGCCTCGAGCATTTCGAGGTCTTCTTCGCTGACGCCTGCAATCACGGACGGGTCAATGCTGACGCGCTTGATGTCGTGACGACCGGTCATCACCACACTCACCATATCGCCACCTGCCTTACCGGTGACTTCAGCATTGGCCAGTTCTTCCTGCATCTTGGCCATTTTTTCCTGCATCTGCTGCGCCTGCTTCATCAGGCCGGCCATGCCACCTTTCATCATGGGAATCACCTCAAACGTTATTTGGACAATGCACCCGCGATCAACACTGACCTCGGGCTGTAAGTGCCTATCCTGGTGTTACGAAGCCTTGGCCTCGACAACATCGACAGGTTGAATCGTATCGTCGCGGACAGCCGCGCCAAACTGTTGAATCATTTGCTGGATCAACGGATCGGCATAAATCGATTCTTCTGCCAATCGCTGACGCTCAGCCCGGAAGCGGGAAGCTGCCTGAGCCGGGGTTTCCTGCTCGGGCTTGACCAGCTCTATCGTGACTTTGAGTGTGCGCTGGTGGTACTGGTTCAGTGCATCGTTCAACCGGCGCTGCTGAGTCGCGTTGAACAGCGCACTGTGAGCCGGGTCCAGATGCAGCAGCCAGTCATCACCGTCGACCGCCATCAGGGTGCAGTTGGCACCAATGCTCGCCGTCATGCCCGATACCGGTAATTTGGGGAACATGTTCAGCCATTCAAGGGCCAGCCCGGTTGCAGGCATCGCAGCCGGCAAGGGTTCTGGCTCAGGCGCTGGCTCGGCAGCATGCTCACTGGCGAGCTCATCGAGGTAGCTGTACGCCGCCGAATCCATATCGGGCTCGATGTAATCTTCGTCCAGCGGCGGCTCATCATCACGATCCATGCCAGACAGCGCAGCGTCCACCTGACCGGCGGTTGGCTCAGGCAGCGGCGCAGCGGTCCAGTCCGGCGCATCCGGAACCACGCTATCCGGGATAGGCAGCGGCATCGGCGGCAAATCTGGTTGCTCACCCGCCGTATCCAGAACGGGCTCAGACTCAGACGCAAGCTGCTCTTCCACCTGCGGGGCTGACGGCTCGTTCCAGGGCAAGTCCTTGGGCACGGCAACCGGTTCAGGTGCAGGTGCAGGTGCAGGTGCAGGCTCGATGACAGGCGCCGGCACGGGCGCAACCACCGGCTCGGGTTTTTGAGCAACTACCGGAGCGACAGGTGTCGCACCCGCCACGGCTTGGGAGGAATCAACTGTGGCTTGGCTGATCCCCACTGGCTTTAGCGGCTGACTCGGTGTGTCAGCGGTATCAGCCGGACGGAACGCCAGCATCCGCAGCAGGACCATTTCAAAGCCACCCCGCGGATCCGGTGCCAATGGCAGGTCACGCCGACCGATAAGGCCCATCTGGTAATAAAACTGCACGTCTTCGGCGGGCAATGCCTTGGCCAGGGCCAATACACGGTCGCGGTCACCGTGACCGTTGTCGACACCCTCGGGCAACGCCTGGGCAATTGCCACACGGTGGAAAACGTTAAGGATTTCCGACAGCACGCCGTTCCAGTCCGGGCCTTGCTCAGCCAGATGGCGCACGGCTTCCAGCAATGCCCGCGCATCGCCTTCAATCAAGGCATGCAACAGATCGAACACCTGACCGTGATCAAGCGTCCCCAGCATGGCACGCACATCGGCGGCCAGAACCTTGCCTTCACCGAAAGCAATGGCCTGGTCCGTGAGGCTCATGGCGTCACGCATCGAGCCGTCAGCGGCGCGCCCCAGCAACCACAGGGCATCGTCTTCAAACGGAACGTTTTCGACACCGAGTACATGGGTCAAATGCTCGACCACCCGCTCGGGCGTCATGTTTTTCAGCGAAAACTGCAGGCAGCGGGAAAGAATGGTGGCCGGCAGCTTTTGCGGATCCGTGGTCGCCAGAATGAATTTGACGTAGGGCGGCGGCTCTTCAAGGGTTTTCAACAGCGCATTGAAGGAATGGCTGGACAGCATGTGTACTTCGTCGATCAGGTAGACCTTGAAGCGCCCACGGCTTGGCGCGTACTGCACGTTGTCGAGCAGCTCACGCGTGTCTTCGACCTTGGTGCGGCTGGCGGCGTCGATTTCGATCAGGTCGACAAAGCGCCCCTCGTCGATTTCGCGGCAGACCGAACACGTTCCGCAGGGCGTCGAAGTGATACCTGTTTCACAGTTCAGGCATTTGGCGATGATCCGCGCAATGGTGGTCTTGCCGACGCCACGGGTACCGGTAAAAAGGTAGGCGTGATGCAGGCGCTGACTGTCCAGGGCGTTGATCAGAGCCTTGAGCACATGGGTCTGGCCGACCATTTCGCGGAACGAGCGCGGACGCCATTTACGTGCAAGAACCTGATAACTCATTGATAACCGTCGCGTCTGAAAAGCGGAGGGGGCTAATGCTAGCGGAGCAAGGCCAAAATTGCATCTGATGCGCTCGCCTAATATGCCGCTGCGGGCATTTAAACAACCCGAACGGGCTGAAAATCCGGACACGACAAAACATCAACCGTTCACGGGAACGTTGAATGCGGGCTTGATCGAGGGAATGACACTTCAACGCCGGAGCGTTGTGAAGCGGACTCGCTTCGCTTTGAAGCAACAACCCTACGGAACAGGGTTCTTGAAATGGAGGCAACCCCACCAGCCACACCCCGGCACACAATGTTCCCGCTGTGGCTGCTTCCTTCCGGATCTGACCAGGTTCACGGGTAATCGTTGCGGGGGGACCGATAGGGTCACCATAACAACATCCGCCTAGCAGCGAACGGCGCCATTGTACCTGTCTGACGAAAAGTTACAACCGCTCGGGCAAGAATAAAAAAATGAGCGGGTTCAAGCACTTGGATTCAGCTTGCTCGCCCCCGCCGCCCTTCAGATGCCCTGCTGGCTCAAAAACGCTACAAAGGCTTCTTCATCCAGCACCTTGAGCCCCAGCTCATTGGCCTTGACCAGTTTTGAGCCGGCTCCCGGCCCTGCCACCACGCAATGGGTTTTGCCGGACACCGAACCCGAGACCTTGGCGCCCAGGCTTTCCAGCCTGGCTTTGGCCACATCGCGGCTCATCAATTCCAGCGAGCCGGTCAGGACCCATGTCTGTCCGGCCAGCGGCAAGCCTTCAACAGTCTTTTTCTCGCTCTGCCAGTGCATGCCGAAGTCCCGCAGTTGCGCTTCGATTGCCAGCGCAGCCCGGGCGTTGTCAGGCGAGTCGAAAAACTCACGCACCGATTTGGCCTGCTTCTCGGGCAATGCCTGACGCATGTCCAGCCAGTCGGCCTCGATGACACCCTGCAGCGAGCCGAATTTTTCAGCCAGCTTTTGTGCGCCACCCGGCCCGACCGAAGGAATGTGCAGCTTGTCGATCAACCCGCCCAAGGTGGTACTGGCCGCAAATTCGGCACCCAGCTCACCTTGATCCTGCAACTCCAGGCCGCGCTCCAGCAACTGACCGATCACCTGCTGGTTGTGCGCATCGCTGAAGAAGCTGTGGATCTCGTAAGCCACCTCCAGACCGATATCCGGCAAATAGGTGAGTACTTGCGGCAACGCACGCTGTACGCGCTCCAGGGAAGCCAGCGAGCGCGCAAGCACCTTGGCGGTTTCTTCGCCAACGTCCGGGATGCCCAGGGCGTAAATGAAGCGTGCCAATGTCGGGCGCTTGCTGTCGGCAATGGCCTGCAGCAAGTTCTTGCTCGACAGCTCGGCAAAGCCTTCCAGGTCGACAATCTGCTCGAAGGTCAGGGTGTACAGGTCGGCCGGTGAGCTCACCAGGCCTTCGTCCACCAACTGTTCAACACTCTTCTCGCCCAGGCCTTCAATATCCATTGCCCGGCGAGAAACAAAATGAATAATCGCCTGTTTAAGCTGGGCGCCGCAGGCCAGACGCCCGACACAACGATACACCGCACCTTCACTGATGGTTTCACGGCCCTTGCTGCGCTTGACCAACTGTGTGCGCTCGACATGGGAGCCACATACCGGACAGCGCTCAGGAATATGCACCGGCCGCGCATCCTCGGGGCGACGCTCAAGCACCACCTGCACCACTTGCGGAATCACATCTCCGGCGCGACGAATGATCACCGTGTCGCCGATCATCAGCCCCAGGCGCGCGACTTCGTCCATGTTATGCAGCGTGGCATTGGACACCGTGACACCGGCCACCTTGACCGGTTTGAGGCGTGCCACCGGGGTCACCGCACCGGTACGCCCGACCTGGAATTCCACGTCCAGCAACTCGGTCAGTTCTTCCATTGCCGGGAATTTATGCGCAATGGCCCAGCGCGGTTCACGGGCACGGAAGCCCAGTTCGCGCTGCGATGCCAGGTTGTTGACCTTGAACACCACGCCATCGATCTCATAGGGAAGAGAAGCCCGGCGCTCGCCAATGTCACGGTAGTAATCCAGGCATTCAGCAATGCCCCGGGCCAGCTTCAACTCATGGCTGATGGGCATGCCCCACTGCTGCAGTTGCTTGAGATTGCCGATATGGGTATCAGAAAATTCTTCAGACACCTGCCCCAGGCCGTAGCAGCAGAACTCCAGTGGACGGCTCGCGGTGATTTTCGAGTCCAGTTGACGCAAGCTACCTGCTGCAGCGTTACGCGGATTGGCAAAGGTTTTGCCGCCTGTCGCCAGTTGGGTCTCATTAAGGCGATCGAAACCGGCCTTGGACATGAAGACTTCGCCACGCACTTCCAGCACCGCAGGCCAGCCGCTGCCATGCAGCTTGAGCGGAATATTGCGCACGGTGCGAACGTTGACGCTGATGTCTTCACCCGTGGTGCCATCACCCCGGGTAGCGCCGCGCACCAAATGGCCATCCTGATACAGCAGACTGACCGCCAGCCCGTCCAGCTTGGGCTCGCAACTGTACTCAACCTCAGCACCGCCACCGAACAGATCACCTGCCGGCAGGTCCAGACCTTCGCTGACACGCCGGTCGAACTCACGCATATCGGTGTCGTCGAAGGCGTTACCCAGGCTTAACATGGGCACTTCATGACGCACCTGAGTAAAGGCTGAAAGCGCCGTGCTGCCGACGCGCTGGGTGGGCGAGTCCGCCGTGACCAGTTCCGGATGCTCAGCCTCAAGCGCTTTCAGCTCACGGAACAGGCGATCGTACTCGGCGTCCGGGATGCTCGGCTCGTCGAGCACGTGATAACGATAGTTATGCTGATCCAGTTCAGCGCGCAGCTCTAGAATGCGGGTATTGGCGGCGGTCATGGGGTGTTCTCTCACAAAGCAAAAGAGCAGCCGAGGCTGCTCCTGTGTTAATCATTTTGCTCCGCACCGGGGGCAAGCCAGCCGCCCCCAGGGGATTTCAACGTTTTTGGGTCAAGGCCCGACGCTCGAACTCAACAATGCGCTGGCGGTAATGCTCGATAGTCTGCGCGGTCAACACACTGCGCTGATCATCCTTGAGCTCGCCATTAAGCTCCTGCGACAGTTTGCGTGCTGCGGCAACCATTACATCGAAAGCCTGTTTTGGGTGGCGCGGACCAGGCAAGCCGAGGAAGAAGCTCACGGCCGGCGTCGAGAACAGGTCAATGTCGTCCAGATCAAATACGCCCGGTTTGACGGCGTTGGCCATGGAGAACAGTACTTCGCCATTGCCGGCCATGCTTTCATGGCGATGGAAAATATCCATCTCGCCAAAACGCAGACCGCTTTCAAGGATGTTCTGCAGCAATGCCGGGCCTTTGAATCCAGCCGGATCGCGACTGATCACGCTGATCACCAGGACTTCCTGAGCAGCCTGCTGAGGCTGCTCTTTTTCCTCAACCGCCGACACACTTGGCGCTGAACGCCCACGTGAGCGGGTTTCGTCCGGGAAGTCATCATCCCGGGCGCTCAGGCTCGGGCCGTCATCCAGATCGAGGTTCAGGTTCAGGTCGCCCTGACTTGGTTCTCCGCCACGCTTGCCGCGCTTGGAACCCTTGTCACGCGCCGACATGCTCACCGATGGCAGGTCGTGCTCATCGAGCTGGGGCTCTTTGTGGTTCGGCGTGTCCAGGACACGTGAAGGCCCCAGCAACTCAGGGCTGGTTTCTTCCTCGTCAGGGGCGTTGGAGAAGCTGCGATCAAGGCGAAACTTGAGCTTGCCCTTGCCGCCACGCATACGGCGCCAGCCATCAAAAAGAATACCGGCGATGACCACTATGCCGATGACGATCAGCCACTCGCGCAGACCGATTTCCATGTAATCCCGTGCCCCTAAAAAATGATTCTATAAAGAAGAGCCTAAAGCCCTTTAAAACGTGGCGCCAACTCTATGTTCTGAATGGCGTTTTACCCACGTACAAAAAAATTAGACGTTAAATTAACACGACCAAAGATAACTTTACACCGTCTGTCGCATTGAGCTAAGCCCATGTAGCCGCTGACCTACAAGTCATATCAGTCAAATCCTTAGGAATTTTCTGACAAGAAGAAAATTTTGGCCCTACTTGCTTATAGCTCAAGCGTCGACCATTGCCATTGCCTCCTCGACATCAACCGCCACCAGACGCGAACAACCCGGCTCATGCATCGTCACGCCCATCAACTGATCCGCCATCTCCATGGCGATTTTGTTGTGGGTGATGTAGATGAATTGCACCGTCTGCGACATCTCCTTCACCAGGCGTGCATAGCGACCCACGTTCGCGTCATCCAGGGGCGCATCAACCTCATCGAGCATGCAGAACGGTGCCGGATTGAGCTTGAAAATGGCAAAAACCAACGCCAGGGCTGTCAGCGCTTTCTCCCCGCCGGACAGCAAATGAATCGTGCTGTTCTTCTTGCCCGGTGGCCGCGCCATGATTGTTACCCCTGTATCGAGTAAATCTTCGCCCGTCAGTTCCAAATAAGCGCTGCCGCCCCCGAAAACTTTTGGGAAAAGCGCCTGTAATCCACCATTTATCTGATCAAAGGTGTCTTTGAAGCGACTACGGGTCTCTTTGTCGATCTTGCGAATGACGTTTTCCAACGTATCGAGCGCCTCCACCAGATCGGCATCCTGGGCATCCAGATAACGCTTGCGCTCGGACTGCTGCTGGTACTCATCGATGGCGGCGAGGTTGATCGCCCCCAGCCGCTGAATACGCGCAGCAATCCGCTCCAGTTCTTCTTCCGCCTGCTGCTCATTGAGCTCGCCATCCAGGGTGGCCAGCACCCCGTGCAGGTCATAGCCATCAACCAGCAACTGATCCTGCAACGCCGTTCGTCGCACCGTCAGCGCCTGCCACTCCATGCGTTGCTGCTCCAACTGACCACGAATCAGCTGCGATTGTTGCTCGGCCTGATTCCGGCGCTTCTCGGCGTCACGCAACTCGCGATCGGCATCCTCGAGCGCTGTCTGGGCGATCTTGAGTTCTCCATCGACGCTCAAGCGTTTATCGAGCAGCTCTTCGAGCTTGAGGCGCAGCTCTTCGAGAGGCGCTTCGCCCTCCTCCAGGTTAAGCGTGAGCTGCTCGCGTTTTTCAGCGAGACGCTCAGCCTGCAATTCCAAACGTTCAAGGGCCTGGCGGGTCGAGTCATGTTGGGCTTTCAGCGCCCCCATGCGAACCGCCAGCTGGTGGGCGTGATCCTTGTGCTGACGCGCGTCCTGGCGCACCCGGTCGAGCCGCTCGCGCAGGCTGTCACGCCGGGCCAGCAACAGCTCTCGCTGCTCGGTATCGGTGGCCATGGCTTCCAGCGCATCCTGCAATTTCAGGCGCGCTTCACCCACCTGTTCGTGCTCCAGCGCTCGCTGCTCAGCGAGTTCGGCCAGTTCTTCGTCCAGCCGACGGCGGCGCAAAGTCAATTGCTCGACCTTGGCTTTGCTGGCGGACAGTTTGGCCTTGATCTCACCTTGCTGCCGCGCTTCGTCCTGCAATCGACGGCGCACCTGCTCTCGGGCATCTTCTTGAGTGAGCTGCTGCTCACGCAAATGTTGCAGTTGTTCTTCAAGGCTCGCGAGCGTGGCCTCACGCTCTTCGCGTTCCAGCCCAAGACGCTGGATTTCCTGACCACGGGCCAGTACGCCGCTTTCGGCTTCGCTGGCACGGCGCACGCGCAAAAAGTGCCGCCCGACCCAATACCCGTCGCGGGTGATCAGGCTTTGCCCATCACCCAACTGAACGCGCAAGGCCAGCGCCTGCTCAAGGGTTTCAACCGGCCTGACCTGCCCGAGCCACGGCGTCAGATCAACATCGGCCTCGACCTTGTCCAGCAGGCTGCCTGAGGGATGCGCGCCTTGCGAACCGGCACTGAACAGACGCAAGTCGCCCTGGGCGAACCCCGCCAGGTCCAGTGTCGAAAAATCATCGACCAGCACCGCCTGCAAATCTGCACCCAGCACGGTTTCTACTGCCAGCTCCCACCCGGCTTCCACCCGCAACCCTTCGGCCAGTCGCGGACGCTCGACGAGCTGCTGCTCACGCAACCATTCACTGGCGCCGGTGCCTGGATCAAGAGCTGCCTGCTGCAAGGCCTCCAACGAAGCCAGACGACCGTTGAGACGCTGCAAGTCGCCCTGGGCCTGCTGCTGATTCTGCGTGGCTTGCTGCAGGTCATGCCGCACTTGCTCCAGGCGCTCAACCAACTGTTCCTCGCTGATCTGCAGTTCCTCGTGCGTCAGCTCGCTGGTCGCCAGGCATTCGCTCAACTCGAGGATCGCTGCGTCTTCCGGGTCTGCGGCCAGTAACGCGCGCTCTTCAGCCAAACGGCGCTGGCGTTCAGCCACACGCTCCATACTGGTTTCCAGCTGCTGGATACGCGCCTGCAGCACCTCGGACTGGCGCTGCGGTTCGGCCGAGCGCAGGTTGAAGCTGTCCCACTGTTCTTGCCAGCCGTGCATCCCGAGTTCGGATTCTTCCAGTGCGGCAGCCGCTTCTTCAGCGGCAGCGCTGGTCAGCTCCTGCTCCGGCTCAAGCATTTCAAGCTCTTCGCCGAGGGTCGCGAGCATCGTGCGGTCATGTCCCAGGTGGGACTCGGTTTCGAGACGCGAGCGTTCGGCTTCGCGCAGGTCATCCTGCAGTTGGCGCAAACGCTGCTGACCGTGCTGGATGCTTTGCTCAACCCGGGCAATGTCGCCACCCACCGAGTAGAAGCGCCCTTGCACCAGATTGAAGCGCTCGGACAGATCATGGTGCCCGTCACGCAAGCGTTCGATGCTGGCATCGGCGTTGCGCTGCTCGGCCACCAGGGCCTCGAAGCTGACTTCCTGGTTGCCGATGACTGCTTCGCGCTGCCCCACTTGCTCATTCAGGGCCTGCCAGCGCAGGGCTGACAGCCGGGCCTTGAGCTGACGCTCCTCGGCCTTGTATTCCTGATACTTCTCGGCCGCTTGCGCCTGACGATGCAAACGTTCGAGCTGACGACCCAGCTCTTCACGCAGGTCGGTCAGGCGAGCCAGGTTTTCATGGGTACGGCGAATACGGTTTTCGGTCTCGCGGCGGCGCTCCTTGTATTTGGAAATGCCGGCCGCTTCTTCAATAAAGTTGCGCAGGTCTTCAGGCTTGGACTCGATCAGCTTGGAGATCATGCCCTGCTCGATGATCGAATAGCTGCGCGGCCCCAGGCCCGTGCCGAGGAAAATATCGGTGATGTCACGCCGACGGCACTTGGTGCCATTGAGGTAATACGTGGTCTGGCTGTCACGGGTGACCTTGCGCCGGATCGAAATCTCGGCGTAGGCCGCGTATTCGCCCAGCAAGGTACCGTCGGAGTTGTCAAAGACCAGCTCGATGCTGGCCTGGCTGACAGGCTTGCGCGTGGTCGACCCATTGAAGATGACGTCCGTCATCGACTCGCCGCGCAGGTTTTTGGCCGAGCTTTCGCCCATCACCCAACGCACGGCGTCGATGATGTTCGATTTGCCGCAACCGTTCGGCCCGACGACAGCAGCCATGTTGCTCGGGAAGGTTACCGTCGTCGGGTCAACGAAAGACTTGAAGCCTGCGAGCTTGATGCAGGTAAGGCGCACGCTCAGGCAACCGTCAAGGCAGACAGCACCAGATCACAGCTGCGCTGGGCATAACGGCTCAGCACCACGCGAACCTGCGGCAGATCCCGCGCCAGCACAGCCTCGAGCAACTGCGCGAACAGCGCCAGAAACTCGCTCATCTCTGCCTTGCGCTGCTCCAGCGCCAGGTAGTAGGCGCGACTCATGGCCGGGTGCAGGTTTTCGACGGTTTCTTGCAGGTACGGGTTGTCGGCAAACGGGTAAGCGGCACGCATTACATTGAAGCTGTCGTCAACGAACGCGCTGATGTCCTGGCGCTCGTAGCTGGCAATCAGCCGCTGCTGAATTTGCAAAAACGGGCCAAGGTCAGCTTGCACAGCCCAGCGCTGGGCAACGGCATTGCCCAGCAGGATGTACATCTCGCTCATCAGCGTGCACAGGCTCTGCACCTTGTGCGGCGTCAGCTCGGTCACATGGGCGCCACGCCGCGGAAGGATGGCGATGAGGTGTCGACGCTCAAGAATCAGCAACGCTTCGCGCACAGAGCCACGACTGACATTTAGCGCCAGCGTCACCTTCTGTTCTTGAATGCGCTCCCCTGGCTTGAGCTCGCCGCGAATGATGCGTTCGGCGAGGTGATGAGCGATTTGCTCGGCGAGGCTATCCGGCGCCTTGAACGTCATGTTTACCTTCAAAATCTTTGATCAATGCAAGCGGCGCAGTGTAACGCACTTGATACCCGCTCGCGGAGTGCCCCAAGTGCTGAATTTGGCACGAAACAAGCAAATAAATCGGCAATAACTGCCACAGAACATCGATTGGCCAAGCTTTGTTCATTTTATTGACCCGAAAGTCAGTTATGACTAAATTCAGCTTGAGCCGCTCGAGAACAATGACGATTATGCGAGGCCTTCCGTGATCCAGTTCCTACTTAATCAGACACTACGCACCGAGCACGCACTGGACCCGAATCTAACCGTACTCAATTACCTGCGCGAGCATCTGCACAAACCCGGCACCAAAGAAGGCTGCGCCAGCGGCGATTGCGGAGCCTGCACCGTCGTCATTGGCGAAATACACACCGATCAACAAGGCCAGGAGACTTTGCGTTACCGCAGCCTCAACTCATGCCTGACCTTTGTGTCTGCGTTGCACGGCAAACAATTGATCAGCGTAGAAGACTTGAAACACGAGGGCCAGTTACACAGCGTGCAAAGCGCAATGGTCGACTGCCACGGCTCCCAATGCGGCTTTTGCACACCCGGTTTTGTCATGTCGCTGTTCGCGCTGCAAAAGAACAGCAGCGGCGCCAACCCTCAGCAAGCCCACGAAGCCCTGGCAGGCAATCTCTGCCGCTGCACCGGTTATCGCCCTATCCTCGCCGCCGCAGAGCGCGCCTGTGCGGTGCCCGCGAGCGATCAGTTCGACCGGCACCAGGCCGAGACACTGGCCCGGCTCAAAGCCATTACCCCGCTACAGACTGGCGAGCTCAACAATGGCGATAAACGCTGCCTGCTGCCTTTGACCCTCAGCGCCCTGGCCGACCTGTATGACGCACACCCTCAGGCGCGCCTGCTGGCAGGCGGCACCGACCTCGCGCTGGAGGTCACGCAACTGCATCGCTCGCTGCCGGTGATGATTTACGTTGGCCACGTGGCCGAGATGAAGCGCATCGAACACTTTGAAGACCGTATTGAAATCGGCGCCGCGGTGACGCTGACCGATGCCAGTGACGTACTCACGGCCCAATACCCGGACTTCGGTGCGCTGTTGCAACGGTTTGCCTCATTGCAGATCCGCAATCAAGCCACACTGGGGGGCAACATTGGCAACGCCTCACCGATTGGCGATTTGCCGCCCTTGCTGATCGCCGTCGGCGCGCACATCGTTCTGCGTAAAGGAGAGCGCCGCCGCACGCTGGCACTCGAGGATTACTTCATCGATTACCGGGTCACGGCACGCGAGGCCGGTGAGTTCATCGAGAAGATCATCATTCCCCGGGCCGGGCCTGCGGACGCATTGCGCGCCTACAAAGTTTCGAAACGGCTGGATGACGACATCAGCGCAGTGTGTGCAGCGTTTAATCTGCGTGTCGACAACGGCTTGATCCGTGAAGCCCGGGTGGCCTTCGGCGGCATGGCTGCCACTCCCAAACGCGCCCGGGCCTGCGAGGCGGTCCTGCGGGGTGCGCAATGGTCGGCTGCCAGCATTGAACGCGCCTGCCACGCCTTGAGCGAAGATTTCTCGCCGTTGTCGGACTTTCGCGCCAGCAAAGAGTACCGCTTGCTGATCGGGCAAAATCTGCTGCGCAAATACTACATCGAGCGACAACATCCACACCTTGATACGCGGGTGACAGCTTATGTCTGACCATCACAGCACCGGGCTGACCCAGGCCGGGATGATCGCCCGGTTTCAACAGGACTTGCAGACCGGCGTAGGCCGCAGCCTCCCCCATGAAAGCGCTGAAAAGCACGTATCGGGCGAAGCGCAGTACGTCGATGACCGGCTGGAGTTCCCGAACCAGTTGCACCTCTACGCACGACTCTCGGACCGCGCCCATGCCCGCATCATCCGGGTCGACACCACGCCGTGCCTGGCCTTCGCTGGCGTGCGCCGGGTGATCACGCATGAAGACATTCCCGGCCTCAAGGACATTGGCCCGCTGTTGCCGGGCGATCCGTTGCTGGCTATCGACAAGGTGGAGTTCGTCGGGCAGCCGGTGCTGGTCGTGGCCGCCTGCGACCTGAACACAGCTCGCCAGGCGGCGATGGCCGCGATCATCGAATACGAAGAGCTGGAGCCGGTGCTCGATGTTGTCCAGGCACTGCGCAACCGGCACTTTGTGCTCGACAGCCACACTCACCAGCGCGGCGACTCGGCCAGCGCCCTGGCAACCGCCGAAAACCGCCTGCACGGCACGCTGCACATCGGCGGGCAGGAACACTTTTACCTGGAAACCCAAGTGTCATCGGTCATGCCGACCGAAGATGGCGGGATGATCGTGTACTGCTCCACTCAGCATCCGACCGAAATCCAGAAGCTGGTGGCCGAAGTACTCGGCGTGTCCATGAACAAGGTGGTGGTCGACATGCGCCGTATGGGCGGCGGTTTTGGCGGCAAGGAAACCCAGGCCGCCAGTCCGGCCTGCCTGTGTGCCGTAGTCGCTCACCTCACGGGCCAGCCGACCAAAATGCGCCTGCCACGGGCCGAAGACATGCAGATGACCGGCAAGCGCCATCCGTTTTACGTCGAATACGATGTCGGGTTCGATGCCTGCGGTCGGCTACAAGGCATTCAGATAGATCTGGCGGGTAATTGTGGCTATTCACCTGACTTGTCCGGATCAATCGTGGACCGCGCCATGTTTCATGCCGACAACGCCTACTACCTGGGCGATGCAACGATCAACGGTCATCGCTGCAAAACCAATACCGCTTCGAATACAGCGTTTCGTGGCTTCGGCGGCCCGCAAGGCATGCTCGCCATCGAGGAGATCATGGACCGTATCGCTCGCCATCTGGGCCTTGATCCACTGGCCGTGCGCAAAGCCAATTACTACGGCAAGACCGAGCGCAATGTGACCCACTATCACCAGGTCGTGGAACATAACCTGCTGCAAGAAATGACTGCCGAGCTTGAAGCCAGCAGCCAGTACGCCGAGCGCCGGGCAGCCATCCGGGCCTTTAACGCCGGCAGCCCGATCCTGAAAAAAGGCCTGGCGCTGACCCCGGTCAAATTCGGTATTTCCTTTACCGCCAGCTTCCTCAATCAGGCCGGGGCGCTGATCCATATCTATACCGACGCCAGCATTCACCTGAATCATGGCGGTACGGAAATGGGTCAGGGGCTCAATACCAAAGTTGCGCAGGTGGTCGCCGAAGTGTTTCAGGTCGACATCAGCCGCGTGCAAATTACCGCCACCCACACTGGCAAGGTCCCCAACACCTCCCCCACCGCCGCCTCCAGTGGTACGGATCTCAATGGCAAGGCTGCGCAGAACGCGGCTGAGATCATCAAGCAGCGCCTGGTCGAGTTTGCGGCCGGCAAGTATCAGGTCAGCGAGCAAGAGGTGGTCTTTCACAACGGGATGGTGCGCGTTGGCCAGCAGATCCTGAGTTTTGAAACCCTGATACAGCAGGCTTATCTCGGCCAGGTGTCGCTGTCGAGCACCGGCTATTACAAAACGCCGAAGATCTTTTATGACCGGAACCAGGCCCGCGGACGGCCGTTTTACTACTATGCGTTTGGTGCCGCCTGCACCGAAGTGATCGTTGACACGTTGACTGGCGAATACAAAATGCTGCGTACCGACATCCTGCATGACGTCGGCGCGTCGCTAAACCCGGCCATCGATATAGGCCAGATTGAAGGCGGCTATGTGCAGGGCGCGGGCTGGCTGACCACAGAAGAACTGATCTGGAGCCCCAAGGGCCAGTTGCTCACCGCCAGCCCGGCCAGTTACAAGATTCCGGCCGTGGCGGACATGCCGCTGGATCTGCGCGTCACCCTGGTTGAAAACCGCAAGAACCCCGAAGACACAGTGTTCCACTCCAAGGCCGTGGGCGAGCCGCCACTGATGCTCGGCATCGCCGCCTGGTGCGCAATCAAGGATGCGGTCGCCAGCCTGGCCGACTATCGTGTACAGCCTGACATCGACGCGCCGGCCACCCCTGAACGGGTGTTATGGGGCTGCGAGCAGATGCGCGCGAGCCGCTCGGGTGAGCCCAAATGACCACCGAACCACGGGAGGCTCGCCATGAATGACTGGATCAGCGCATTGGCCGACCTGCAGCGACAGGGCGAGCCCTGCGTGCTGGTGACGATCATCGAGGAGCAAGGCTCGACACCGCGCAATGCCGGCTCGAAAATGGTCATCAGCGCCACGCAGAACTTCGACACCATCGGCGGCGGCCACCTGGAATACAAAGCCCTGCAGATCGCCCGCGACATGCTCGCCAATGGCAAGCACGATACCCATTTGCAGCGCTTCATCCTCGGCGCCAGCCTGGGCCAGTGCTGTGGAGGCGTGGCGGTACTTCTGTTTGAACCGATAGGCCAGGTGCACGCGCAGATCGCCGTGTTTGGCGCCGGCCATGTTGCACGGGCCCTGGTACCGTTGCTGGCCAGCCTGCCCTGCCGGGTGCGCTGGATCGATTCCCGGGAGCAGGAATTCCCGGCTTCGGTACCTGAAGGCGTACGAAAAATTGTGACTGATGAGCCCGTGTTTGAAGTGTCTGACCTACCAAGCGGTTGCTACTGCATCGTCATGACGCATAATCACGCCCTGGATCTTGAAATATGCACCGCCCTGCTCAAACGCAACGACTTCACCTATTTCGGTCTGATTGGCTCAAAAACCAAACGCATGAAGTTTGAACATCGTCTGCGCGAGCGCGGCATCAGCGCATCACAGGTGCAGCGCATGCGCTGCCCCATGGGACTGAGCGAAGTCAAAGGCAAACTGCCGATCGAAATCGCCATTTCCATCGCTGGCGAAATTATCGCCACTTACAACACCCACTTCGGCCAGCACACTGCCTGCGCTGAATCCGCTGCCGTTGAACCCATTAAAAAATGGCTACCGTCCCCACGACGCAGCCACGCCACGAATTGAGAAACGTCATGACCTGTAAAGCCTATCGCGCCGCCATTCTGCACAGCATCGCCGACCCCGCCGAAGTCGGGATCGAGGCTTCGTATGAATATTTCGAAGACGGCCTGCTGGTGGTCGACAACGGTCAGATCAAAGCGGTCGGCCACGCCACCGAGTTACTCGCGTCGCTGGCCGCCGATACACCGATCACTGAATACACCGACGCACTGATCACCCCCGGGTTTATCGATACCCATATCCACTTCCCGCAAACAGGCATGATCGGCGCCTATGGCGAGCAATTGCTCGACTGGCTCAACACCTACACGTTCCCCTGCGAGAAACAGTTCGCCGACAAGGCCCATGCCGACGAAGTGGCCGATATCTTCCTCAAGGAACTGCTGCGCAACGGCACCACCACGGCGCTGGTGTTCGGCAGCGTGCATCCGCAATCGGTCGACGCCTTGTTCGAAGCCGCACAGCGCCTGGATCTGCGCCTGATTGCTGGCAAAGTGATGATGGACCGTAATGCACCGGCGTACCTGACCGACACGGCCGAAACCGGCTACAGCGAAAGCAAGGCACTGATTGAACGCTGGCATGGCAAAGGCCGCCTGCATTATGCGGTCACCCCGCGTTTTGCTCCCACCAGCACCCCTGAGCAATTGACCCTGGCCGGTAAACTGCTGGGCGAATACCCGGATCTGTATTTGCACACCCATATCAGCGAAAACCTGCAGGAAATCGAGTGGGTCAAGTCGCTCTACCCGGAACGCAAAGGTTATCTGGACGTATACGACCATTACCAATTGCTGGGTGAGCGTTCGGTATTCGCCCACGGCGTGCATCTTTGTGATGAAGAGTGCGCGCGGCTGGCCGAAACCGGTTCGGCCGTGGCCTTCTGCCCGACCTCCAACCTGTTCCTGGGCAGCGGTCTGTTCAATCTGCCCATGGCAGAGAAACACAAACTCAATGTCGGATTGGGAACAGACGTTGGCGCCGGCACCAGCTTTTCGCTGCTTAACACCTTGAACGAAGCCTATAAGGTCATGCAGCTGCAAGGCGCACGCCTGAATCCGTTCAAATCGTTATATCTGGCGACGCTGGGTGGCGCACGCGCACTGCGCCTGGAAGAGCGGATCGGCACTCTGCAACCGGGCACCGATGCCGACTTTGTGGTGCTCGATTACAACGCCACACCGCTGCTCAGCTACCGCCTCAAGCAATCAACCGACATTGCCGAGACCCTGTTTGCATTGATGACTCTGGGCGACGACCGTACCGTTCAACAGACGTACGCCGCGGGCAATCTGGTGCATCAGCGCTGATCATTGCAAAAAACCTGTAGCCGCTGCCGCTGCCTGCGAAAAGGCCCGAAGGGCCTTCATGATTTCACAAGCCACCCACCCCGTAGCAGTTGACGAGTGCAACGAGGCGACGTCGGCTTTTGATCTTGATCCGCCCGCCCCTTTCGGGAGGCCGAGTGGAGATTTTACGCAGAGGGCATCCCGGCATGGATGCCGGGCTACAGAGTGCCTACAGGGAATGCAGGCAACGGTTAAAGCTTGACCGAGGACCGGGCTGGCTTGCCCTTGGTTTGCAGCAAGTGCGAAAACACCGCGTGCAGGTCATCAGATGCGCTTTCTTCGTCAAGGTTGAGCTTGCTGTCGATGTGATCCATATGGTGCATCATCAGGTTCACTGCCAGGGTGACATCCCGTGCTTCGATGGCATCGATCAGTTGCATGTGCTCGTCGTAAGAACAATGTGAGCGGTTGCCACTTTCATACTGGGCAATGATCAACGACGTTTGCGACACCAGGCTGCGCTGAAAGCTGATCAGAGGGGCATTTTTTGCCGCTTCCGCCAACTTCAGGTGGAACTCGCCCGAGAGCCTGATCCCGGCCCCGCGGTCGCCGCGCGAAAAGCTGTCGCGCTCTTCCTGCACCATTTTTCGCAGTTCCGCGAGGTCTTCGGCAGTCGCATGCACGACGGACAGTTCGGTGATGGCCCGTTCAACCAGGCGTCTAGCCAAAAATACCTGGCGCGCCTCTTCGACGCTCGGGCTCGCTACCACCGCACCGCGGTTGGGGCGCAACAGCACAACACCTTCATGGGCCAGGCGCGACAGGGCACGACGAATGATGGTGCGACTGACTCCAAAGATTTCTCCCAGCGCTTCTTCGCTCAATTTTGTGCCAGGTGCCAGACGCTGTTCGAGAATCGCCTCGAAAATATGTGCGTAGACGATATCGTCCTGGGTTCCACTGCGGCCGGCCTTACCGGCACGGGATTGTTTCTTGAGAGGCTGCAACTGTTCGTTCATGGTCACTCGTGTGGGGAAGCTGCGGCGAATAAGGCGTTACGTTAATACGTTAACGGGCGTCGCGTGCAAACAATTAATGCAAAAAAACATGACGCATTGTACACAAGCCAGAGTGCCAGTACGACTGTACGGTCATTTGCGACCCCGGCTGTATCGCAATGAAATATGAACTTTGCGTTTAGGCTGACGCCCTGTTCATGCATCTTCAAAGAACACCCTTTTAGAACAAGTTAGAACAAGGAAGACCGCTCCATGACCGACGTGACTCAACCGCGCCTGCATCCGTTGGCGGACTCTTCGCCTTCGGCAGTAGTCGCAGGCTTCATTGCGATGATGACCGGCTACACCAGTTCACTGGTGCTGATGTTCCAGGCCGGCCAGGCAGCAGGCCTCACCAGCGGTCAAATCTCATCGTGGATCTGGGCGTTGTCCATCGGCATGGCTGTTTGCAGCATAGGCCTGTCATTGCGATATCGCACTCCCATCACCATTGCCTGGTCGACACCGGGAGCAGCGTTGCTGATCACCAGCCTGGGCGGAGTCAGTTATGGCGAGGCGATCGGCGCCTACATCACCTGCGCCGTACTGGTGATTATCTGCGGCATGACCGGTAGTTTCGAGCGTCTGGTCAAGCGCATCCCGGCCTCTCTGGCTGCCGCCTTGCTGGCCGGCATCCTGTTCAAGATCGGCAGCGAGATCTTCGTCGCCGCCCAGCATCGCACCGGGCTGGTCATCGGGATGTTTTTCACTTATCTGATCGTCAAGCGCCTGTCGCCACGCTACGCGGTGCTGGCGGCATTACTGATCGGTACATTGCTCTCGGGCCTGCTGGGCCTGCTGGATTTCAGTGGCTTCGCACTGGAGGTGGCTGTTCCGGTATGGACCACACCTTCGTTCTCGCTGGCAGCCACCATCAGCATCGGTATCCCGCTGTTTGTGGTCGCCATGACGTCGCAAAACATGCCGGGCATCGCCGTTCTCAGGGCCGATGGCTATAACGTACCGGCATCGCCATTGATCACCACCACCGGCGTGGCCTCGCTGTTGCTCGCTCCTTTCGGCTCCCACGGGATCAATCTGGCCGCCATCAGCGCGGCGATCTGTACGGGGCCACACGCCCACGAAGACCCTAAAAAGCGCTACACCGCGGCCATGTGGTGCGGCATTTTCTATGGCTTTGCCGGCATCTTTGGCGCCACCCTGGCGGCGTTGTTCGCCGCGCTGCCCAAAGAACTGGTGCTGTCGATCGCCGCACTGGCCCTGTTCGGCTCGATCATCAACGGCCTGAGCATTGCCATGAGTGAAGCCAGGGAGCGTGAAGCCGCACTGGTTACTTTCATGGTCACGGCTTCCGGCATGACACTGTTCTCGGTCGGCTCGGCGTTCTGGGGGATTGTCGCTGGCGTGCTGACCTTGATGATCCTGAACTGGAAAACACGCTAAGCAAACCGCAGGCTCAGATCGCCATCGCCCCGCCATCAACCGCCAGGGCGTGACCGGTGGTGAACGCAGCACCATCGGAACATAAATACAGTACGGCACTGGCCACTTCCTCGACCGTGCCGATACGCCCGACCGGATGCACTGCTGCGGCATAGTCGGCCTTGCGTGGATCCAGTTCATACGCACGGCGGAACATATCGGTATCGATGACTGCCGGGCACACGGCGTTAACCCGGATACGCTTTTTCGCATACTCGATGGCGGCCGAGCGGGTCAGGCCAATCACAGCATGCTTGGATGCCGAGTAGATACTCATTTTCGGCGCCGCTCCCAACCCTGCCACAGACGCCGTATTGACGATCGCCCCACCGCCCTGAGCCAGCATCAGCGGTAGCTGATATTTCATGCACAACCAGACGCCTTTCACATTCACGCCCATGATCGCGTCAAATTCATCCTGAGTTCCATCGGCCAAGCGGCCGTGCTCAATCTCAATCCCTGCGTTGTTGAATGCATAATCGAGCCGACCATACAGGTTGATGGTTTCTGCCATTAACCGCCTGACCTCAGCCTCCAGGGTCACGTCGCACTGCATGAAAACTGCCGTGCCGCCTGCTGCCATGATCTGCTCTGCGGTACCCACGCCACCTGCTGCGTCCAGGTCAGCGACAACCACCTTCAACCCTTGCGCTGCAAACGCCAACGCTGCTGCGCGCCCGATACCGGCTCCTGCGCCAGTGACCACCGCCACATGCCCTGCAAACGTCATAGTCATTATTCTTATCCTCAGAAGGTAATGGCGCTTAGCCTTGTGCTTATCTATAGAAGTGATAAAGGCATGCATACCAACATCACTAATATTGATAAATATCCATTTCAGTTGGCTCATTCACTTGCCCTGAACCTGAAGAGGGTTTATCAACAGGCATCACTTCCTGAAGAGTTATTGCAATGACTGACCAGACAAACCGCCAATTCCTGCTCGCCAAACGTCCAGTCGGCGCAGCAACCCGCGATACGTTCACTTACCAGCAAGTTCCCGTCGTCCAGCCCAAAGACGGCCAGATACTGGTCGAGAACCAATTCCTCTCCCTCGACCCGGCCATGCGCGGCTGGATGAATGAAGGCAAGTCCTACATTCCGCCCGTCGGTCTTGGCGAGGTCATGCGAGCCTTGGGCGTCGGGAAAGTCATCGCATCCGCTCACCCAGGCTTTGCGACAGGCGACTACGTAAACGGCGCGCTGGGCGTACAGGATTATTTCGTAGGCGAGCCTAGAGGCTTCTACAAAGTCGACCCGACACTCGCCCCCCTCCCGGTATATTTGTCCGCCCTGGGCATGACCGGCATGACCGCCTATTTCGCACTGCTGGAAGTCGGCGCCCCCAAAGCTGGAGAAACAGTGGTCATTTCCGGTGCCGCCGGCGCTGTTGGCAGCATTGCCGGACAAATTGCCAAGTTGAAAGGCTGTCGCGTGGTGGGTATCGCCGGCGGAAAAGAGAAGTGCTCACTGCTCAAAGAAGAACTGGGCTTTGACGGGGTGATTGATTACAAAAGCGAAGACGTGATTGCTGGCCTCAAGCGCGAATGCCCTGAAGGCGTCGACGTGTACTTCGACAACGTGGGAGGCGATATTCTTGATGCCGTCCTCAGCCGTCTGAACTTCAAGGCGCGTGTGGTGATTTGTGGTGCCATCAGCCAGTACAACAACAAGGAGGCCGTAAAAGGCCCGGCCAACTATCTGTCGCTGTTGGTGAATCGCGCACGCATGGAAGGTTTTGTGGTGATGGACTACCCCGATCGGTATGCCGAGGCCGGGCAAGAAATGGCGGGCTGGCTGGCCAAGGGTCAATTGAAAAGCAAGGAGCATATTGTCGAAGGGCTGGAAACCTTCCCCGAAACCCTGATGAAGCTGTTCAACGGGGAAAACTTCGGGAAGTTGATCCTGAAGGTGTAACCCCTGGACAACATGAGAGAGCGGCATTGCGCTGCTCTCTCAAGCTCCAGGCGTTTACGCCAGCTCAGCGACCACAGCAGCCAGCGCCTTGGCCGGATCAGCCGCCTGACTGATCGGACGGCCGATCACCAGGTAGTCAGAGCCGGCATCCAGCGCCTGACGCGGAGTCAGTATGCGACGCTGATCATCCAGGGAGCTGCCCGCCGGGCGAATCCCCGGGGTCACCAGTTGCAGGCCCGGATGTGCGCTTTTCAGCGCTTGTGCTTCCAGGGCCGAGCACACCAGTCCATCCATGCCGGCCTTCTGCGCCAGCGCAGCCAGACGCAGCACTTGCTCCTGGGGTTCGATATCCAGGCCAATCCCCGCCAGGTCTTCGCGCTCCATGCTGGTCAGCACGGTCACACCGATCAGCAACGGCTGAGGACCGGTACGCTGGTCGAGCACTTCACGGCACGCAGCCATCATGCGCAACCCGCCCGAGCAATGAACGTTAACCATCCACACACCCATTTCGGCAGCGGCTTTCACAGCCATGGCCGTGGTATTGGGAATGTCGTGAAACTTGAGATCCAGAAACACATCAAAACCCTTGTCGCGCAATGTGCCGACAATTTCCGATGCACAACTGGTGAACAATTCTTTACCCACTTTGACGCGGCACAGCTTTGGGTCCAATTGATCAGCCAGCTTCAGTGCGGCGTCACGCGTCGGGAAATCCAGGGCGACGATAATAGGAGTCTGGCAGTCGGACATTAGCGGGTTCTCAGGCTGGTCGAAATCGGCGCGCATTGTAGCGGAACATGCTACCTGCCGGCACCCGATGATCGCAATTTAGAGATTTTAGTCACTTTGTGACGCTTCACGGACACAACTGGACAAGCATCACCCCGCTGGAACCACTACACTGTTGTTTGTTCGAAGAAGGTATAGAGACACCGTGACTCACTGCGCAAAATCCTTGCTCAGTGTTTACCCATCAAGGAGAGAACATAATGCCCTGGTATGCCTGGTTAATTTTGATTGTTGCGATCGGTGGCATCGTAGGCGGGCTGATGACCCTGCGTGACACTGCCAACAAAGTTGAACTTACTGACGAGCAACGCAAGCGTGTCGCTGAACGGAACGCTGAGATGGACGCCAAGGACTCGGATGACCGGTAATACCCACCGCTGATCAAAGCATCCGGCGGGCGGGTTACCGAGGATGGTCTCTACGCACAACTTCGTGCAAACCCTGTCCCGCACAAGCCTGCAGCCTTCCATGCCAACCCCGGGGCTTACCCGCAGCGCTTGATCTGCCCGCCCGGGCTTTGAATAGGGGCAGCCGATACATTGCGCAGTACGGCAATGTCGAAATGGCCGTTCCCAACCACCGTATTTTCGACATGTCGCATTCAGCTAGTCTTCCTTGACGGCCCACTTTACTATCCCACCACGATTCGGCCCATAACAAGGCCTACGTCTACGTTGAGCGCAATCCATTGCCTCCCGCATGGCATGTATGTTCTCAAAAACAAAAAAATATCCTGCTGAGCGGGCGGCCAAGAAAAATGAAGACTGAGTACTCAATAGAAACAGCAATGATCACGCTCCTGATCATTGCCCTGTTCTTGATATTTTCTACGCTCTTCAAGCACAAAATAGAACAAGCAGAAACTCAGCATGCCTACAAATTCATTAATGGCATGCGCGGGTTGGCGGCCATCTTTGTCGTCGTTAACCATGCACCGTTCATGCTTGCCAACATGGGCATCAAGAACGAAGTATTTTCTTCATGGGGATGGATATATGCCAACCTGGGTTCTTTTGGCGTGCAAATCTTTTTTTGCATCACCGGGTTCTTGTTCTTCGACAAAATAATGAAATCACCCGCTATAAAGTGGGAGCACTTCTTTGAGTCACGCGTCCGCCGCGTCGCACCTCTTTATTACTTCGCCTCATTAATCGTGTTTTTGATAGCGTGTTTTTTCTCCAGCACCGACATCTTTACCAAGGATACGTTAATGACGGTCGCAGGGCTCTTGACCTTCAGCTTTCTGGATAACCCGTCCAAAATCGGTGACATCGCATTAACGCCTTTAAACTCTGTTACCTGGACACTCATTCACGAATGGCGTTTTTATGCCGTGTTGCCACTCGTCGCGTTAACTTACAAGTCCAGGTACAACAAGCTGGTTCTCCTGATCGCCATGCTATTGGCTGCCATTGACCTGGGTACCAGTGCGATCGTCTGCTGGGCCTATTTCCTGACAGGTATCATCGCAGCCATCCTCCACAAAAACGCTCATTACAAACGCCCGCCAGCATGGCTACTGTCCATCAGTGCCTTATGCATATTCCTGCTCACATCCGGAATCACCGAGAGCCAAGGATATGGTTACGTCAGATTCTTACTGACCTCCGCATTCTTCTTATGCATAACGATTGCAAACCCTAAAATACTCCATGCGCAGTGCTTGAACCGCCTGAGCGACATTAGCTACAGCATTTACCTTATGCATTTGCCGGTACTGTATTTAACGTTCAAGGCCGCCGCTCTGTATTTTGATCTGAGCCATATCTCCAGACTGACATTCTGGTCTATCAACTTGGCTGCCATTCCTCTCATCACCTTCGTTTCAGTGCTCACTTATGTTCATATTGAAAAACGCTTCATGAGCCAGAAGAAACCGGCCCCCTCGGTACCTTCTGCCACCAAGGCCGAGTACGGCGTTTAAAAAAAAAGGCCAGTCAAATCAATGACTGGCCTTTTTGGCATGGTGACACTTCAGTTCACGGCCACCTTATCGCGGTTCTTCTCATAGATGGCTTTGCCTACCCCTTTGACCTCCAGCAACTCATCTGCCGAAGCAAAGTCACCATTAGCCTCACGGTAAGCCACTATCGCCCTGGCTTTGGCAGCCCCAACGCCAGTGAGCTCACGCTGTAGCGTCGCCTCATCGGCTGTATTGAGATTAATCGTCACTACCTGAGCATCAGGTGCGAGTTGTGCAGCCACCAGGGACTCAACATGATCTGCCGGTGAAGCAGCATGAACCACACTGGAAATACCGACTATCAAAGCCAAAAAGATCGAAGAAAGAAAGGCAGTACGCATAAGTGACACTCCAATACATCGTTAAGTGGAAACAGCTTTCCTGAGCTGTATTTCAAACCTAGGCGATGACTGGAGCGTGTCAAAAATCAGTGCATTGCAGGGTGTGTAATCAAGAGGGTTCAGAACGACGCTGCTGGTAGATCCAGTCGACTATTTCACCTTCTGGTGCATAACCACTGACCGTGTCCCGCAACAGTTGTCTGACCCGGGCATAGTCATCCTCATCAACCGCATCGAGCAAACTGGCCAGGCGCTCCTTGAGGACCTCCCAAGACAACATGTCTTCATTGGCACTCATGATCATCGGGTGCCGGGTGGCCACTACGTTGTCACCAATCAGCAACTCTTCGTAAAGCTTTTCACCGGGGCGCAAGCCGGTAAACTCGATCTCGATATCACCGTGCAGGTTTTTATCTGAACGAACACTCAGGCCTGAAAGGTGAATCATCTTCTCTGCCAGTTCGACGATGCGCACCGGCTCCCCCATGTCCAGCACAAACACGTCACCGCCCTGCCCCATGGAGCCTGCCTGAATGACCAGTTGTGCCGCCTCGGGAATGGTCATGAAGTAACGTGTAATTTTAGGATGCGTAACCGTCAGCGGCCCACCAGCCTTTATTTGCTTATGGAACAGCGGAATCACAGAACCGGATGACCCCAGCACATTGCCGAAACGCACCATGGTGAACCGCGTTTTATTGACCCGTGAGATATTCGCCTTGTCGCCAAACAACACCGGAGCCACTTCGCAGCTCAGTGCCTGAAGCGTCATTTCGGCCAAACGCTTGGTGCTGCCCATCACATTGGTGGGCCGAACAGCCTTGTCGGTAGAGATCAATACAAAGTTCGCCACGCCCGACTGCAAGGCGGCCTGAGCGGTATTGAGCGTACCCATGACATTATTCAGAACGCCTTCGGCGATGTTGTGCTCAACCATGGGCACATGCTTGTAGGCCGCGGCGTGATAGACGGTGTCTACATGCCAGGTCTTCATGACATCCAGCAATTTGTGCGCATTACGTACCGAGCCCAAAATCGGCAGCACTTTCACTGACAGCGACTCACGATTAACACGCTGCTCCAGCTCGGAAAGAATGCTGTAAAGATTGAACTCACTGTGCTCATACAACAGCAGCGTGGTGGGTTTGAGCACCAGAATCTGCCGACACAGTTCAGAGCCGATGGAACCACCTGCACCCGTGACCAGGACACACTGGCCCTGGATGCAGTGTTCAAGCAATTCGTCTTGCGCAGGAACCGCATCACGACCCAGCAAGTCGGCAATGTCCACTTCCTGAATATCGTCGACCTTGACCCTGCCGCTGGCCAGATCCATAAAACCGGGGACACTGCGAACGTGCAGCGGGAAACCTTCAAGCAAACCCAGAATCTCGCGGCGACGACCACGAGATGAGGAAGGGATCGCCAAAAGAAGCTCTTGCGCTCCGGTACGGTCGATCATTTTCTGTATGTCTTCAGGCTTGAAAACCTGCAAGCCGGAAATGACGCGATCCGCAATGCTTTCATCATCATCAATGAAGGCCACAGGACGCATCAGCCGCCCCATGCGCAATGCCGCGACCAACTGGTTTCCCGCAGCGCCGGCACCATAGATCGCAACACGTGACAGCCTGTCATCGCGACTGGTGAACGGCACATGCTGAGCGGCTGCAAACCAGTCGCCCAGGAAATACTGGCGCATGGCTAGACGCAAGCCGCCGAGCATGATCAGGCTCAACCACCAGTAGTTAAAAATAATTGAGCGCGGGACAACGTTATCAGGCGTGCTGTACCAGTACATCACAACAGCCAGGATCAATGAAGACAAGCTGACGGCCTTGATGATCACAACCAGCGCGTCGTTGCCAAAGTAGCGCATCACGGCACGGTACATGCCAAAACGGACAAAGAGCGGAATAGCGATAACGGGTGCACAGATGAATAACCACAAGTGCAACTTGAGTGGATTGACCATATCGTCAACACCCAGCCGTACGACAAATGCAAACCACAGTGCAAGCCAGACCAATACAACGTCTGTTGCGACCTGAATAACCCGCTTTTGCTGCCGCGAGAGACTGAGTAAATATGCGCGAATCCTATCCATAAATCCTTATCACACCTAGACCGCTCTTATAAACCATCAACCCCTCACACCTCAGGGCCAATTCATTATCGCAAGGTGGCACCTCACGCCAATGTTGCGTCCTGAACGACTTGACTCAAGACGCTGCATGTCAAATTCATCTCTTGCTCAGTCAACGTAGGATGAACCAAGAACATCATACTCGTCTCGCCCAGCTCTTTGGCATGCTGGAGACGTTGTGCAGGGCGCCAGTCGGTATTGTCGAATGCCTTCTCAAGATAGACTTCAGAGCACGATCCTGAAAAGGCAGGCACTCCACGTGAAACCATTTCATTGAGAATGCGATCGCGGGTCCAGTCGGCTTTCAGCAACTCAGGACGAACAAAGACGTAGCATTTATAAGCGGCATGTACATCGCTGGCCGGAATGACAGGCACACGCAGTGCGGGTAACTGCGATGCCGCACTCCAGATACGCTGGGCGTTATTCAAGCGAGTTGCCTGCCACTCTTGCATCCGGCGTAGTTGAATGCGGCCAATGACGGCTTGAACTTCCAGCATCCTCCAATTCGTGCCGAAGCTTTCATGCAGCCAGCGAAAACCCGGGGCATGCTCACGCTCATAAACGGCCTCCCAGCTCTTACCGTGATCCTTATAAGCCCACATATCAGCCCAGAGCTGACGATCATTCGTGGTGACCATTCCACCTTCGCCCCCAGTGGTCATGATTTTGTCCTGACAGAATGACCACGCACCGATATGACCGATGGAACCCACCGGGCGGCCTTTGTAATAAGCACCATGTGCCTGGGCGCAATCTTCGATGACTTTCAGCCCGTGAGTGTCGGCCAACGCCATGATCGGGTCCATGTCACATGGCCAGCCAGCCAGGTGTACACAGATCAGCGCTTTGGTTCGAGGCGTCAATACCGCACTAATGGTTTCGGCGGTGAAGTTCTGCGAGTCAAGATCCACATCGGCAAACACAGGAATCGCACCCGCGTTGACAATACTCGAAACCGAAGCCAGGAACGTTCGAGAGGTCACAATCACCTCATCCCCCGCACCTATGCCCAACGCTTTAATCGCCACGTCCAGCGCAACGGTCCCGTTGGCCAAGGCCACCGCATGCTCCGTACCCGACCAGGCGGCAAACTCCCGTTCAAAGCTGCGTGCCTCCTGCCCTGTCCAATAATTGACCTTGTTGGATAAAATCACGTCGCGAACAGCGTCTGCCTCTTCTTCAGTGAAAGATGGCCACGGAGAAAACGGGGTGTTAAGCACGATCGAGTACCCTTGATTAAAATTAGAATAAAAACTTACCCGTACCCATCAACAATATCTCTGACGTTATCTAACGCCAGTTACTGCTGTTAGTCTGCCAAAACCTTGGCCGGGACACCCGCAACCGTCAATTCATCAGCAATGTCACTCACCACTGCCGCTCCTGCCCCGACTACGACTTTAGAGCCTATGTTGATCGACTGCCTGACACTCGCTCCGATTCCGATCCAGCTGAGATGGCCGACACGCACTGAGCCTGCCAGCCTGGCCCCCGGGCTGAGGTGTACGCACTCACCCAGATAGCAGTCATGATCAACACTGCAGCCGGTGTTGAGAATAGTACCAGCGCTGACGATCGCACCTGTATTGACAACCACTCCGCCAAAAGCCACGACGCCTTCGCCAAGACTAGCGTAGCGACTGATTGTTGCTGCCGGATGAATCAGTGAAATCAACGGAGCGCCTGCGTCATTCAAAGCACCCATTTTTGCAGAACGAATTTCGTTATTTCCAATGGCCACAATCACGCCACCAAACTCATGCAGACGTCCCAACAAATCAGCCGTATTACCGGTCACATTCCAAATGCCGACCTGCTGTGTGGAGGGCCAATCATCATCGAAAAACTCAATTTCACTCCAGCCGCAACACTCAGCAGTGTCAGCGACCACTCTGGAATGCCCTCCAGCTCCCAGAATGGCGAGTTTTCGGGTCTTGGCGCCCCCAGTAAACTTTGTCATGGTCGCTTCACCAGCAGCATTTATGCCTTCACGTATAAATACCTTTTTGAGCGTGAGGGCAATAATTTTCAAATCCAGCCAGAACGATTGGTTATCGACATACCAATTATCGTACTGAAATTTTTGCTCCCAACTAATTGCGTTTCGTCCGTTGACTTGTGCCCAGCCAGTTATGCCTGGCTTCACGTCATGACGTCGTGCTTGTTCAGCGCTGTAAAGTGGCAGGTACTCGACAAGTAGCGGTCGAGGGCCGACCAGACTCATATCACCCTTTAAAACATTCCAAAGGCCAGGCAACTCATCCAGGCTGCTTGAACGTAAAAAAGAACCAAATGGAGTTAAACGCTCCGCGTCAGGCAGTGGATTACCCTGACTGTCAACAGCATCTCTCATGGTTCTGAACTTCAGCATTTCGAAGGGAACACCCTTCAGCCCGGGTCGGACTTGCCTGAAAAGAACAGGACTGCCTAATTTCCGGCGAACGGCCCACGCCAATAATGCAATGATCGGAGACAGCAGTAACAGACCGAAAAAAGAAGCCGTCATATCAAATAAACGTTTAATCAAGACCCAGCTCCTGTAAATAAAAATCTTTCATTCGAACACGGTGAGCGGCTTGATCAAAACGCTCAGCAATTCGCGAGCGGGCAAATTCTCCCAACGCCTCGAGTTCTACCTTAGGCGTAACCATCGCTTGCGCCATTGCCACTTGAAGCGCATAGGCATCTTTGGAAGGAACGACCCAGCCGTTCAATCCTGGCTCAATGATCTCGTTACTCCCACTGATATTGGTCACGACAGACGGCTTGCCCAGCGCACCGGCTTGTAATACCACATTCGGAAAACCTTCCCTGTAACTTGGCAGAACAAGAACATTCGAGGTTGCCAGTGCTACACGAATATCCGCCTGGAAACCGAGCACATGGATCCTGTCATGGTCCCTGAACAACTGGAGAGTGGCATCATCCACAGGAGCCGCTGAATCCAGGCCTCCGACCAGTATCAAGCGGGCCGTATCAGGCAGCGCTTTAAATGCAAGCCCCAATTCCTTCAGGCCTTTATCTCTATTCAATCGTCCGACATAACAAAAAACAAAATCGGTACTCGCTATGTTCAGCGCCGCCACCAACGCTCGGGATTTGTCATCCACCTCATCAATGCCAGGTCGAAAATAATCCAAGTCCACACCGGCAATATTCCCATGGCCGATAACATCCAGTGGTTTGCGGGTAATACTGTACTCGACCAGGTCTTTTTTAACCCCCTGGCCCTCCGGAACAATCCGGGTGGCACAAAAGCATATTAAACGGTCAATATTAATAAGGAGCTTTTGTTTAACACCCGTTTGCGTTGGAAAAATAAGACCGGTAAATGTATGGACCCGAACAGGTACCCTGCAAAGAAAACCGGCAACCATCGCAACCATGCCGGCCTTGGGCGTATAGGAATGTACAACGTCAGGCTTGAGTTTGCGCAGCAGACGACACATGGCGAAAATTGAAACCAAATCACGAAACGGACTCATTCCACGCTGCATCGTTACTTCATGAACCGGGACACCTTCGCGGGCAGACAGTTTTTGCATCTCGCCTGCGCCGGAACTGGCCAAGTGCACTTTAAATGACTGGTTCAAAAAGCCGGGTTGAGTGGCCAGGATGGTCATCAACGTCTCAGGCACGGTGGTCACTATAAGCAACGTTTTATCTTTCATCATTCAATCCAGAAGCACCCCGTAAACCATTGGTTTTCCGTCAGGATGTATAAATTTCGTGCCATACGTTGACGATTTCTGTGAGGGAGTAGTTTTGAATAATTCGAGCTCTCGCCGCCGCGCCCAATTTAATCTTTTCATCCGGTGAAAGCAGCAATGCGTTTTTCATGGCGACCCCCAAAGCGACAGGATCTTTGATCGGCACCAAGTAACCACAGTCACCGACAACCTCCTTCACACCGCCGCAGTCCGTGGCCACCACGACCTTCTCCGTAGCCATCGCTTCGGCCACTACCAGGCCAAAGCCTTCCCAGGCAGAAGACAGAACGTACATATCCGCCGCGTTATAAATCTTCGCAACGTCCGATCTCACGCCGAGAAAACTGATTTTGTTGGCGAGTTTCAATCTGCCTACAAGATCAAGGATTTTTTGCTTTTCGATTCCGTCACCAACGATCCATAACCTGACATTGTCAGACTCCCTGGCTACATCATTAAAGGCATGCACAAGGTTTTCATAATCTTTGGCGGGCATCAGGCGACCGACTGCCAGGATCACGCGGTCATCTTCAGAGACGCCGTTCTCCTCCCTGATCACGAAACGAGCCTGCGAATCAGGCTTGTATACCTCGGTATCAATCCCGTTCGATATAGCCCGCATTGTCCCTACCGGACAGGCTTTTTTCTGCTCAAATACCCTGACGGCTTCCTGCGTGACGTTGGTCGTCACATCTGCCAGCCCGTGCGTCAATCGATAAGCCAGCATTCGAGCCTGACCACCCTCGTTAGTATTGTGTGCCGTGTTGATCAATTTATTGATCGGACAAATAAGTCGTACCATGCGCGAAAATAAATTGGCATGCACCATGTGTGCGTGAACGACATCAGGCGCAAACGCTTTAATAATGGCTCGCAGCCTGACGATCCCTTTCACAAACCCCGAAGCCGACTTTTCAAGTCCCACTCCCAGTAATTCAACGCTGTCATGTTTAGGTCGTAACAGTACCGGTTCAACCAGATAACAAATTTTGACGGTGTGTCCCTGCCCGGCAAATTGATCAGCCAGGTCGAGTACCTGTCTTTCGGCGCCACCGACACCGAGTCCGGTGATGATATAGAGTATTTTCATGTCAGCTCTTTCTTCCCTTCAACACGCCAAACACTCGACATTGAACATATCGAACGAGGCACTTGACCTTCCTGGTCAAACTTTTTTCGCGCCCTATCTGGTGTTTATAATACACACCAAAACCACGCGGGTTACGCCGTAGATTCTGAGCAAAATTCGCGGAATATCCATCTTCCAGATACTCACACAAATAAATGATCTTATGATCAAAATACTGGATGCTACCTTCGTCCGAAAGTCTGTTCCAGATTAATAGTTCCGGTACAAACTTCTCGCCTTCGAAGGTAGGAAAAGGATGCTTGAGCATTGCCTCGCGCCTGAATATATAGGCAAGGTCCCCCTGGTATAAGGCGGCCGCTTCTGTCGGGCTCGCAGGCTCCGCAAGGCGCGGCGCAGTGATCACATGCCCTACCATATTTCCTGCCAGGTCAGCCTTCCGATAGCAATAGCCGACGCTGTTTTCTCTTGTGCTGTCTTTCACATCGCTCAAGAACATGTCGATGGCGTCAGGTGGCAGCGCATCATCGCTGTCGACCAAAAAAATCCACTCGCGCCCGGCCAGACCAACACCGGTATTGATGGCCACGTGCTTGCCCGAGTTACGCTGTTCCACAACCCGCACGGGGAAAGTGGCGGTCTGTTGAAAATCATCCAGAAGGGCTTTGCTGTTGTCGGTACTGCCGTCGTCCACCACGACCCACTCGAACTGCTTGTTGGTTTGACGCTCTAAACTTTCATATAACCTGGCCAAGGTATAAGCACGATTATAAGTCGCCGTCAGGACAGTGATCATACACGCACACCCGCTTGTTTTATTTTTATCGCCAACATGATCAACGACACAGAAAACAGCACTTCCGATATCACAAAGCCGTACACAATACCCTCCAGTGCAAACCAGTAAGACAAGAGCGCTGCCAGCAACAGGGAGAACATTGAAAACAGCATTAACATCCCGCTGAGGACTTTATCTTTACCCAAGGGCATGAACACGGTCAGACCCAGCGCCTGATTCATCATTCGGAATGGAATGATCAAGACAAATAAATGCAGTATGCCGATCGCCTGCTCGAACCCTGGCCCCAGCATCATCTGGATCAGAAATTCCCCTAACGCGTAGATAATACCGGCCCCAATAACACCCAGTATAAATATTACCGCCACGATCACACTGGAAAGCTTAAGGTTCATCGACGTGGACTGCAGTAACTTCCGGCTCAGGTAGGGATATAACCCAATCAAAACGGGACTCACCAACCCGACAGACGCCTTTATGATTTTTTCGGCGGGTGCAAACTTTGCCACTGCGGCCTGCCCGCACATGACACCTACCAAGGCAGGCCCGGCACTGAGCATAATGTTATTCGAGCTTTTATAAATAAAACTGTGGAACCCGCTTTTGACCTGCTCGACCCCGGCCCTGACATTGAACCTGAAGCCTCCCACCACTGTATAGGCGAGGTAGAAGCCGACCAGTGTATTCACCAATGCAAAGCTGGACATGATCATGAGTGCGCTGTTCGCATCCGCAGGCCCAGAGATGAACAGATACAACCCCAAGAGGCAGACAAATCTCAAGCACACTTCAAATATGATGATAAATGAAATTCTTTCCAGCCCCTGAAACAGCCAGACATTACTAAAACCAAACGCAAAAAAGTACAGGTAGCCCCAAACAATCGCCTGAGCATCGAGCCCGGTCTGAAAAAGTGCCAGCACGACACCTGCAACGGCGCCCATTGTCAGTGACAGCAGTAACTTTGCAGAAATTACACCACTGTAAATACGGGCGAGTCGAGGCTTGTCGTTGGCACATAATGCCACCTGCCTTGCACCACTCAACGAAAAACCATATTCCACCACCAGCGAACACAAAAGCGCCGTGGTTTGAATCAGTAAAATCTGTCCATACTTTTCAACCCCCAGCGCTTTTGCCAATATTGGAATTTCCAGTATGGGAATCAAGTAGCTGACCAACTGAGCAATGAACAGCAAGCTCACATTTTTGAACTGCAAAATCATATTACGCACCCAACTGATACTTTAATTCCGGATCGTCGATCGTCATGCGTTGCGACATCACCGACAGTGCAGAAACCATGACAATCCAGATACCCCATTCCGAAAGCTCTGTGCTGAAGGGATGAAGCATGAGTAACAGGATGTACCCCGCCACCCCTCCAAATGCAGCCACTGCATAGGCGAGGTCTCGCGCTGGTTTGTACTTGAGCGCGCTGTATTTATACAGCCGGGTGAAAAAGAAGAGCACGGGGGAGAACATCAGAATGGCCAACCCCATCAAGCCCCCCAAACCCAAATCGCCCACTGAGGACAGGTAGGCGTTATGGACAACCATCACGCCCCCCTCCACATCCGATACTGTTGTACCAAATCCACATCCCAGCGGCAGGCACTCCAACGAATGTGCAACGCCATCAACCAGCATTTGCATTCGCACCGGATCTCCGGCAGCCAGTCGATCCAGAACCAGCGGTGCGTCATCAGGATTCATGGATGTGAAACCGCCACTGTACAGCAGCAGGCCTAATATTCCGGCACAGACACATACGATAAACGCACCCACAACCGTTTTGGGCCGGGTGTAGAGCCCCAACAGCCCCATCAGAAAGACGACCAGTGCAAAAATGATAAAGCCTGTTCGACTTGAGTCTGCGATCAATAAATAAAACCCGATTATAAAAGCGGTGACCGCTATTTTTTTAGCCCGCCCATCAAACAGCATCCCTACGATCACAAACCCGATAAAAAAGGCGCAGGTTTTCCACAGGACACCCGGAAAAGCAAAAAGGCTACCCTGCCTTCCATCACCCAGTACGACATAAAAGGCTGGCACCGCGTACTTTGACATGAGAAAGAACAGCAGCCCCACACACAGAACGGTCACACTGATAGCATAAAACTGTCTTCCTTCCAGGTGCTGGGCGTGAATATAAATACATACAAAAATAGCGGCCACACAGCATATTTTCACACCCTGATACAGCGTCGCCACATCGCTATTCATGATCGCACTGAGTACAAATGACATGACCACCATGAAGAAACCTGCCAGATAGGTAAACAGTTCGGGACTGACTCTAAAACTGAATACGCACCCCTTGGAGGCATACCCGAAAATTCCCACCAGGCACCAAATAGCCCAATATCCCGCAGGACTGATCAGCGAACGTATGTCCCCCAGCGCGACAAGAATACATGCGCACAATACAACGCAGTACGAAGTTGCATTACTTTTCAAACCCGCCCTCCCGAGCCACTAGCCTCATCATAACTATCCGGCATCAAAAGGTGGCCGCACAATGGCAGAACAACGCTTGAATGCATATACAATGTTCGTTCTAGCTTGATAAACAAGGTGCATTTTTATCTTTATCACTGAGCAGGTAATGTTCCAGCCTTGGCCATTTAATCCCCAACAACTGGTCCTTCCAAAACACACTGCACTCAGCCTCTTTATTATAGTAACGGGTGGTCTTGTAGTTCACACAGGTCTCATCCTCAAGGGCCAGAAAACCATGGGCAAACCCCTCAGGAATCCACAGCATCTTTTTATTCCTGGCATTCAATTCAAGTGCAAACCATTTCCCATAGGTGTCTGAGTTCGAGCGAAGGTCCACAGCCACATCAAATGCAGCGCCTCGAGTGACACTTACCAGCTTTCCCTGTGCATGAGGTTCACGTTGATAATGCAAGCCGCGCAACACCCCTTTCCTTGAGCAGGATTGATTATCCTGAACAAACGATTCCGGTGCCGGAATACCCAAATCCTGCAAACCCTTGCTAAAACAGCGCTGGTTGAAACTCTCCATAAACCAGCCCCGCTCATCGACAAAAGTACGAGGCTCAATGACAACTACGCCGGGAAGATTCGTCGCCAAGAATTTCACAAGCCGGCACGCTCAGACAAAAGCCGGGACAAGTAGCATCCATACCCTGTCTGCTTCAGCTTTTCAGCCTGCTCGGCCAGTTGCTCGGGTGTGATCCAGCCGTTATTGAAGGCTATTTCCTCGAGGCAGGCGACTTTCAAGCCTTGACGCTGCTCAATGGTGCGCACAAAAGAACTCGCTTCCAGTAATGATTCGTGTGTGCCCGTGTCTAGCCAGGCAAATCCACGCCCAAGTACTTCAACGGTCAACTGCTCGCGCTGAAGGTAAATACAGTTCAGGTCTGTGATTTCAAGCTCGCCACGCAAAGAGGGTTTTATACGCTTGGCGAGGTCGACCACTTTGTTATCGTAGAAATATAAACCGACAATGGCAAAATTCGATTTTGGTGAGACAGGCTTTTCTTCAATACTCAACACACGGCCTGAACTGTCGAACTCAACGACCCCAAAACGCTCAGGCTCAGACACGTGGTAACCGAATACCGTCGCACCTTCGGCTTGAGACATGGCGGCCCGCAGATTGTCCGAAAAATGATGACCGTAGAAAATATTGTCACCCAGGATCAAGCAGACCGGATCGGTACCAATGAACGCTTCCCCGATAATAAATGCCTGGGCCAACCCATCGGGACTCGGCTGTTCAGCATAGCTCAGCTCAATACCGTACTGACTGCCATCACCCAGCAACTTTTTGAAGCTGGGCAAATCATCAGGCGTTGAAATGATCAGGATTTGACGTATTCCTGCCAGCATCAGTACCGAGAGCGGGTAGAAGATCATGGGCTTGTCGTAGATCGGCAGCATCTGTTTGGACACACCCATGGTGAGCGGGTACAGACGCGTACCTGAACCGCCGGCGAGGATAATGCCTTTACGGTTTAATATAGCCATGGTGTGTGTTTTACCTCAATTGAGCGGGTACAAACCCTGTTACGACAGACAACAGGTTGGAGGGAGGGGCATCTGGAAAACACGCTACCGCCCCAGGATTTATCGTTGATTTCCTGAGAACGGTTCCGTGCAGATTACCCTGACAAGGTGACCGGTTAACGACAGGCAATCCTCGCTAGCGGCAAGCTGATCTGCTGCTGACGGCTCATCAGATTGATAAGCAGAATGACCCGCTCTTCACCCTCCATTGTCATGAATATCGACTCAATGCCTGCGAAGCCTTGATCCAGGATCGTGACTTTGTCACCCGGACTGAACGTAGAAATGACCTGTGATTGTGCACGCCCCTGCAACTGGTGAATCAACTCGTGACTGACAGCCAATGGACGGCCACCGAAAGCAACCACACGGGCTACACCGCGGGTTGAGCGCAACGGGGCCCAATTTGCACCGTGTGGCATATGAATAAACAAGTAGCCAGGGAACAGGGACTCCTGGACACATTGCACCTGTCCGCGCAAAGTTTTCTCACGGCGGCAGGCAGGACGTGAACAGACATACCCTTGGCGCACAAGGTTCTCCTCGGCACGTTCGTCCTGTTTGGGCTTGCATTGCACCAGATACCAATCGCGAGATCCGGATGCGGCAGACGCCTGGGTGAGCTCGGAGCTTGTCATGTATATAGGCAGCTCATTAATGGTTCTTCCGTGTTTTATCATCATGCCAGGCAGCGGGTGCGTTCGGAGGGCTGTCACACTGAATCGAAGCGAGCTTTCAACCCGCCGAAAGCAATGACCGACGAAGTCATTTTGAGTTCGATGTCGCCCTCACAGTTCATTTGCAAAGGCTCATTTGCTGTATTCGCTGCACCCGAAACAATGCCAATCACATCCTGTTGATCTGCATGAGCGCAATATCCACTCACGGGGTAATGCCTGCTCGAATGATACAGCCCTCGCCTTCCAATTCAACAAAACCTCCTCCCGCCCGTGCTTTTGTGTGGCGACATCTGGCTGGCAGGAATTTCAGTTTTCGCCTGAACCCTTCGACAGTACAACCGGGCCAACGGGCTGAGGGCCGGCAGCACGGCTGGCCATAAAGTGCCTGACCAAAGCGATCAACACACCTGCAAACATTCCCAGAAACAACCCCAGCACGACAATCAAGACTTTTTTGGGCTTACTCGGTTCCATAGGCTCCAGCGCCCTGCGATCGACCGCCACCAACTTGATGTTGCTGGTATCGAGACTGCCCACATTGCCCAAACGCACAACCTCGGCACGCAGGGGTTGCACGCCACTTAGAAAAAGATCCTCATTCTGACGCTGCTTGAGCACTTCAACCTCACGATTGCTTTGCAACAACTGCAGTTCGTGGGCAATTTTGGCGATACGGGCTTCAGTGAAATCATCGGTTTTACGGTTCTGCAAAGCAGTGCGCTCTGCTTCCAGCGCATCAACCCCCATGAAGTACAAGGGCGTCTGCTGATTGTTGATTTCCGTACGCATGACATTAGTGTTGCCAGCGTCAGGCGTCCCACGCAGGGCCAAAGGTGTGGTCGGTTTTTGAATGCCCAGGGATTTGGCAATACCGATCGCCTCATTCAACTCGGCTATGCGATCGAATCGTCCGATCTTGAGCTGCTGACGTAACGCCTTGAGCTCGTCCTGCAGTTGCGCACGTTTTATATTGTCCGATTCGAGCAAGGTCGCAATTTGCGCGCTTTTTTCTGACTCGTAATTTGAACGCGCTGCGTCAATTTTGCCCTTCAGCTCAGTCAAACGATTATTGACAATAACCTTAAGGTCAGCGGCAATTTGTTTTTGCTCAGCATCCACAGCGTAATCTACAAAACCGTTGAGAATCTGAACGCCATCAACGCCCTCGGGATAGCTCAACTCCAGGCCGATAAAAGCACTGAGAGAATCGGCTTTATTGGGATCAGGAAGAATAAGTTTCAAGGATGAGCGGTTGAAGTGCTCAAAGCTTTGCTCCAGCGTTCGGCCCGGGTGCTCGAACTGGCTGAACAGCGCCTGGTTAGCCCTGAAAAAGCCCAGCCGCGTGTCGTAGGACTCAAGGGAAGCACCTACCTTCAACAAGGCTTCACTCGGCGGCAGGGTATATACGCCGGAACGGTTGAGCGCATCCAGTTCGTTGATCGCAGCCGGACGGATAACGCTGCTCACCTGATATTCAGGCGTCACTAACGATGCATAACCCCAGACAACAAGGCCACACAGCATCGACGCCGTAATGATGATTTTTTTTTGCAGCCAGACAGCCCGGAGCAGAGCAACAAAATCAACGCCGTCAGAGGCTGCGCCGTGGGGGATACGAGAAAAACTGCTCATCTAGACCTGCTAACGGGAATATGCTGCGGACTTGTAATGCAGGGATTTTCATATACTGGTAACCACTTACCAATAGACATATGCATCCATGCACACCTAAAGAAGTATATGAACAATTAGCAGCCGGATTCAGCCTGAATTTTGCCAGTACTGGCCGACAATACAAAGCCGCACTTTGCGTAGGAAAATTTACCGCATCTAGAATGCTTCTGCAGCAAACTTGCCGTCAATTACCGAACGCGCACCCCGCAGCATGAGCATTTCAAGCCACGTCATTCATCGCCAGCGTTTATTCACCCTCCCCTGTTAGCCAGTCGGCACAAGCCCGGGAGGACGCCCTACGGTTGAAGCAAGTTACGCTTTAATCTGGCCGCTTTTCGCCTGTAGGCTACGAACCCCATGACAGGCCCGATCACCATGCCAATCAGGAGCGCAGCGATAAAGAACAGCGATGCAGGCAATTCTGCTGAGCGCCACCCCATAAACATCAAGGAGGTCGGCTGCTGGTTCTCGAGGATAAAAACCACCACCCCGAAAAGCACGATAAGGGCAAATACCACCAGCATTGCTCGCTTAAAATTACGCATCAACAACTCCTTATTCCTTAAGGGTTAAACGTCTTCTTCCTCATCTTCATTCACTCGATCGCGGAGCTCTTTGCCCGGCTTGAAATGAGGAACAAATTTACCATCGAGGCTTACAGACTGGCCGGTTTTCGGATTCCGACCTACCCGAGGTGCTCGGTAGTGCAGCGAGAAGCTGCCAAAGCCGCGGATCTCAATTCGATCTCCGGTCGCCAGGCACTGTGACATTTGCTCAAGCATGGTCTTGATAGCCAGCTCAACATCCTTGGATGAGAGTAGCCCTTGATGGGTGACAATTCGTTCGATCAACTCCGACTTCGTCATATTTTTCCCTTCTTTTTCAAGCAGCTAGATCAGCGCTTCAAAGGTTTTAGCATGATCGAATGACTTTGAACAGCCCAGGATTTGACTTATCTTTTCACACATCACGGCAAGAGCCGGCATCCAACAAGGGACATGAAACAACTATGGCCAATGGATATCAGCCCGCTCCGACCAGCCTACGCCTTCTGCAGAGCCTTGAACCCTCACACACCGCAATGCCCGACCACAGCTCTGAAGCGCCTGCTGCACCAGGACCCCGCGCAGACACCCTTAACAACTTTCACCCCCACTCCAGTATCCAACTCAAATTTCAGGCACAAAAAAGGGCGACCTAAGTCGCCCTTTTTAATGGTCAGTCAGAACTTAGTTCTGCTTTTCCATTTGTGCACGCAGCAGGTCGCCCAGAGTGGTCGGACCAGCAGCAATGTCAGAGGTAGCTGGCTTGTCGCGCAGGCTCTGAATTGCTTCTTTCTCTTCAGCATCATCTTTCGACTTGATGGAGAGTTGGATTACGCGGCTCTTGCGATCAACGCTGATGATCTTGGCTTCTACTTCTTCGCCTTCTTTCAGAACGTTGCGCGCGTCTTCAACGCGGTCACGGCTGATTTCGGAGGCTTTCAGAGTCGCTTCGATATCGTTGGCCAGAGTGATGATGGCGCCTTTAGCGTCAACTTCTTTCACGATGCCCTTAACGATTGCGCCTTTGTCGTTCTCTTGTACGTACTCGGAGAACGGATCGCTTTCCAGCTGCTTGATACCCAGGGAGATGCGCTCGCGCTCTGGATCAACAGACAGGATAACGGTGTCAAGCTCGTCGCCCTTCTTGAAACGACGTACGGCTTCTTCGCCCACTTCGTTCCAGGAGATGTCGGACAGGTGAACCAGGCCGTCGATGCCGCCGTCCAGACCAATGAAGATACCGAAATCGGTGATCGACTTGATGGTGCCGGAGATTTTATCGCCCTTGTTGAACTGGCCAGAGAAATCTTCCCATGGGTTAGATTTGCACTGCTTGATGCCCAGGGAGATACGACGACGCTCTTCGTCGATGTCCAGAACCATAACTTCCACTTCGTCGCCGACTTGTACGACTTTCGAAGGGTGGATGTTTTTGTTGGTCCAGTCCATTTCAGAAACGTGTACCAGACCTTCAACGCCTTCTTCCAGCTCAGCGAAGCAGCCGTAGTCGGTCAGGTTGGTTACACGCGCGGTAACGCGAGTGCTTTCTGGGTAACGGGCTTTGATAGCAACCCATGGATCTTCGCCCAGCTGCTTCAGGCCCAGGGAAACACGATTGCGTTCGCGATCGTACTTCAGAACCTTGACATCGATCTCATCGCCAACGTTGACGATTTCGGAAGGATGCTTGATACGCTTCCAAGCCATGTCGGTAATGTGCAGCAGGCCATCGACGCCACCCAGATCGACGAATGCGCCGTAATCGGTGAGGTTTTTGACGATACCTTTGACTTGCTGGCCTTCTTGCAGGGATTCCAGCAGAGCTTCACGCTCAGCGGAGTTCTCTGCTTCAAGAACGCTACGACGCGAAACAACAACGTTGTTGCGCTTCTGGTCAAGCTTGATGACCTTGAATTCCAGCTCTTTGCCTTCCAGGTGCGTAGTATCGCGCACTGGACGAACGTCAACCAGAGAACCTGGCAGGAACGCACGGATGCCGTTAACGTCGACAGTGAAGCCGCCTTTAACCTTACCGTTGATAACGCCCTTGACCACTTCTTCTGCTGCGAAGGCTGCTTCCAGAACGATCCAGCATTCAGCGCGCTTGGCTTTTTCACGGGACAGCTTGGTTTCGCCAAAGCCGTCTTCGACCGCGTCCAGCGCAACGTGAACTTCATCACCGATGTTGATGTTCAGTTCGCCAGCGTCGTTGTGGAACTGCTCCAGCGGGATGAGGCCTTCAGACTTCAAACCAGCGTGAACGGTTACCCAACCAGCTTGGTAATCGATATCAACGATGATAGCGGTGATGATCGAGCCAGCCTGAAGATTCAGGGTTTTTAGGCTTTCTTCAAAGAGTTCTGCAAAGCTTTCGCTCATTTTAATTCCTGTTGTTCAAGGGCGAAGGAATACGCCCATCAGCCACATTCCAGACAATGTGGGTTACGTTCATATAAAAGAAGGCATGCAGGACTATTTCTGGTCTCCTGCACGCTTTCTTGGTCATCCAGTGATATCGCGAAGTGCGATTTCACTCATGATGCGTTCAAGCACCTGCTCGATGGATAACTCCGTAGAGTCCAGCTGTATCGCATCAGCCGCCGGTTTGAGCGGGGCTATTGCTCGCTGCGTGTCACGCTCATCGCGGGCACGAATCTCATCTAGCAGACCAGAGAGACTAACATCATCGCCCTTGGCCTTCAACTGCAAGTAACGGCGACGCGCCCGTTCCTCGGCGCTAGCGGTCAAAAACACCTTTAGCGGCGCATCAGGAAACACCACGGTACCCATGTCGCGACCATCGGCGACAAGACCCGGCGCCTCCTGAAAAGCACGCTGGCGCAACAGCAAGGCCTCGCGCACAGCAGGCAGGGCCGCGACTTTCGAGGCACCGGCGGCAACAGTCTCACTGCGGATGGCGTGGGTTACATCGTCGCCTTCGAGAATAATGCGCGCAGATGTACCTTCCGTCGCTCCGACGAACTGCACATCAAGATGTGCAGCCAGCTTCTCCAGCAAGGCTTCATTATCCAGGGCAACGCCATGGTTACCCGCCGCGAATGCCAGCAAACGGTACAGGGCACCGGAATCCAGCAGATTCCACCCCAAACGCTTGGCCAGGATCCCGGCCACAGTGCCTTTGCCCGAACCGCTTGGGCCATCAATAGTAATTACAGGAGCCAGAGCCATCACGAGTTCGCCTCTTGCGCAACGCGCATGCCCACTTGCTTGCAGAGTGCAAGGAAGTTCGGAAATGAAGTGGCTACGTTGGCACAATCGTGGATACGGATCGGAGCGGTTGCCCGCAATGCCGCCACGCTGAACGCCATCGCAATACGATGATCACCATGACCATGAACTTCACCACCACCGATCGGACCGCCGTCGATAATGATGCCGTCCGGCGTAGGCTCGCATTTGACACCCAGCGTCAGCAGACCGTCAGCCATGACCTGGATCCGGTCTGACTCCTTGACACGCAACTCCTCTGCCCCGCGCAGAATCGTACGCCCCTCGGCAACAGCAGCTGCAACAAACAATACCGGGAACTCATCGATTGCCAGGGGCACAAGCTCCTCAGGAATTTCGATGCCTTTGAGGCGGGCCGATCGCACACGCAAATCAGCAACCGGCTCACCGCCCACTTCGCGCTGGTTTTGAAGGGTGATATCCGCCCCCATCAAACGCAATATGTCGATAACCCCGGTACGTGTCGGGTTGATGCCTACGTGCTCAAGCAACAGGTCAGAGCCTTCAGCGATCGAAGCCGCCACCAGGAAGAAGGCCGAGGACGAGATGTCACCCGGCACTTCAATGTGGGTCGCCGTGAGCTTGTGTCCCGACTCAACGGAAGCGGTAGCACCCTCGACACTGACCGGATAACCGAAACCGCGCAGCATGCGCTCGGTATGATCACGCGTCGGCGCCGGTTCCGTCACCGAGGTTTTGCCCTCTGCGTACAAACCGGCCAGCAGCAGGCAAGATTTCACCTGGGCACTGGCCATCGGCAGGGTGTAGTCCATGCCTTTAAGCGCGTGACCGCCACGAATGGTCATTGGCGGACGACCTTCGGCAGCGGTATCAATGACCGCGCCCATTTCACGCAGCGGATTAGCCACGCGATTCATCGGACGCTTGGTCAGCGAGGCATCGCCCGTCAGGGTGGTATCAAAGCTCTGCGCGGCCAAAAGGCCGGACAGCAGGCGCATTGAAGTCCCCGAGTTACCCAGATAGATGGGCCCTGGCGGCGCTTTCAAGCCATGCAGGCCAACACCGTGAATAGTCACGCGACCATGGTGAGGGCCTTCAATCACCACACCCATGTCACGAAACGCCTGCAGTGTTGCCAGGGCATCTTCGCCCTCAAGGAAACCTTCTACTTCGGTAGTGCCTTCAGCCAGCGAGCCGAGCATGATCGAACGGTGCGAAATGGACTTGTCGCCCGGCACACGGATCTGCCCGGTTACATTGCCACCAGGTTCAGCCAGGAAAATCAGATCTTTTGAATTCATAGGGTCCACATAAGCCCGGCGGGCCAGGATTTTACTGAAATGTTCGCGAGCAACCCGGGCGCGGGTAAAAACGCCCAGCAATTGATGCCCGTCCCCAGCATCGACCGCGTCGCGCAAGGCGTCGAGATCGCTGCGAAACGTATCTAATGTGCGTAACACTGCTTCGCGATTGGCGAGAAAAATGTCATGCCACATTACCGGGTCGCTTCCGGCGATTCTTGTAAAATCGCGAAAACCACCCGCCGCATAACGAAAGATATCCAGATTTTCATTACGCTTGGCCAGAGAGTCCACCAGCCCGAAAGCCAACAAATGAGGCAAATGGCTGGTTGCAGCCAACACCTCATCGTGACGCTCGACCTGCATGTGCTCGACGTCCGCCCCCAGCGCTCGCCACATCATATCGACCAGCGCCAGCGCCTGCGCGTCAGTTTCAGCCACAGGCGTCAAAATTACCTTGTGCCGCTGGAACAGGCTGGCATTGGAAGCCTCGACGCCGCTTTGCTCGGAACCGGCAATCGGATGCCCGGGAACAAAGCGTGCGGGCATCGCACCGAATGCCTGCGCCGCAGCCCGCACGACATTGCCTTTGGCACTGCCCACATCGGTCAACACGGCCTTGCCAAGATCAATGCCCGCCAGCAACCCGAGCATTTTTTCCATGGCCAGGATCGGCACGGCCAGCTGAATGACATCTGCACCACGGCACGCTGTTGCCAAATCCGCCTCACAGCGATCGACAACACCCAGTTCCACGGCAAGCGCACGGGACTCCGGGTCAAGATCGACCCCCACCACCTCCGTGCACAAACCGCTTTCGCGCATGCCTTTAGCGAAGGATCCACCAATCAGGCCCAACCCGACAACGACCAGCCGACCTACGACAGGCTTTACCGACATGACATCAACCACGGGCAAGAACCCTGCCTAACGCTTCCAGCACACGCGTGTTTTCTGCCGGCAGGCCAATGGTGATACGCAAGTGGTTCGGCATGCCGTAGTTGGCCACCGGACGCACGATCACGCCTTCGCGCAGCAAGCCTTGATAAACCGGCATTGCTTCTCGCCCAAGGTCCACCGCAATGAAATTGCCCCGCGAAGGAATCCAGCCCAGGCCCAGCTCACGAAAGCCGTCCTGCAACTGCAGCATGCCCGCTTCATTAAGACGGCGACTTTCAGCAAGGTAGTCAACATCCTGCAGCGCGGCACAGGCCGCAGCCAGCGCCAGGCTGTTGACATTGAATGGCTGACGAACCCGGTTCAGTACATCGGCAACCACCGCCGTTGACAGGCTGTAGCCCACTCGCAGGGCGGCCAGACCATAAGCCTTGGAGAATGTACGCGACACCAGCAGGTTTGGATAAGCCGAAAGGAATTCCAGGCCATCCGGCAGATCACCACCTTCTGCATACTCGATGTAAGCCTCATCCAGCACGACCAGAACGCGCTCGGGCACATCCTGCAAAAACTCGTTCAACGCATCTGCACCAAACCAGGTACCGGTGGGGTTGTTCGGGTTCGCCAGGAAGACCACGCGGGTATTGCTGTCGATGGCCTCAAGCATGGCTGGCAGGTCATGCCCCCAGTCCTTGGCCGGCACGACACGCGCCTGCGCGCCCACCGCCTGAGTGACGATCGGATACACGGCAAACGCGTGCTCACTGAACACTGCATTCAGACCCGGCGCCAGATAAGCCCTTGCGACCAGCTCCAGAATATCGTTGGAGCCGTTGCCCAGCGTCACCTGATCGAGCTGCACACCGCAACGCCCAGCCAACAGCTGCTTGAGCGCGAAACCATTGCCGTCCGGATAACGCGTCAGCTCGGCCAGCGCCTCACCAATGGCCGCCAGCACGCGAGGGCTTGCACCCAACGGGTTTTCATTGCTCGCCAGCTTGACGATGGTGGCCGGATCGATATCCAGCTCACGCGCCAGTTCATCCACGGGCTTGCCCGGGACGTAAGGCGAAAGTTGTTGCACGCCCGGCTGTGCCAGGGCGAGAAAATCACCACTCATGTATGACCGCCTCAGAGAACCGCTTTAGGGTAAGAACCCAGCACTTTAAGTGCGACCGCTTCTTGACTGATTTGCTCCAGCACACTCTTGACCAATGGGTCGCGGTGGTGGCCAGCAAAATCGATGAAGAATACATAGGTCCATTTACCGCTACGCGAAGGACGTGTCTCGATGCGCGTCAGGTCGATACCGTTCTCATGGAACGGCACCAATAGCTCATGCAGCGCACCTGGACGGTTGCTCATCGACACGATGATCGACGTCTTGTCGTCACCGGTCGGCGGCACTTCCTGATTACCAATCATCAGGAACCGCGTGGAGTTGTCCGGACGGTCCTCGATCTTTTCAGCCAAACGGGTCAGCCCATACAAGCCTGCGGCCATATCACCTGCAATGGCCGCCGAGTTCCACTCGCCCTTGACCCGCTTGGCTGCCTCGGCATTGCTCGACACAGCAACGCGCTCGACATTCGGGTAATGCGCGTCCAGCCATTTGCGGCATTGAGCCAGCGACTGCGCATGGGAGTAGATGCGACTGATGCTGTCGGTCTTGGTGTTCTCGCCAACCAGCAGATGGTGGTGAATGCGCAGCTCAACTTCGCCGCAAATCACCATGTCGTGCTCAAGGAAGCTGTCCAGCGTATGGTTCACAGCCCCTTCAGTGGAGTTTTCCACCGGCACCACACCGAAATTGACAGCACCCGCGGCCACTTCACGGAAAACCTCATCGATTGCAGCCATTGGCTTGCTGATGACGGCATGCCCGAAGTGCTTCATCGCTGCCGCCTGGGTGAAGGTACCTTCTGGCCCCAGGTACGCGACTTTCAGCGGCTGCTCCAGCGCCAGGCAGGAAGACATGATTTCGCGGAACAGACGCGCCATCTCTTCATTGCCCAACGGCCCCTTGTTGCGCTCCATGACGCGCTTGAGCACCTGCGCCTCACGTTCAGGCCGATAAAATACCGGCACTTCACCCTCAGCCAGCGAAGCCATTTTGACCCGCGCAACTTCTTGAGCGCAGCGGGCGCGCTCGCTGATCAGCTCCAGAACCTTTTCGTCCAGGCTGTCGATGCGTACGCGCAGCGCCTTGAGTTCTTGCTCAGACATTAGCCGTGTTCCTTTTCGAACTCTGCCATGTACGCCACCAACGCATTAACGGCGGTGATGTCTACAGCGTTATAGATCGATGCACGCATGCCGCCTACCGAACGATGCCCCTTGAGGTTCAGCAGGCCGCGCGCTTCGGCACCCGCAAGGAATGGCTTGTCGAGACGGTCATCCGCCAGACGGAACGGCACGTTCATCCAGGACCGGTCAGACTTGTTGATCGGGTTGCTGTACAGGCCGCTGGCATCGATAAAGTCATACAGAGTGCGCTTCTTGACTTCGTTGAGCTTGCCGACCGCCTCAACCCCGCCTTGCTCTTTGAGCCACTCGAACACCAGGCCAGACAAATACCAGGCCAGTGTCGGCGGCGTGTTGTACATCGAACCGTTATCCGCTGCGACCTTGTAGTCAAGCATCGTCGGACAGATTGAGCGCGCACGCCCCAGCAGGTCTTCGCGAATGATGTTGACCACAATCCCGCTTGGACCGATGTTTTTCTGGGCACCGGCGTAAATCATGCCAAAGCGCGATACATCTACCGGACGCGACAAAATGTCGGAGGACATGTCAGCGACCAACGGTACATCACCGGTTTGCGGGATCCAGTCGAACTCCAGGCCGCCAATGGTTTCATTCGGCGCGTAATGAACGTAAGCCGCATCACTCGACAGCTTCCACTCGTTCTGGCCTGGAATGGCGAAGTAATCGTAAGGCTTGGCCGTTGCTGCCACGTTCACGTGACCAAAGCGCGAAGCCTCTTCAATCGCCTTTTGCGACCAGATGCCGGTGTCGATGTAATCTGCCTTGCCATTCTCGGGCAGCAGATTCAACGGAATTTGAGCAAATTGCTGGCTGGCGCCACCCTGCAGAAACAGGACCTTATAGTTCGAGGGAATAGACAGCAGGTCACGCAGATCCTGCTCGGCCTTGGTCGCAATGGATACAAACTCATCACTGCGGTGGCTCATCTCCATGACGGAGAGGCCCTTGCCGTGCCAGTCGAGCAACTCGGACTGGGCACGCAACAGGACGGCTTCAGGGAGCGCAGCAGGACCTGCGCAGAAGTTATAGGCTCGTTTGCTCACATCCACTCTCACTCTGATTTGGTGGGTCACGCGATAAATCATGATATCAGTCGACACTGACCTGATGCGGGAGCGAACTGCGGCCCGAATGGCAAACCGCGTTGCTGCTATCGCGAGCAAACTCGCCCCTGCAGGTGGTCGATACTTTCATACGGGACATACAACAAGGGGGCGAATCTTCATCCGCCCCCCTGTGTGTCCGCTTACACCTGCGGTGCTTCTTCGTCAGCGCCAGCGTCTAGTGGCTGCTCGCCTTCAAGCTCGACACCCTCTTCGCCTTCACCTTCGAGTTCTTCACCCTCGACTTCCGACGGCTCCTGAACCCGCTCCAGCCCGACCAGCGTTTCATCACTGGCCAGCTTGATCAGGGTGACGCCCTGAGTGTTACGTCCCAGGCTCGACACTTCGTCGACACGCGTACGCACCAGAGTGCCCTGGTCGGAAATCAGCATGATTTCTTCCCCGTCCTGAACCTGAACCGCACCGACCAGACGGCCATTACGATCGTTGCTGACCATGGCAATAACACCCTGACCGCCACGCTTGTATTCAGGGAACTCGCTGATGGCCGTGCGCTTGCCGTAACCACGCGCCGAAGCGGTGAGGATCTGGCTGCCTTCTTCAGGGATCAGCATCGAAATCAGCTTTTGCCCTTCCGGAAGACGCATGCCGCGTACACCGCGAGCCGTACGGCCCATGGCACGCACGTCGGATTCCTTGAAGCGTGTCACCTTGCCACCGTCGGAGAACAGCATGACTTCGCGCTCGCCATCGGTGATGGCAGCACTGATCAGCACGTCGCCTTCGTCCAGCTCCAGCGCGATCAGACCGACGCTGCGTTGACGGCTGAAGGATTCCAGCGGGGTCTTCTTCACGGTGCCGTTAGCGGTGGCCATGAAGATGAAGTGACCTTCGGTGTATTCCTCGACCGGCAGCATGGTGGTGATGTATTCACCCTCGCCCAGCGGCAGCAGGTTGACCAGCGGACGGCCCCGCGCAGCACGGGAAGCTTCCGGTATTTCATAGGTTTTGAGCCAGTACACCTTGCCTTTGCTGGAGAACAGCAACAGCGTGGTGTGGCTGTTGGCAACCAGCAGGTGAGCGATGTAGTCCTCATCCTTGACGCCAGTTGCCGACTTGCCTTTACCGCCACGACGCTGGGCCTGGTACGCAGCCAATGGCTGGGTCTTGGCATAACCACCGTGGGAGATGGTCACAACGCGCTCTTCTTCCGGGATCATGTCACCCAGGGTCAGGTCGAGACGGGCATCGAGAATCTCGGTGCGACGCACATCGCCATATTCGGCACGGATCAGTTCCAGCTCTTCACGGATCACTTCCATCAAGCGCGTGGAGCTATTGAGGATACGGATCAGTTCGCCGATCTGGTTGAGGATCTCTTGATACTCGGCCAGCAGCTTTTCGTGCTCCAGACCGGTCAGGCGATGCAGACGCAATTCCAGAATGGCCTGAGCCTGCTCCGGCGACAGGAAGTACTTGCCTTCACGCAGACCGTATTGCGGGTCAAGGTTGTCCGGACGGCACGAATCGGCACCGGCACGTTCGACCATGGCAACCACTGCACTCGACTCCCAAGGCGTGCTGACCAGCGCTTCCTTGGCTTCCGATGGCGTTGGCGAGGCCTTGATCAGCGCGATGACCGGATCGATGTTGGACAAGGCTACAGCCTGACCTTCAAGGATATGGCCACGTTCACGGGCCTTGCGCAGCTCGAATACGGTACGGCGGGTAACCACTTCGCGACGGTGACGAACGAAGGCTTCCAGCAGATCCTTGAGGTTCAGGATGCGCGGCCGGCCATCGATCAGCGCGACGATGTTGATACCGAACACCGCTTGCAGCTGGGTCTGGGCGTAGAGGTTGTTGAGGATCACCTCAGGCACTTCACCGCGACGCAGTTCGATCACGACACGCATGCCGTCCTTGTCGGACTCGTCACGCAGCTCGGTGATGCCTTCAAGCTTCTTCTCTTTAACCAGCTCGGCGATCTTCTCGATCAATCGCGCCTTGTTCAACTGGTAAGGGAGTTCGGTAATGACGATCTGCTGACGGCCACCGACCTTGTCGATATCTTCGATGATCGAGCGGGCGCGCATGTAAATACGGCCACGACCGGTGCGGTAGGCTTCGATGATACCGGCACGACCGTTGATGATCGCAGCGGTCGGGAAGTCCGGCCCGGGGATGTACTGCATCAGCTCATCGATGCTCAACTCAGGGTTGTCGATGAGTGCCAGGCAACCATCGATGACTTCACCAAGGTTGTGCGGCGGGATGTTGGTGGCCATGCCCACGGCGATGCCGCTGGAACCGTTGACCAGCAAGTTGGGAATTCGCGTCGGCATGACCGCCGGGATCATTTCCGTGCCGTCGTAGTTCGGCACCCAGTCCACGGTCTCTTTGTGCAAGTCGGCCAGCAACTCGTGGGCCAACTTGGTCATGCGCACTTCGGTGTATCGCATGGCCGCAGCGTTGTCGCCGTCGACCGAACCGAAGTTGCCCTGACCGTCTACCAGCAGGTAGCGCAGGGAGAATGGCTGAGCCATTCGAACGATAGTGTCGTAAACCGCGGTATCACCATGCGGGTGATACTTACCGATTACGTCACCGACCACACGGGCAGATTTCTTGTACGGCTTGTTCCAGTCGTTATTCAGTTCGCTCATCGCAAACAGCACGCGCCGGTGCACGGGCTTCAAGCCATCGCGTGCATCAGGAAGCGCCCGCCCGACAATTACGCTCATCGCGTAGTCGAGGTAGGACTGTTTCAGCTCGTCTTCGATATTGACCGGGAGGATTTCTTTGGCCAGTTCGCCCATGAGAAGCCTGATTCCTTTTTCGGGTGAAACTTCGCCACATCCATTCGGGACGAACGAAGCTCGCCGCTGCTGACCACGTGCCATGCAACGACTTACGACAAATCAACGAGTTATGCTACGGATTTGCGCAGTAAGGGCAACCATTACGGGCCACCCTGGAAACCGCCGAATGTTATCACAAACGCCGCCACGCACCTATCCCTCAGATGCGCATGGATCACAGTAAGCGAGCCGGTTATCGGCCTGAGCGCGCTCAGAGGGGCCGAGAGCGGCAAATGACCCGTACCGCCAGGTTCATGATTGACGGCTTCATGCGGCCGCGATGCACCTCAATGCAAACGCTTGCGACACATCAGCTGCGCCATTTTTGCCGCATCCGGACGTTCGACAATGCCCTTCTCGGTCACGATGACGTCAATCAGATCGGCCGGCGTCACATCAAACACCGGGTTGAACCCCCGGACATTGGCGCCTACCCGCACGCCACCGACATCCAGCAGCTCACTGCCGTCTCGCTCCTCAAGGACAATGTCATCACCGCTGGCCAGCGTCATGTCGATCGTGGCGCTGGGGGCAACCACCATGAAGCGCACACCGTGGTGCATGGCATTAACCGCCAATTGGTACGTGCCGATCCGGTTCGCCACATCACCGTTGGCGGTAATGAGGTCCGCCCCCACAATCACCCAGGTCACACCCTTGGTTTTCATGATATGCCCCGCCGCCGAGTCGACATTGAGCACCACCGGGATACCTTCGCTCTCAAGCTCCCACGCGGTCAGGCGGGATCCTTGCAACCAGGGCCGGGTTTCACCTGCGTACACCTGCTCGATCATGCCGTCCAGCCAGGCCGCCCGAATCACTCCCAGTGCCGTCCCGAAACCACCGGTTGCCAACGCACCGGTGTTGCAGTGGGTCAGCACGGCCTGCGCATTCCCCTGGTGCCGACGAATCAGCTCGACACCCAGTTGCGCCATCGTCAGATTGGCCTCACGGTCACTCTCATGGATCGAGACAGCCTCAGCTTCAAGCACCTGCAGCGCATCAGCACTGGCCTGGGTTCGCCGCAACCGGTCACGCATCCGGCTCAAGGCCCAGGTCAGGTTCGCTGCCGTCGGGCTAGAGTCGGCCAGCAACGTGAAGTCGTCTTCCAGTGCAGCCACCCAGTCACCCCCGGCAGCCTTTCGCTCACGCGCCGCCAGCACCACACCATAGGCCGCGGCTATGCCAATCGCGGGCGCACCGCGCACCACTGCGTCGCGAATCGCCTCGGCGACACCTTGTGCCCCCGTGCATGCCAGCCAGTTTTCCTCAAAGGGCAGACTGCGCTGATCCAGCAGGTAAAGGGCTTCACCCCGCCAATCGATGGCCTTAACCTTTTCCGCCGCCAACAGTCGATCGCGCATGCCTTCCCCCAAACCCAGAAACAAAGCCGCCGATTATAGCGAGCCCTCCTGTAAGGCGCTCGGGTATACTTCGACTCCTTTTAGAAAGCACTGGAAGCCGTTTTTGATGCCGACACCGACCGCGCCCCTCGACTTACTACTCTTGCCAACCTGGCTCGTGCCGGTCGAACCTGCCGGCGTTGTCCTCAAGGATCACGGGGTTGGCATCCGGGACGGACGGATCGTGTTCATCGGTCCGCGCCACGAAGCCTTGCAGTACACCACCCTCGAAACCCGCGAGCTGCCCGACACGCTGCTCGGCCCGGGCCTGATCAACGCCCACGGCCATGCTGCGATGACGCTGTTCCGCGGCATGGCCGACGACCTGCCATTGATGACCTGGCTGGAGCAGCATATCTGGCCGGCCGAGGCCAAATGGGTCGATGAAAGCTTCGTGCGCGATGGCACCGACCTGGCCATTGCCGAGCAACTGAAGGGGGGAATCACGTGTTTCAGCGACATGTATTTTTACCCCGGGATCGCGACCGAACGCGTGCACAACAGCGGCATCCGCGCACAAATTGCGATTCCGATCCTCGACTTTCCGATCCCCGGAGCAAGCTCGGCCGATGAGGCCCTGCGCCAGGCCATCGAACTGTTCGGCGACCTGAAACACCATTCGCGGATAAAAATCGCTTTCGGACCTCATGCGCCCTACACCGTCAGCGACGAAAATCTCGAAAAAGTCCGGCTCATCGCCGACGAGCTTGATGCAGCTATTCAGATGCATGTGCATGAAACCGCTTTCGAAGTGCAACAGGCTGTCGAACTCAATGGCGAGCGCCCCTTGGCCCGTCTTGCACGACTGGGCATGCTGGGCCCCCGCTTCCAGGCCGTGCATATGACCCAGATCAGCGATGACGACCTGGCCATGCTGGTTGAAAGCAACGCTTGCGTGATTCATTGCCCCGAGTCCAACCTCAAGCTGGCCAGTGGTTTCTGCCCTGTAGAACGCCTGTGGCAAGCCGGAGTCAATGTCGCGGTCGGCACCGACGGTGCGGCCAGCAACAATGACCTCGACCTGCTTGGCGAAACCCGCACTGCCGCCCTGCTGGCCAAAGCCGTCGCAGGTTCGGCCACCGCACTGGATGCGCACCGCGCCCTGCGCATGGCAACCCTGAACGGCGCCCGCGCCCTGGGCCTTGAAAATGATATCGGCTCGATCGAGAAGGGCAAGGCGGCCGACCTGGTTGCGTTCGACCTCTCCGGGCTGGCTCAGCAACCCGTCTACGACCCTGTTTCACAATTGATCTATGCCTGCGGCCGCGATTGCGTGAAACACGTCTGGGTTGCCGGCAAACAATTGCTGGACGATGGCCGCCTGACCCGCATGGACGAGCAACAGCTCTGCGCAACAGCCAAAGCCTGGGGCGAACGCATCCGCAGCCATACTCACTGATTCAGACGCTTGGGGCCTGCGCCCGAAGCATTACCAGGATTTTTCAGCTTTAGAGGAATGACCCATGAGCAACGTCGACCACGCCGAGATCGCTAAATTCGAAGCCCTTGCCCATCGCTGGTGGGATCGCGAAAGCGAGTTCAAGCCACTGCACGACATCAACCCGCTACGCGTCAACTGGATTGACGAGCGCGTGCAACTGGCAGGCAAAAAAGTATTGGACGTCGGTTGCGGCGGCGGCATTCTCAGCGAATCCATGGCTCAACGCGGTGCGACCGTAATGGGCATCGATATGGGCGAAGCCCCGCTGGCCGTGGCGCAACTGCATCAGCTCGAGTCCGGAGTGAGTGTTGAATACCGGCAGATCACCGCCGAGGAGCTGGCCGTCGAAATGCCCGAGCAATTCGATGTCGTCACCTGCCTTGAAATGCTGGAACACGTTCCGGATCCTGCTTCAGTGATTCAAGCGTGCTATCGCATGGTGAAGCCCGGTGGCCAGGTCTTCTTCTCGACCATCAACCGCAACCCGAAATCCTACCTGTTCGCGATCATTGGCGCGGAATACATCATGAAGCTGATCCCCCGCGGGACACACGACTTCAAAAAATTCATCCGCCCATCCGAACTGGGTGCCTGGAGCCGTCAGGCCGGCCTGAGCGTCAAAGACATCATAGGCCTGACCTACAACCCGCTGACCAAGCACTACAAGCTGGCCGACGATGTTGACGTCAACTACATGATCCAGACCCTTCGCGAGGAGTAATACATGCGTTTAAGAGCAGTTCTTTTTGACATGGACGGCACCCTGCTCGACACCGCGCCGGATTTCATCGCCATCTGCCAGGCCATGCGTGCCGAGCGCGACCTGCCGCCTATTGCAGACAAACTGATCCGCGATGAAATCTCCGGTGGCGCCCGCGCCATGGTTGCCGTTACCTTCAACATGGACCCGCAAGCCCCGGGGTTCGAGGCGCTGCGCCTGGAGTTCCTTGAGCGCTACCAGCGCGATTGCGCGGTGCACACCCGGCTGTTTGACGGCATGGCCCAATTGCTGAGCGATATCGAAAAAGCGCATCTGGTCTGGGGCGTTGTCACCAACAAACCGGTGCGCTTTGCTCAACCCATCATGGAGCGACTGGGCCTGGCCGAGCGCTCGGCGGTGCTGATCTGCCCGGATCACGTGACACGCAGCAAGCCCGATCCCGAGCCAATGATACTGGCCTGCAAGCTGCTCGACCTTGATCCGGCCAGCGTGCTGTTCGTGGGCGATGACCTGCGCGATATCGAATCCGGACGCGATGCCGGGACCAAGACGGCCGCCGTACGCTTTGGCTATATCCACCCGAACGACAACCCCGATCACTGGGGGGCCGACATCGTGGTCGATCACCCGAGCGAATTGCGCAAAGTCCTTGATAACGCGATGTGCAGCTGCTGACATGCACGTCGGGCTATCGATGAATACTGCTGAGGTTTTTTATGTTTGATTACTCTGCCCGACCCGACCTGCTCCAGGGCCGGGTGATTCTGGTCACCGGTGCGGGTCGCGGCATTGGCGCTGCGGCTGCCAAAATCTATGCCAGCCACGGTGCGACCGTGCTGCTGCTGGGTAAAACCGAGGCCAACCTGAGCCAGGTCTACGACGAAATCGAAGCCGCCGGGCATCCACAGCCGGCGGTCATCCCGTTCAATCTCGAAACGGCCCAGCCCCATCAATACGATGAGCTGGCCGCGATGATAGAAAATGAATTCGGCCACCTGGACGGGCTGCTGCACAACGCCTCGATCATTGGCCCGCGCACGCCCCTGGAGCAGCTGTCAGGCGAAAACTTCATGCGGGTCATGCAGGTGAACGTCAACGCCATGTTCATGCTCACCAGCACGCTGCTGCCTCTGCTCAAGCTGTCGCAAGACGCCTCGGTGATATTCACCTCCAGCAGCGTCGGCCGCAAAGGTCGCGCTTACTGGGGGGCATATGGCGTGTCAAAGTTTGCCACCGAAGGTCTGATGCAAACCCTGGCAGACGAAGTCGACGGCGTGGCTGCCGTGCGTTCCAACAGCATCAACCCGGGTGCGACTCGCACCAGCATGCGTGCGCTGGCGTACCCGGGCGAAAACCCTGAGAACAACCCGCAACCGGAAGAGATCATGCCGGTTTACCTGTACCTGATGGGCCCTGACAGCACAGGAATCAACGGCCAGGCATTCGACGCGCAATAATATGACCACATAAAAAACCGCAGGTTGCGACAAACGCAACCTGCGGTTTTTTTATGCCGGATCCGGCCCCAGTCAACTTTCAGCCAGTTCCCGTCGCTCACGCACCATCAGGTTCTTTTCGAACTGCAGGCAGCTTTGTAAAAACAGGTGCATGTAGTCATAACTCTTGCAAATAGCCTTACGAAGCTCCGTCTGCAGCGCCCGACTCGGGTTCATGCCTGCCAACGTACAAATGATGTCCAGCGCCTCCCACGGATGCTCATCATCATACTGAGCGTGCATTTTCAGCCACTTCATTGCGCGCTTGCGCTCCTCGGGGGGGAATGACTCCTCATAGACAGCGCTGGAACACACCATCGCGGACCACTCGCCCACCGCCCCTTCAATGGCATAGTTGGTTGCGGCCATGGCCACCGCCAGAGAATCGCTCACGCAGGTGTGCCAGCACCAATCATTGAGCGCCTGAAACTCAACCGGAATATCCTGCGCGCTCATGTCTTCAAGGGCTATACCGTGTGCCCCGGCCCAGTTCACCCAGTAATCGGCATGGTTGAGCTCAACCCGTATATTACGAATCAGCCAGCGACGCGCCTTGTCTTCGCCGGGATGACGCCCATAACGGGTTTTGCCCAGATTACGCCCCATGTACAACGAAAACTGCTCAACCACAGGCCAGCCGCCAATCAGATACAAGCGCAGGGTTTTGGGGCTCAGCGTGTTATCGCGCATGCGTCTATAAAAATCATGCTCGACAACTCGACGCTTGCTCTCACTGCAGTCCCTGATCAACTGCTGAGCCCAGTCCGGATAACTGGCTGCCTCCATGAGCGGCCCAGTGCGGTTGAATGCATCAATCACTATCGAATTCCTTTTGATGGGTGATGTTTCACTGTCCTGCGCGCTGTCAGCGCAACGTGCCTGGCGACTTTAAACCCTGAGGCTTGCGTCGCTCGGGCCGACACAACAAGCTTTCGCAGTTGAATAACTTTGGACGCTCAATTGTATACCCTTGGGCAAAATCGACACCGATCTCGATCAATGCCTGCTCAATTTGCGGGCTCTCGACGAACTCGGCAATCGTGCGCTTGCCCATCACATGGCCAATGTGATTGATGACCTCAACCATAGCCCGGTTTATCGGGTCATCGAGCATGTCCCTGACGAAGCTGCCATCAATTTTCAGAAAATCCACCGGCAAATGCTTCAAGTAGGCAAATGAGGACATACCGGCACAAAAATCATCCAGGGAGAACTGGCAACCCAGCCCCTTCAAATCATTGATAAAACGAATCGCGCTGCCCAAATTGGCAATAGCACTGGTTTCGGTAATTTCAAAACAGATCATCTCGGGGGCGACGCCATAACATTCGAACTGCTCATGCAGGAACGCTAAAAAGTCTTCGTCACCAATGGTGGTACCCGAAAGATTGATCGCGCATACCGCCATCGGACGGCCTGGAGACTGGGCTGCGCATTCAGAAATGACCCTGAACACGTTTTCGACCACCCAGCGATCAATTGAAGACATCAAGCCATAACGCTCAGCGGCGGGAATAAAACTGTCAGGCAAGATCATTCGCCCGCTTTCATCATACAAACGCAATAAAATTTCGATGTGGCCAGCAGCGTCCCGAGTGGCGCCCAGCTCGGTAATCTCTTGTGCATACAGGCAAAAACGGTTGTCTTCCAGGGCGACATGCAAACGCTGAACCCATGCCATTTCGCCAAAACGCAGACAGAGCTCGGAGTCATCGGCGTGGTAGACCTGCACCCGATTGCGGCCCTTCTCCTTGGCCATGTAGCACGCCATGTCCGCTGCCTGCAACAGCCCCTCAAGTGTCACGGGGGCCGAGTGAATATGCACCAGCCCGATGCTGATGGTGGTCAGGAATGGCCGGCCCTTCCAGGCAAAATGCAAACTCTGTACCGTCTGGCGCAGGCCATCAGCGATTTTCTCTGCGGCGTCGGGCGGGCAGTTTTCCAGCAGGATGCCAAATTCATCTCCTCCGAGGCGCGCGAGCGTATCGCCTTCACGCAAACCGGCCTGCAACAACGCACACACATGACGCAAAAGCTCATCGCCCGCTGCATGACCGCAGGTATCGTTGACCAGTTTGAATTGGTCCAGATCGAGGTACAGCAAGGCGTGACGGCCTTGCTGGCGAGCCAGGTTTTGCAACACCAGCTCCAGCCGGTATTCAAACTCGCGGCGATTGGTCAGCCCTGTCAGCGAGTCATGGGTCGCCTGCCAGGACAAATTGGCGAGGTATTGCCGTTCACGGGTCATGTCGTGCAGCACCAGCACAGCACCGCTCACTTGTCCGGCGTGAAGGATCGGGGCGCCCACCAGCGTGACAGAAACCGTACTGCCATCCGCGCGCTGAATCAGCTTGGCGTGCTCACTGTGGTTGCCCAGCTCGCCGCTGAGAATGCGGTCGATCAACTTGAAGCCATCATCCTGGGCATTTTCGTCGAGCAACTTGAACAATGCGGCCAAGGGGATGCCCTGGGCTTGCTCGGACCTCCAACGGGTGAGTTGCTCCGCCGCAGGGTTCATGTAGGCAATTGCGCCACTGACGTCCGTACTGATAACCCCGTCGCCAATGGACTCTAGGGTTATTTGCGCCCGCTCCCTTTCCATTTGCAACGCTTCGGCAAATGCGCGGCGCTGGGCAAGTATTTTGCGTGTGCGCAACAGCGCCAGCAGAATCAGGCCAAGCGCAGTGGCGAGATTGGTCAACACCAACAGGTTCAGGATAAATCGTGACCCTTCGCCCAGAGCATCGCTAAAGGCTTTGGCCGCTGGCGTGACGCCTTCATTGATGCTGAAGATATCGGCCCTCCAGCGCTGGATATCAGCAGCGGTCGCCTGCTGGGCAGATGTGACCCGGTGTATTTCCTGGGCCAGCGCATCGAGCTGAATCAGGTAGCTGTCACCCACGACCCATTTCTCAACAGCCCGATTCAGGTAACTGAAGTTCCGAAAGTACCGGTAGAACCAGATGATGCTCGAGACGTCTTCCGGGCTGTTGCCGCCCTGCAAAATACCTTCACGGGCAGCGTCCAGATCCGGGGGCGACTGATCCAGCGCCTTACGCAGGATGTTGCCGCCCTTAGGCACCCTGATCGCTTGTTCATACTTGGCGAAAATGGCCGGATCCTGGCCGTCGGCATACAGTGTGAGGAAGTAGATAGCGTCTTTTTGCCCCTTGGACCATAAGCTCTCGCCTGCGACATAGCCTCTCACGGCCGAGAGCATATAGAGGCTGACACACCCCAATAACGCCTGAAACAGCACGACTGCGATAAAGGGCCAGACAATGCCCAACAATCGCGGCGCGTCGAGGGTACGTTCTTGCTTCATGAGCTCCCTTTGCGTCAGCTAACCGGTCAAAAACCAGAGAACAACCTCTCCACAACACATCAGCCTAGGCTAATTTGCGAAAAACAGAGCAACGACAGAAAGAGTACTAGCAAAGAGCCTGCAACCAGGCCCTGTCACGCATGGGTAGAGGCCCGTAAAAACATCAGCCCCCGGCATCAGTTCTGTTGCAGATGCCCGTACAGCCTTGCGTAAAGGCCGCCATCGGCGATCAACTGCTGGTGATCACCCTCTTCGGCAATGCGCCCGCCATCAAACACCAGCACCCGATCTGCCTGTTTTACCGCAGACAGGCGATGAGCGATGATTAATGTGGTGCGACCACTCAAGAATTTTCCCAAAGCGTGATGCAGGTTGTATTCCGTGGCTGCATCGAGGGCACTGGTGGCCTCATCGAGAATCACCACGCGAGGCTCGGCCAGGACCATTCGGGCAATCGCCAGGCGCTGGCGTTGACCTCCCGACAGGCGCACACCCGAACGCCCGACAATACTGTCCAGCCCTTGCGGCAGGTTCAGAATGGTGCCGTCGAGCTGAGCGATTTCCAGCGCCCGCCAACAGGCTTCGTCAGAGCGCTCACGGCCCATGGTCAGGTTGGCGCGTACCGTGTCGTTGAACAGTGCCGGGTGCTGCAGGACCACGGCAACGTGTTCACGAATGGTTTGCAGGCCAATTTGCGACTGACTGGCGCCGGCAAAGTAAATATCTCCCGATTGCGGGGTGTAAAGCCCCAATAGCAGCTGCACCAGCGTGCTCTTGCCACCGCCACTGGTTCCCACGATGGCCACCTTCTCACCTGCTGCAATGCTCAGGTTCAGGTGATCCAGCACCTTTTCTTCACCGTAGCTGAAGCTCAGGTCCCGCACTTCTATGCCTACGGTCTGGTGCCCTGCAAAGGGATTCACGCCGCCGGGATATTGCGGTTCATCGGCACGGGCCAACAGCTGGTTGATCCGCGTCACCGCCCCGCCTGCCGCATAAAAAGCGTATTGCAAGTTAAGCAATTGCTCGACCGGACCAATCATGAACCACAGATAACTGAACACGGCGAGCATCTGGCCGATCGACAGATCCGAAAACAGCACAGTCAACATCGCCGCCGCACGGAAAATGTCGATCCCGAACTGGAACAACAAACCGCTGGCCCGGTTCGAAGCGTCGCTTTTCCACTGCGAAGCCACCGCAAAGTCACGCACTTCACGAGCACGTTGTCCCAAGCGACCCAGGAAAAACCCCTGGCGATTGCCTGCGCGTACTTCCTGAATGGCATCCAGGGTTTCGGTCAGGGCCTGGGTAAAGCGTGCCGTGCTGTCGTTTTCCAGTTTTTTCAGGTGTTTGACGCGCTTACCCAATTGCACCGTGGCGTAAATCACCAACGGGTTAAACAGCAGGATCAGCAGCGCCAGTTGCCAGTGCATCCACAGCAAAATCGCCGAAGTCCCCACCAGCGTGAGCATGGCCACCAGAAAGCGGCTCAGCGTCTCGCCGACAAACTTGTCCAGCGTGTCCAGATCCGTGACCAGGTGCGTGGTCACGGTGCCGCTGCCCAGGCTTTCGTACTCGGCCAGCGAAATACGCTTGAGGCGCTCGATCAAACGCAAGCGGATACGGAACACAATATCTTTGGCCAGCCTCGAAAACAGCCGGGCCTGAAGCACGTTGAACAGCAACGCCCCGCAACGCAGCACAAGGGTAATCGCCAGCATCAGGCCGATGTAGCCCGCCGCAGCTTGCCAGGCCTGCGGCAACGCATGATTCATGACTTTCAGGGCCGCATCGCCGTTGCCCAACAACACCTCATCGACCAGCAAGGGCAGCAGCAAAGGGATGGGGACACTGCACAAGGTGGCCAGTACGGCGACCCCGTTGGCAATCCACAAGGCTTTTTTATGGCGCAGGGCCAAGCGCCGGATCTCGCCCCACGTCAGGCGGTCCGGGGTTTTTCCGCAAGGCGGCACCTCAGAAGGATCAAACACGCGTGGCGCGTTCTAGCCAGCGACCGAGCAAGTCCGACAAAGGCCCAAGCGGTTGATAACCGTTGGTCAGTAACGCGAGTTGCCCGTCACGCTCGGCCAGCAAGGTCGGGAACCCGGCAATGCCCAGGTCTTGCACCCAACTGAAGTCGGCAGCGGTGGCGGCGTGTTGTTCGGCAGTATCGAAGGCTGCCGCAAACTCGATACGCGGCAACCCTGCGGCCTCGGCCAGCTCAACCAGCACACTGGCTTGAGTGACATCCCGCCCCTGCACGTAAAATGCCTGCTGGATCAGCTTCACCAGTTTCCAGGCGCAATCGGGGGCCAGGCTGCGGGCTGCCACCAATGCCCGACAAGCGGGCTCAGTGTCGTACACAAAGCCCTCGGACAAAGCACCTTCAAAGGTAAACGGTTGCCCGGTGGCGTCTGCGACGGCCTGCCAATGCTCAAGGATATAGCGGCGCTTCGCGGCGTCCATTGACGCACCGCTGCCGGTGCGCAGACCACCCACCACCAGGTGCAACTCGACACCTGCGGCCTGTGCCTGCTCTACCAGGGCTTCAGCGACGGGTGAAAAACCCCAGCACCACGAGCACATCGGGTCCATCACATAGAGCAGGCGCGCTGACATCATCAGGCCTCGGCAGGTTTACGGTAGTTATGACCGATCGGATGTGGTTGATTGCGGGCCTTGGCCAGTTCGATCTGCTTTTGGCGATCAATGGCACTGCGCCGCGTCTTCTCGCTCAGTTTGTCCCAGCAATACGGGCAACTGATACCCGGCTGATAGTGCTCGGACTCGCGGTCCGCCGCGCTGATCGGGGTGCGGCAGGCGTGGCACTGGTCGTATTCGCCTTCGCTCAAATCGTGACGCACGGTGACACGATTATCAAACACGAAGCAGTCGCCCTGCCATTTGGTTTCTTCCTGCGGCACTTCTTCGAGGTACTTCAGGATCCCGCCCTTAAGGTGATACACCTCGTCAAACCCTTGGCTGAGCATGTAGCTCGAAGCCTTTTCACAACGAATGCCACCGGTGCAGAACATGGCGACTTTCTTGTGCCTGGCCGGGTCGAAGTTGGCCTTGATGTAGTCGGGAAACTCGCGAAAGCTGGTGGTCTTGGGGTCAATGGCCCCTTCAAACGTACCGATGGACACTTCGTAATCATTACGGGTATCGATCAGCAGCACCTCTGGATCGCTGATCAGCGCGTTCCAGTTCTCGGGGTCGACATAGGTTCCGACTTTTTTGTTCGGATCTACGCCTTCTACGCCGAGGGTGACGATTTCTTTCTTCAGCTTGACCTTGGTCCGGTAGAACGGCTGGTCATCGCAGTAGGATTCCTTGTGATCGATGTCGATCATGCGCGGGTCGGACTTCAACCAGTCCATCAGCCCGTCAATTCCTTCACGGCTACCGGATACAGTGCCGTTGATGCCTTCTTCGGCAATCAGCAATGTCCCCTTGATGCCGTTATCGACCATGGCCTTGAGCAAGGGCTCTCGCAGTTCGACGTAATCTTCAAGGGTGACGAATTTGTACAGTGCAGCTACTACAATCGGCGAAGTCATCGCGTCTCTCTCCAGGTGGCTACCCTCGTAAAGGGTGAACCGGATGCAAAAAAAACGCGCCGACTAAGCGGCGCGTTGCGGATTCTAACAAAAAGCCAGCTGACTGCGCTAACTCAGTGCCCACCGCCGGCACAGGTCGGCGAGGCCGGGGCTGTGCCGATTTCTGCCCATTCCTCAGGCGTGTATGTGTGCAAGGCCAACGCATGGAATTCGCCCATCAGGTCACCCAGTGCGGCGTAAACCTTCTGGTGACGCTTGACCCGGTTGAGCCCTGTGAACTGCTCGCTGACCACCACCGCCTTGAAGTGGGTCTGTAGCCCGCGACTGTGCATGTGGCTTTCATCCAGCACGCTCAGATGCTCGGGTTGCAATGCGCCAAGCGCCGATTCGATACGATGTTGCATGTCCATTCAGGCTCCGCTTACTTCTTTTTGGCCGGGGCCGCTTTTGGCACCAGTTCTGTCGTCATGTCTTCAAGCAACTTGTTGACGACCGGCACTGCGCCTTCCAGCTTGGCCTGGGTCATTTGCGCCGATTGCTGGGTCAGCTGCGGCATTTTTTCCAGGACTTTTTTGCCCAGGGGCGACTGATAGAACGCAACCAGATCCTTGAGTTCGGATTCGCTGAAGTTGGTGGTGTACAGCTTGACCATGTCCGGTTTCAGCTTGTCCCAGCCAATGGCCTGGTCCAGAGCCGTGTTGGCTTTGGCCTGATAGGTTTCCAGCAAGGCTTTCTTGGAAGCAGGTGCCTTGGTCTGCTCAAAACGCTGAGCAAACATTTGCTGCACTTGCATGTACACCGGGGTACCCAGCTTGTCGGCATGTGCCAGCTTCAGGAACGTTTCAGCACTGGCAGCGTGACTGGCGGTATCGGCGAAAACCTGGCCGCTGGCGCAAACCAGAGCAACCGCAGTACAGATGGCGCGAAGACGGGTCATCGAGTTTCCTTTTCTAGCAAGCGAGGCAGAACCCCAAGGGCGCCCATTCTGCGCCTAACAAAGTGTGTCACTCAACCCCGAGACTGATAGACGTTCTCATCAACTGACCAAAAGCCCTGTAAACACAAGATTGAACCCCTGTCCGCAATCTACGCCTAAGCTGTCTGGTCAGACCTTAAGGAGAAAGTGACGATGAGCCGTATCGAAACCGACAGTCTGGGTGAAGTTAGCGTCGCCGATGAGGCCTATTGGGGCGCCCAAACCCAGCGGTCGCTGATCAATTTTGCAATCGGCAAGGAAAAAATGCCGCTTGCCGTGCTGCATGCCCTGGTGCTGATCAAAAAAGCCGCCGCACGGGTCAACGACCGCAACGGTGACTTGCCTGCCGATATCGCCCGCCTGATCGAACAGGCCGCCGACGAGATACTCGACGGCGAACACGACGACCAGTTTCCGCTGGTTGTGTGGCAAACCGGTAGCGGCACCCAGAGCAACATGAATGCCAACGAAGTGATTGCCGGACGAGCCAATGAGCTGGCAGGCAAAGGTCGGGGGGGCAAGTCGCCGGTCCACCCCAATGACCATGTCAATCGCTCGCAAAGCTCGAATGACTGTTTCCCGACCGCCATGCACATTGCCGCCGCCAAAGCGGTCAATGAGCATCTGCTGCCTGCCATCAATGAATTGTCCGGGGGGTTGGCCGAGTTGTCGGCGCGCCACATGAAGCTGGTTAAAACCGGCCGTACCCACATGATGGATGCCACGCCGATTACTTTTGGCCAAGAGCTGTCAGCGTACGTCGCACAGCTGGACTACGCCGAGCGGGCCATCCGTGCAGCCTTGCCGGCCGTCTGCGAACTGGCCCAGGGCGGCACTGCCGTCGGCACCGGGCTTAACGCCCCCCACGGCTTTGCTGAAGCCATCGCCGCTGAAGTCGCCGCCCTGTCCGGCTTGCCGTTTGTCACCGCACCCAACAAGTTTGCCGCCCTGGCCGGGCACGAACCGCTGACCACCTTGTCGGGTGCGCTCAAGACCCTCGCCGTGACCTTGATGAAGCTGGCCAATGACTTTCGCCTGCTGGGTTCCGGGCCACGGGCCGGGCTGGCCGAAATCAAGCTGCCGGCCAACGAGCCCGGCAGCTCCATCATGCCGGGCAAGGTCAACCCGACCCAATGCGAGGCGCTGTCCATGCTGGCCTGCCAGGTCATGGGCAATGACGTGGCGATCGGTTTTGCCGCCAGCCAGGGGCACCTGCAACTGAACGTGTATAAACCCGTAATCATCCATAACCTGTTGCAGTCCATCCAGTTGCTTGGGGACGGCTGCAGTAACTTCCAAAAACATTGCGTTACGGGTCTTGAACCGGATGCCGCAAAAATGGCCGAGCACCTGGAGCGGGGGCTGATGCTGGTGACGGCGCTCAACCCTCACATCGGCTACGACAAATCTGCCGAAATCGCCAAGAAAGCCTATGCCGAGGATTTAACCTTGCGCGAAGCGGCACTGGAGCTTGGCTATCTCACGGATGCCGAGTTCGATCAGTGGGTACGCCCGGAAAACATGCTGGGGCCTGGCAAGCATTAAGCCGCGTTAGCCTGGGCTTCTCCGGCAGGAGAAGCCCAGGCGCGGGTTCAAAACACCTTACTTCTTACGCTTTTTGTCGTGTTTATCGCGCTTGTCGAAGGCCGCTTCCAGGGCTTCGTTGATCGTGCGTAACACCTTGACCCGCGCCCAGCGCTTGTCATTGGCTTCGACCAGAGTCCAGGGCGAGATTTCAGTGCTGGTACGGTCAACCATGTCGCACACTGCATGCCGATACAGATCCCACTTTTCCCGGTTGCGCCAGTCGTCTTCGGTAATTTTGAAGCGCTTGAAGGGGATTTGTTCACGCTCCTGGAAGCGCTCCAGTTGCGTGTCCTTGTCGATTGCCAACCAGAACTTGACGACGATCGCTCCCGCATTGGTCAGTTGTTCTTCAAAGTCGTTGATCTCGCCGTAAGCACGCATCCAGTCGACCCGCGTACAAAAACCCTCGACCCGCTCAACCAATACCCGGCCATACCAGGAGCGGTCGAAGATGGTGAATTTTCCCCGCGCCGGAATTTGTCGCCAAAAACGCCAGAGATAGGGTTGCGCACGCTCGTCTTCCGAAGGTGCGGCAATGGGCACGATGTCGTATTGGCGCGGGTCCAGGGCAGCCGCTACCCGGCGTATCGAGCCCCCTTTACCGGCGGCGTCGTTGCCTTCAAATACTGCAATGAGTGCGTGGCGACGCATGCGTTTGTCACGCATCAGTCCCGACAAGCGGGCCTGCTCGGTAATCAGTTGCTCCTCGTAATCGTTCTTGCCCAGGCGCAAGGTCATGTCCAGGCAATCAAGCAGGCTCACGCCACTGAAGTCGTCGATAAAAGGCGCTTCATGGGTAGAGCGCGCAGTGACTGGGGGCGCTTTAAGCGCTGCCTGCAGCCCTTCCAAAAGGATTTTGCCCACCGTAAGGCTGCGATAGTACGGATCCACACCCTCGACAATGTTCCACGGGGCATAGTCACGGCTGGTGCGGCGAATGGCACGCTCGCCATAGCGCACAAATTTTTCATACGTCTTGGACTGCTGCCAGTCGAGCGGGCTGATGCGCCAGCTGTGCAACGGATCGTCCTTGAGTGTGTGCAGGCGCGCCTTCATTTGCTTTTTGGACAAGTGAAACCAGAACTTGAAAATGATCGCACCTTCATCGCAGAGCATTTTTTCCAGACGCTCGGCCCCACTGATCGCTTGGTCAAGCACCGCGTTGTTGAACAGGCCGTGCACCCGGCCTTGCAACATCTGGCTGTACCAGTTGCCAAAGAACACGCCCATACGGCCCTTGGCCGGGAGCAACCGCCAATAACGCCAGGCCGGTGGATGCGCCAGCTCTTCGTCGGTCTGGCGGTCAAAGGTGCGAACCTCAATCAGGCGCGGGTCCATCCACTCATTGAGCAACTTGACCGTTTCACCCTTGCCGGCTCCTTCAATGCCGTTGATCAGCACAATCACCGCCGCATTCTTCTGCTGGTGAAGCTCAAACTGAACTTCAAGCAACGCCTCACGTAAGGCAGGAGCCTCTCTTTCGTAGGTTTCTTTGTCGATGAAATGACCGATTTCCGCAGATTCGAACATGGAGAGCTCCCTGGCAAGTTGTCACAAGACTAGCGGAGTGCTCTCTAAGGTGTAGGAACAATCCGCACAAACCTGTCACAGAGCAATACCTTGGGGGCTGATCAGCTAGAATGGCCGCCTTGCCGTTGCCGAGCCGCACATGACTATTGAAACGCCCAATGCCCAGATTGACTGGGATGACCAAGGCCGCCCCCACTCTCGGGCGTTTGATGATGTGTATTTTTCGGACAAGTCCGGTCTCGAAGAAACCCGTTACGTATTTATCGAGCAGAACGCACTCAAAGAGCGCTTCAGCGCCCTGCCCGCCCATGGCGAGCTGGTGATCGGCGAAACCGGATTCGGCACCGGGCTCAATTTTTTGTGCGCCTGGCAACTGTTTGAGCAGACAGCACGGCCCGATGCCCGCCTGCACTTCATCAGTGTCGAAAAATACCCGCTGACCCGCGACGACTTGCAGCGGGCCCTCGCCCTGTGGCCGGAGCTGAAACACTACAGCGAGCAATTGCTGGCGGCCTATTTCGCGATTCACCCCGGTTTTCAGAGCCTGGGCCTGGACAACGGCCGAGTGACGCTCACCCTGCTGATCGGTGATGTACTGGAACAACTGCCGCAACTCGACGCACGCATCGACGCCTGGTTTCTCGACGGCTTCGCCCCGGCAAAAAATCCTGACATGTGGTCCCCCGAGCTGTTCGCGCAACTGGCTCGCCTTGCGGCGCCCGACTCCACCATCAGCACCTTTACCAGTACGGGCTGGGTGCGCCGGGCGTTAAACGACGCCGGCTTCAAAATGCGCCGTACGCCAGGCATTGGCCACAAGTGGGAAATCCTGCGCGGCACTTTTATCGGTTTGCCGGAGCAAGCAACCCCCAGCCCAACCATCAAGCCCTGGTACGCCCGCCCGCCTCAGATCGGGGGCGAGCGCAAAGCCCTGGTGATCGGTGGGGGCCTGGCGGGTTGTGCCAGTGCCAACAGCCTGGCCAAAAGAGGTTGGCAAGTCAGCTTGCTGGAGCGCCATGAGAAACTGGCCAAGGAAGCCTCGGGCAATCCGCAAGGGGTGCTGTATCTGAAGCTCTCCGCCCACGGCACAACCCTGTCGCAACTGATTGTCAGCGGTTTTGGCTATACCCGCCGCTTGCTGGAGCAACTGCAGCGCGGACGCGACTGGGATGACTGCGGGGTGCTGCAATTGGGCTTCAACGCCAAAGAGGCCGAACGTCAGGCGCAATTGGCGAGTGCTTTTCCTGCGGCGCTGGTGCACATGCTCGACCAGCCCCGGGCCCAGGCAGTGGCCGGCATCGAACTGGCCCATGGCGGCCTGTTCTATCCGGAAGGTGGCTGGGTGCATCCACCAGCACTGTGCCATTACCAGGCGCATCACCCGGGCATTCAAGTCCTGACCCACCATGATGTCGTGCAACTGCGCAACGTCGACGGTCAATGGCAGGCCTGCCAGGGCGATAAGGTACTGGCCAGTGCGCCGGTGGTGATTCTGGCCGGGGCCGCCGAGGTCAAGCGCTTTGCCGCCAGCAGCGGCTTGCCGCTCAAACGCATTCGCGGCCAGATCACCCAACTGGTCGAGACCCAGGACAGCGCCGCGTTGAACACCGTGGTATGCGCGGAAGGTTACGTTGCCCCCGGGCGCTTGGGCGAGCACACCCTGGGCGCCAGTTTCGATTTCAATAATGAAGACCTGAGCACGACGCCCGCCGGTCATCAGGGCAATCTCGACCTGCTCCAGGAAATTTCCCCGGACATGGCGCAACGCCTGGGTGGCGATCACCTGGACCCCGAACATCTCAGCGGCTGGGCAGCTTTCCGTTGTACCAGCCCCGACTACCTGCCGATCGTCGGGCCGCTGGCCGACCCCGAGGCCTTCACCGAGGCTTATGCCGTGCTGCGCAAGGACGCACGCCAGGTGCCCGACACCGAATGCCCGTGGCTGCACGGCCTGTACGTCAACAGCGGTCATGGTTCGCGCGGCCTGATCACCGCACCGATCTCCGGCGAGCTACTGGCGGCCTGGATCGATGGCGCCCCCTTGCCCGTCCCCCGCAGCATCGCCGAAGCCTGCCACCCCAATCGTTTTGCACTCAGGGCGTTGATCAAAGGGTTGTAACCCCTCTCTGGACGGGCGCTCGGGGCGCCCTTCAGGTAGACGTCCGGGTGCCACTCACCCAGCCGGCGTGAAATTTTATTGAACGATTGCGGCGCCCGGGTACTCGAAAAAAACGATTACTCGCGGCGGCGCGCTCTGACGGTGTGTTCGCGCCGCAAGGATCGGGAGAAAGGTCAGAGCGCTGTGTCCGATCCAAAACAGGACCTGAGCGCTACGGGGTGCAAGCATTGCCGGATTTTTTCGGCTTGCGCCTTTGCACGGTGGACCCGCTCGCCGAATGACGGGAGCGAGCCGGTGAACCCGAAAAAGCTGTAGAGGGTACGCATCAAGTACCCAGGAATCAGCAGTAGCGCTGCAGGCCCGGATTCAAAAGGGTTAAAGCAGCATGTGCGGATTAGCTGGAGAGTTACGTTTTGATCACCAACCTGCCAACCTGGCAGCCATCGAACGCATCACCCATCACCTTGCACCACGCGGACCCGACGCTTGGGGATTTTACAGTCAGGGGCCAGTTGCCCTGGGGCATCGGCGCCTCAAGATCATGGATTTGTCAGACGGCTCGGCACAACCGATGGTCGACAACTCGCTTGGCTTGTCGCTGGCCTTCAATGGCGCGATCTATAACTTCCCCGAATTAAGAGCTGAACTGCAAGACCTCGGATACACCTTTTACTCCGAGGGCGACACCGAAGTCCTGCTCAAGGGCTATCACGCCTGGGGCGAAGCCTTACTGCCCAAACTCAATGGCATGTTTGCCTTCGCCATTTGGGAACGCGACGCCCGGCGCCTGTTCATCGCCCGTGACCGCCTCGGGGTGAAACCGCTGTACCTGTCGCGTACCGGTGAACGCCTGCGCTTTGCTTCCAGCCTGCCGGCGCTGCTCAAGGGCGGCGACATCAGCACCTTGCTCGACCCGGTAGCGCTCAATCATTACCTGAACTTCCACTCTGTAGTGCCCGCCCCCAGGACGCTGATTGCCGGGATTGAGAAACTGCCGCCGGCCACCTGGATGCGCATCGACGCCAACGGCAATACCGAACAGAAAACCTGGTGGACACTGCCCTACGGCCCCCATGCCGATGAAACTCACCTGACCCTTGAAGACTGGCGCGACCGCGTGCTGGACAGCACCCGCGAAGCCGTCGCCATACGCCAGCGTGCAGCCGTGGATGTCGGTGTATTGCTGTCGGGCGGGGTCGATTCGAGCCTGCTGGTGGGGTTATTGCGCGAGGTCGGCGTACAAGACCTGTCGACTTTTTCGATCGGTTTTCAGGACGCGGGCGGCGAACGCGGGGACGAGTTCCAGTACTCGGACCTGATCGCCCGGCACTACGGCACGCAGCACCACCAGTTGCGGATTGGCGAAAACGAAATCATCGAACAGTTGCCAGCGGCCTTCCGTGCCATGAGCGAGCCGATGGTCAGCCATGACTGCATCGCGTTTTACTTGCTGTCCCGCGAAGTCGCCAAGCATTGCAAAGTGGTGCAGAGCGGTCAGGGCGCGGACGAACTGTTCGCCGGTTACCACTGGTACCCGCAAGTGGATGGCGCCCGCGATCCCTACGCCGCCTACCGCGAAGCATTTTTCGACCGCAGCCATGACGAGTACACAGCCACTGTCCAGCCACAGTGGTTGACCGCCAATGATGCGGCGGGAGATTTTGTCCGGGAGCATTTCGCCCAACCGGGTGCCGACGCCGGAGTGGACAAGGCCCTGCGTCTGGACAGCACGGTGATGCTGGTGGATGACCCGGTAAAACGGGTCGATAACATGACCATGGCCTGGGGCCTTGAAGCCCGTACTCCGTTCCTCGATTACCGTCTGGCTGAACTGTCGGCCCGGATTCCGGCCCGCTTCAAACTGCCGGACGGCGGCAAGCAAGTGCTCAAGGAAGCGGCGCGACTGGTGATTCCCAGCGAAGTCATCGACCGTAAAAAGGGTTATTTCCCGGTTCCGGGGCTCAAGCATTTGCAAGGCGACACCTTGAATTGGGTACGGGACCTGCTGCTGGACCCGAGTCAAGACCGCGGGCTGTTCAAGCCAGCCATGCTTGACCAGTTGCTGACCAATCCCCAAGGTCAGTTGACCCCCTTGAACGGTTCAAAGCTGTGGCAACTGGCAGCCTTGAACCTGTGGCTGAGCGAACAAGGAATCTAACCAATGAAACCCCTCGCTACGGCTTACAGCCAGCGCTTGTTACGCGGGCAAACACCGTCTTATGAGCGCCTCCAGGCTCGCTTCGCCGAAGACGGCAGTGAATTGGGCGCCTTACCTGTCGCCGTGCATTGCGGCTGGGGCCGGCTACTGATCGGGCATACCTTCCCCGACCCGCTGAGCCTGGCCAACGAGTTACTCAAGGAACGCCCCGGCGAGCGTGACATCGCGCTTTATGTGGCCGCTCCCCAGCAGGTGCTGGCGCAATCTCCGCAACAGCTGTTTCTCGACCCCTCTGACACCTTGCGTCTGTGGTTCAGTGACTATCGCCCGGCCACCCGGGTGTACCGCGGCTTCCGGATCCGGCGCGTGCAAAGCGAGGCCGACTGGGCAGCCATCAACAGCTTGTATCAGGCGCGCAATATGCTGCCCGTCGACCCTGCCCTGCTGACCGCGCGGCATAAAGGCGGGCCGGTGTACTGGATGGCCGAGGATGAAGACAGTGGCGCGGTGATTGGCAGCGTCATGGGCTTGAATCACCATGCGGCGTTTCATGACCCGGAGAACGGCAGCAGCCTGTGGTGCCTGGCGGTTGATCCTCACTGTACCCGGCCCGGGGTCGGTGAAGTGCTGGTACGGCACTTGATCGAACACTTCATGAGCCGCGGCCTGAGCTATCTGGACTTGTCGGTGCTGCACGACAACGCCCAGGCCAAGAATCTTTATACCAAGCTGGGGTTTCGCAACCTGTCGACGTTTGCCATCAAACGCAGAAACGGCATCAACCAGCCGCTCTTCCTTGGCCCGGGTCCTGAAGCCGGGCTCAATCCCTATGCGCGGATCCTGGTTGAAGAGGCCTACCGGCGCGGCATCGACGTGCAGATTGATGACGCCGCAGCCGGACTATTCACCCTCAGCCATGGCGGGCGCCGGATCCGCTGCCGGGAATCGCTGAGTGATCTGACCAGCGCCATCAGCATGAACCTGTGCCAGGACAAAAGGCTGACCCACACAGTGCTGAGCCAGGCCGGGCTGAATTTGCCGGTCCAGCAACTGGCCAGCAATGCCGATGACCATCTGGCATTTCTGGAGGAGCACGCGCGGATCGTGGTCAAGCCGGTGGATGGCGAGCAAGGCAATGGTGTGGCCGTGAATCTGGACACCCTCGAACAGGTGCAACAGGCCATCGAAACAGCGCGGACGTTCGACAGCCGGGTGCTCCTCGAAAGCTTCCATGAAGGGCTCGATCTGCGGATTGTGGTGATCGGCTTTGAAGTCGTCGCCGCCGCCATCCGCCGACCCGCACAAGTGACGGGCGATGGCCTGCACAGCGTTGCACAATTGATCGAGGCCCAAAGCCGTCGGCGTCAGGCCGCCACCGAAGGCGAAAGCCGCATTCCGCAAGACGCCGAAACCCTGCGCACCGTGCAGGCGGCGGGCTACGAGTACACAAGCATTCTGCCAGCAGGCGAACCCCTTGTCGTACGCCGCACTGCCAATCTGCACACCGGCGGATGCCTGGAAGATGTCACCGACATACTGCACCCGACACTGGCCGACGCGGCGATTCGCGCGGCCCGGGCACTGGACATTCCGGTGGTAGGCCTGGACCTGCTGGTCCCGGCTGCCGATCAACCCGAGTATGTGTTTATCGAGGCAAACGAACGCGCCGGCCTGGCCAACCATGACCCGCAACCGACGGCCGAACGCTTTATCGATTTGTTGTTCCCCCATAGTCAGCCGGCGCCCTGACCCGCGTCGCTGAACGTCATCCCGAGCCACGCTGCGTTCACAAGACGCAGCGGGCCTCGCCTCTGGAGCTTTCATGAATCCCACAATCCCTGAACCCGACCTCGAGTACCTGCAACGGGTATTGCTGGAAATGCTCGCCATTCCAAGCCCTACCGGTTTTACCGACACCATCGTGCGCTATGTCGCCGAACGCCTCGAAGAGCTGGGGATTCCGTTTGAATTGACCCGGCGTGGCACGTTGCGCGCCACGCTCAAGGGCCAGAAAAACAGCCCGGACCGCGCCGTCTCCGCTCACCTCGACACCATCGGCGCCAGCGTGCGGGCAATCAAGGACAACGGCCGGCTGGTCCTGGCCCCCGTGGGCTGCTGGTCCAGTCGCTTTGCCGAAGGTAGCCGCGTCAGCCTGTTTACCGACAACGGCGTGATTCGCGGCAGCGTATTGCCGTTAATGGCCTCAGGTCATGCGTTCAATACCGGCGTCGATGAGCTGCCGATCAGCTGGGATCACATCGAGCTGCGTCTGGACGCGTACTGCGTCACCCGTGCCGACTGTGATTCTCTGGGGATCAATGTCGGCGATTTCGTCGCCTTTGACCCGCTGCCGGAGTTCACTGAAAGCGGCCATATCAGCGCTCGGCATCTGGATGACAAAGCCGGTGTCGCGGCCCTGCTCGCTGCCCTGAAGGCGATTGTCGAGAGCGGTCAGCAACCCTTGATCGACTGCCACCCGCTGTTCACCATTACCGAAGAAACCGGAAGCGGTGCCGCCGCAGCCTTGCCGTGGGATGTGAGTGAGTTTGTCGGTATTGATATTGCGCCGGTAGCACCGGGGCAGCACTCCAGTGAACATGCAGTCAGTGTGGCCATGCAGGATTCAGGCGGTCCATACGACTACCACTTGTCACGGCACTTGTTGCGACTGGCCAGCGAAAATGAACTGCCGGTGCGCCGGGACATGTTCCGCTATTACTTCAGCGATGCCCATTCAGCGGTGACCGCGGGGCACGATATACGTACCGCGTTGCTGGCCTTCGGCTGTGATGCCACCCACGGCTATGAGCGCACCCACATTGATAGCCTCGCAGCGCTGAGTCGCTTGCTGGGTGCCTATATGCTCAGCCCGCCGGTGTTTGCCAGCGATGCACAACCGGCACAGGGATCACTGGATCGCTTCAGCCATCAGCTTGAGCATGATGCACAAATGGAAAGCGACACACGGGTGCCGTCGGTCGACAGTCTGGTAGGGGATAACCGGAGTTAGTCATAGCCTGCAGGAGCAACCGGCGGAAAACCGATTGCTCCTGCGGGAAAGGCCGGAGGCCTCAGACCTGAGATTGCGCGCCTTCAAACCAGGCAAGCTTTTCACGCAACAGCACCACTTCACCCACAATCACCAGGGTTGGCGCATGAACTTCGTGCTCTGCCACCAAGGATGGCAAATCCTTCAGCGTACCGGTGAACACCCGCTGGTTCGCGGTTGTGCCTTGCTGAATCAAGGCTGCCGGGGTATCCGCCGAACGACCATGTTTGATCAGTTGTTCGCAGATGACCGGCAAGCCCACCAGGCCCATGTAGAACACCAGTGTCTGTGCCGGTGCGACCAGATCGCTCCAGGGTAGATTGCTGGTGCCGTCCTTCAAATGCCCCGTGACAAAACGCACGGATTGCGCGTAATCACGATGGGTCAGTGGAATCCCGGCATACGCCGAGCAACCACTGGCAGCTGTAATCCCCGGCACCACCTGAAAGGCAATGCCATGGGCTGCCAGCTCTTCGATTTCTTCGCCACCTCGGCCGAAGATGAACGGGTCGCCGCCCTTGAGCCGCACCACCCGCTTGCCTTGCCGGGCCAGGTCCACCAATTGCTGGTTGATCTGATCTTGCGGCACGGCGTGGTCAGCGCGACGCTTGCCGACATACACCCGCTCGGCATCACGACGGCACAGCTCAAGAATCGCCGGTGCCACCAAGCGGTCGTACAACACCACATCCGCTTGTTGCATCAGACGCAAGGCGCGGAAGGTCAGCAGATCGGGATCACCCGGCCCTGCACCCACCAGATAAACCTCACCGGTGGTCTTGACCGGTTCACCCTTGATTTTCGCCAGCAACATGCGCTCGGCTTCAGCCCCCTGCCCGGCCAGTTGACGGTCGGCGATCGGGCCCTGAAACACGTCCTCCCAGAAACCTCGACGCTGTTGCACGTCCGGAAACAGGCCTTTGACCTGAGTCCGGAAACGCGCAGCAAGACCGGCAAGCTGCCCGTAGGTCGAAGGTATCCAGGTTTCAAGCTTGGCCCGAATCAACCGCGCCAGCACCGGCGCATCGCCGCCACTGGAGACCGCGATCACCAGAGGCGAACGGTCCACAATGGCCGGGAAGATCACGCTGCACAAGGCCGGGGCATCCACCACATTGACCGGTACGCAACGGCGATTGGCATCCGCGGACACTTGGGCATTGAGCGGCTCATCGTCGGTCGCGGCGATGATCAGGACGCAGCCGTCCAGATCCGCTTCAACATAGCCGCGCAACACTTGCTCGCCGCCACTGCTGTTTACCAACTCGCACAACTGAGGTTCTATTTCGGGTGCGACAACCCGCAGCACCGCGCCGGCATCGGCCAGCAGCCGGGATTTGCGCAAGGCAATCTCCCCGCCGCCGACCACCAGCACACGGCGGCCACGCAGGTTATGAAACAGTGGCAGAAACTCCATTTAGCCGATGACCTCGATGCCGCCCATGTAAGGCTTGAGTACTTCAGGCACGCGGATCGAACCGTCTGCCTGCTGGTAGTTTTCCAGCACGGCTACCAGGGTACGGCCTACTGCCAAACCGGAACCGTTCAGGGTGTGGACCAGTTCCGGCTTGCCGGTTTCCGGGTTACGGAAACGCGCCTGCATGCGACGGGCCTGGAAATCACCGCAGTTGGAGCACGACGAAATCTCACGGTATTTGTCCTGGCTCGGAACCCATACTTCCAGATCGTAAGTCTTGACCGCGCTGAAGCCCATGTCGCCGGTGCACAGCGCCAGGGTACGGTATGGCAGTTCCAGCAGTTGCAAGACTTTCTCGGCATTGCCGACCAGGCCTTCCAGCGCGTCCATCGACGTCGAGGGCTCGACGATCTGCACCATTTCAACCTTGTCGAACTGGTGCTGACGAATCATGCCGCGGGTATCACGGCCTGATGCACCGGCTTCACTGCGGAAGCACGGGGTGTGCGCCACAAACTTGATCGGCAGGGTTTTGTGATCGACGATTTCGCCGGACACGATATTGGTCAGCGACACTTCAGCGGTCGGGATCAGGTACAGATCGGCTTCGCCTTCGCGGCTGATCTTGAACAGATCTTCTTCGAACTTCGGCAACTGGCCGGTGCCCTGCAACGCAGGCGCCTGGACCAGATAAGGCGTGTAAGCCTCTTCGTAGCCGTGTTCATTGATATGCAGGTTGAGCATGAACTGTGCAAGGGCACGGTGCAGGCGAGCGATTGGCCCGCGCAGCAAGGCGAAACGCGCACCGGACAGCTTGGCGGCGGTTTCGAAGTCGAGCCAGCCGTACTGCTCGCCAAGCGCAACGTGGTCCTTGATTTCAAAATCGAAGACCTTGGGCGTGCCCCAGCGACGGATTTCGACGTTGCCGTCTTCGTCCGCACCGACCGGCACCGATTCGTGCGGCAGGTTTGGCAGGCTCAGCAGGATCGAATCCAGTTCAGTCTGAATCGCTTCCAGCTCGACTTTACCGTTGGCCAGATCGCTGCCCATGGTTTCGACACTGGCCATCAATGGCGCGATGTCTTCACCGCGCGCCTTGGCCTGGCCGATGCTCTTGGAGATGGCATTACGCTCGGCCTGCAGCTTCTCGGTCAGGGTCTGGACTTCTTTACGCTTGGCTTCCAGCGCGTCGATGCGCGCCACGTCCAGCTTGAAGCCACGGGATGCCAGGCGATCCGCTACGTCCTGCAGGTTGCTACGTAACAGTTTGGAATCGAGCATGTCGGTTTCTCGTTTATCAAAGTTTGGTCAGGGACAGGCCAGCCCAGGTTGCGAGCAGCCCGCCGAATACGCTGAGGGCCGCATAGCCCAGTGCCAGCGGCACTTGCCCGCTTTCAAGCAGGCGCACCGTATCCAGTGAAAAGGATGAAAAAGTGGTCAAGCCACCCAGGAAACCGATCATCAGCCCGGCTCGGACTTCAATCGGTACTTCCGGGCGCATCAAAAAAAGGCCGTAAAGGATGCCAATCAGCAGGCAGCCCACGATATTAACGGCCAATGTCGCCGTATAAAAGTGCCGAGGCCAATTGGCATTGATCCAGTTACCCGTGGCAAAGCGCAACAAGGTGCCCGCGACACCGCCGGCCGAGACGGCAAGTACCAGAGCAATCACGGTTTTCTCCGCTGTATCGGGCTGACCCGGTCGAGAGCGGCAAGGTGCTTGAGCTTCTCGCCGATCTTGAGTTCCAGCCCGCGGGGCACCGGTTGGTAGAGCGCCAAGGGCTCCAGCTCGTCCGGAAAATAGTCTTCGCCCGCAGCATAAGCCTCGGGTTCGTCATGGGCGTAGCGGTATTCGTCACCGTAGCCGAGTTGCTTCATCAGCTTGGTCGGCGCATTGCGCAAGTGCAGCGGCACTTCCAGCGAGCCATATTCGGACGCGCTGCGCAGTGCAGCCTTGAAGCCCATGTATACGGCGTTGCTTTTTGGCGCGCAGGCCAGGTAGGTAATGGCCTGCGCCACCGCCAGCTCCCCTTCCGGGCTGCCGAGCCGCTCTTGCACGTCCCAGGCCGAGAGGCACAGGCTCAAGGCCCGGGGGTCGGCGTTGCCAATATCCTCACTGGCCATGCGCACCACTCGCCGGGCGATATACAACGGGTCGCAGCCGCCATCGATCATGCGGGCAAACCAGTACAGGGCACCATCCGGGTTGGAACCGCGCACCGACTTGTGCAGGGCCGATATCTGGTCATAGAACGCTTCGCCGCCCTTGTCGAAACGACGCTGGGTATCGCCCAGCAGACTTTGCAACAGCCCAGTGCCGATTTCGCTGTGGTCTTCAGCCAGGTCCGAGGCGTTCTCCAGCAGGTTGAGCAAGCGCCGGCCGTCACCATCCGCCGCCCGCAGCAGCGTCTGGAAGCCTTCATCGCTTAGGGTCAGACCACGCTTGCCCAAGCCGCGGTCTTCGGTCAGCGCACGCTGCACCAACTTGTGCAGCGCCGCTTCATCGAGGCTTTTGAGCACATACACCCGCGCCCTCGACAACAACGCGTTGTTGAGTTCAAAGGAGGGGTTTTCAGTGGTGGCCCCGATGAAGATCAAAGTGCCGTCTTCAACGTAGGGCAAAAACGCATCCTGCTGCGACTTGTTGAAGCGATGCACTTCGTCGACGAACAAGATGGTGCGCCGGCCATACTGCGCGGCCTGCTGCTTGGCGATCTCAACGGCCTGACGGATCTCCTTGACCCCGGCCAATACCGCCGAAACCGTTTCAAAGTGCGCATCCGAAACTTCAGCCAGCAACCGCGCCAGGGTGGTTTTACCCACCCCCGGCGGGCCCCAGAAGATCATCGAATGCAGCGCACCCTGCTCCAGCGCTTCACGCAAAGGCTTACCGCGAGCGAGCAGGTGTTCCTGACCGACATACTCGTCCAGGTTGGCAGCGCGCAGACGGGCCGCCAGCGGTTGAGCGATCGGGGCACTTCGAAACAAATCCATGGGCAGCGTTTCAAACCTCTTGTTCCAGGATTACTCCTGGATGACGTCAGCCCCTTTCGGGATCTCGAACTTGAATTTTGAGGCCGGGATCGGCTTGTTGACCTCAACCCCGTTGAACAGAATGTTGGTGCGCTGTCCTACGCTGTCGATCAGCTGCATGTCGTTGATCTTGCCGCCGCGAAACGACAGACGCAGGGAGTCGAACAAGGTGTCCCTGGTTTTCGGTTTGAGGGTGAAGTCCATCACGTCACCGGCCTGTTTGGAGGTGATGTCAAAACTTTCACTGATCTTCGATACATCACCGGACAACAGCAACGCTGGGGTCTGGGTCAGACGCTGATCCAGTTTCTTGATGGTGGCCTGTTCCAGGTCCGGGTCCCAAAGCGTCACTTTCTGGCCGTCAGAGATCATCGTCTGCTCTTGCGGAGCATCGGTGTGCCAGTAGAACAGGCCCGGACGCTTGACCGCCATCTCGCCGGCGGTTTCCTGCAGCTGGGTGCCGCTGCCATCCAGCGTCAACTGGGAGAAACGCGCAGTGATGGTGTCCGACTGCCCGAGCAATTGGCCAAGACGCTTCACACTGTCAGCGTCGGCGTGGGCCGAAAGCGAAGAAAAAGCCAATACCGGTAGCAAAAGCAGGCTGGCAAAACGCATGGAATTCCTCATTGATTAGTGCAAGGCCGCCTGCGGATTTTCCGCAGGCCGGTCAATCGCGTACAGGGGCTGGCGCCAGCACTTCGCGGGAGCCATTGGTGTTCATCGAGGTCACAACCCCGGCCATTTCCATGGACTCGATCATACGGGCCGCACGGTTGTAGCCGATTTTCAGTTTGCGCTGTACGGCAGAGATTGAAGCACGGCGGCTCTCAAGGACAAACTGCACGGCCTCGTCATAGAGCGCATCGGTTTCAGCGTCATCGCCGCCTTCGCTGCTGCCACCGTCAAACCCGCTGCCAGGCTCTTCGACGCCCGCCAGGATGTCATCGTTGTAATCCGGGCTGCCGCGCAGCTTCCAGGCTTCAACGACGCGGTGAACTTCTTCATCGGAAACGAACGCGCCGTGAACACGAATCGGCAGGCTGGTACCTGGCGGCATGTAGAGCATGTCACCATGCCCCAGCAATTGCTCAGCGCCACCCTGGTCGATGATGGTACGCGAGTCGATCTTGCTCGAAACCTGAAACGCCATACGGGTCGGAATGTTGGCCTTGATCAGGCCGGTGATCACATCCACCGACGGACGCTGGGTGGCCAGGATCAAGTGAATGCCTGCGGCCCGGGCTTTCTGGGCAATACGGGCGATCAGTTCTTCAACCTTCTTGCCAACGATCATCATCATGTCGGCAAATTCGTCGACCACCACTACGATGGTCGGCAACTTGGTCAACAGCGGCGCTTCGTCGTGAATGCTTTCTCGCTTGTACAGCGGATCGGTCAACGGCTCGCCGGCCGCTTCAGCCTCTTTGATCTTCTGGTTGAAGCCGGCGAGGTTACGCACGCCCATCTTGGCCATCAACTTGTAGCGACGCTCCATCTCGGCCACGCTCCAGCGCAAGGCGTTGGCGGCGTCTTTCATGTCCGTTACCACCGGGCACAGCAGGTGCGGAATGCCTTCGTAGATCGACAGCTCAAGCATTTTCGGGTCGATCATGATCAGCTTGGCGTCTTCCGGGCCCGACTTGAACAGGATCGACAGGATCATGGCGTTCACACCCACCGACTTACCGGAACCGGTGGTACCGGCCACCAGCAAGTGCGGCATTTTCGCCAGATCGGTAATCACCGGTTTGCCACCGATGTCATGTCCCAACGCCAGGGTCACAGGGGACTTGGCATCATCAAACTCCGGGGTCGACAAGACTTCGGAGAACCGTACGATCTGACGGTCCTCGTTAGGGATCTCGATCCCCACCGTGGTCTTGCCCGGAATCACCTCAACCACCCGCACACTGGTCACGGCCAGCGAACGGGCCAGGTCTTTGGCCAGGTTGGCAATACGGCTGACCTTGACCCCGGCTGCAGGTTGAATCTCGTAACGGGTGATCACCGGTCCCGGGTGAATCGAGTCGACCGACACCTCGACCCCAAACTCCTTGAGCTTGATTTCAAGCAAGTGGCCAACGGCCGCCAGGGATTCCGGGGAATAGTTGAGCTGTTTCTTCTCGGCCGGGTCAAGAATCGAGATCGGGGGCAGCGTACCTTCCACCGCGCTGTCGACGAACAACGGGGCCTGCTTTTCTTTCTGCACACGCTTGCTTGGCTCGGGGGCTTTGGCAGGTGCGGGTGCAATCACCGCCGGCACGTGTTTTTCGCGCTCGGACATATGTTTGGTCAGCGCCTGCTCGCGCTCGATCAAGCGCTCCTTGGCCTTGGCTTGTTCACGCTTGTCGGAGACGCTCGGCGCAACCACTTCATTGACCCGGCTGTCGGCTTCACGCAGTTGAGCCACCAGTTGCTTGCGCTCGTTACGGTCCGCCCACCAGCGATTGGCAGCCCCCTGGATCAGCTCGCACAGGTCGAGGGTGATCTTGCCGGTCACGTCCATGACCTTGAACCATGACAGGTCAGTAAATACCGTCAGGCCAAACAGGAACAACGCAATCAGCAGCAAAGTGCTGCCCTGGACGTTCAACGCGTTCTTGGCCAGATCTCCCAGGCTCTCGCCCAAAGCCCCCCCGGCACCTGCGGGCAGGCCCGCCGCCGAGTGGAAGTGCAGATGAGCCAGGGCCGCGCCCGAGAGCACCAGGAACAGCAGCCCGACCAGGCGCCACGAGAACAGCCAGCCGCTCCACTGCCACGGCTGATGCCGCTCACGGAAAATCTGGTAAGCCTTGACCGCCAGCAGCAACGGGAAGATGTAGGCGAAATAACCCAGCACCATGAACAGGATGTCAGCGCTGTAGGAGCCTGCCGGTCCGCCGAAGTTCTGTACATCCACGACACGGCTGTTATGACTCCAGCCGGGATCGTCCTTGCCGTAGGTCAGCAGGGCCATCATCAGAAACAGGCATAAGGCCCCAATAGCGATCAATGCACCTTCCTTGAGCCGGTAGTGCAATTGCTGACGCCAGAGAGGAACTGCTTTGGGTGCTGCTGTGGATTTCTTCAAAACGCGTCTTTTCCTGCGCCTGTGGCGCGCCCAACTATTGATTGACTGCAAAATACTGCTCGCATCGAGCAGGTGACAAGTTCAGACATGAAACTGGACTAGCCTTGCACACGGCCTTGTATGATTACCTGCAACTGCATGACCAGCCCGCCATGCAACCCAGTGAACTCTGTGCAGTTTAGAACAGCTCAAACAGGCGGGCCATTGTACGGGTTTAAGCCGTGGATGCCACGTCGCCACCAGGGACGCTGACATTTACCGTCCAGAGGCCTGAGAGGCGCTAATTTGAGCATGCATTGCCTTTTGTGACAAAGACTTATACCACTGTCAAAACCGACGTTGCATTTAACTGGCAGATCGACTGAGACCACACCCGTGCGACAGAGTTGCAGCCGCCCTCCCCTACTTCAGTAAGACTGATTGCCATGCTGACCTGGTTAAAACGCGACACCCTCACCTTCCCGCCCTTGAACAAGGCCATGCGCGAGCCCAATGGACTGTTGGCGGCAGGCGGCGACCTGTCGGCCGACCGGCTGATCCAGGCCTATCGTCACGGTTGCTTCCCGTGGTTTTCCGAAGGCCAGCCGATCCTCTGGTGGTCACCGGACCCGCGTACCGTGCTGTTCCCCGAAGAACTTCACGTTTCGCGCAGCCTGGGCAAGCTCTTGCGCCAACAGCGCTATGACGTCAGTTTTGACCGCGACTTCGCGGCCGTTATACGAGCGTGCGCAGCGCCCCGCGCCCATGCAGACGGCACATGGATCACCGATGACATGCAAGCGGCCTACATCGAGCTTCATGCACGGGGCCACGCCCATTCGGTTGAAGTGTGGGACAACGGCGAACTGGTGGGCGGCCTGTATGGCCTGGCAATGGGCCAGCTGTTTTTCGGTGAATCCATGTTCAGCCGCGCCGATAACGCCTCGAAATTCGGGTTTGCGACGCTGGTCAAGCAACTCCAGGCCTGGGGATTCGTCCTGATTGACTGCCAAATGCCCACCGACCACCTGCAAAGCCTGGGCGCCCGCTCTATTCCCCGCAGCCAGTTCGCCGAGTATCTGCGCAATCATCTGGATCAGCCTGCAACTGCGCAATGGGTTTTGTAGGCGAGTTCTGTACGCTGGCTTACACTTAATTCAAAGATTTTCCGAGGGCCAATCATGACCGAGCTGGCGCGCTTGAAGTTTTATGCCACTCAACCTCACGTTTGCAGCTACCTGCCCGACGAACAGGCCACCACGCTGTTCCTCGATCCCAGCCAGCCGATGGATGTGCAGGTCTACGCCGACTTGTCCGAAATGGGCTTTCGGCGCAGTGGCGACCATCTCTATCGGCCGCATTGCCTGAAGTGCGACGCCTGCACGCCTGCGCGCATTCCTGTGGCGCTATTTACCCCCAATCGTCAGCAAAAACGTATTTTCAAGCGCAATGCCGACTTGGAGGTACAAGCCAAAAAGCCCGGCTTCAGCGAAGAGCATTTTGACCTGTACAAACGCTATATCGAGCAGCGGCATGCCGATGGCGACATGTTTCCACCGAGCCGCGATCAATTTTCGACTTTCCTGGTACGCGACCTGCCGTTCTCGACCTTTTACGAGTTCCGCCTTGGCACACGCTTGCTCGCCGTTGCTGTCACCGATGTGCTGCCCAATGGTTTATCGGCCGTCTACACCTTTTACGAACCCACCGAAGAACGCCGCAGTCTGGGCCGCTACGGGATTCTCTGGCAAATCGCCGAAGCCCGGCGACTGGGGCTGGACGCGCTCTACCTGGGGTACTGGATCAAGAACTGCAAAAAGATGAATTACAAGACCGAATATCGGCCCATTGAGCTGCTGATCAATCAGAGATGGAGCACTCTTAACTGAACCCTTGGCTTAAACCCCATTTTTCGGGCACAATGCACGCCGCTTTTGCCTGGCGCAGTTGCACCGGGCCATTCATTGGACACCGAGGGCTTTACTGCATGTCGAAAGAAGACAGCTTCGAAATGGAAGGCACTGTCGTCGACACCCTGCCCAACACCATGTTTCGCGTGGAGTTGGAAAATGGGCACGTCGTAACCGCGCATATTTCCGGCAAGATGCGCAAGAACTACATTCGTATTCTTACCGGTGACAAAGTGCGCGTCGAGCTGACGCCCTATGACTTGAGCAAAGGGCGTATTACTTACCGCGCTCGCTAAGCAAGTCAATACAAAACGCCCGGCTCTGCCGGGCGTTTTTGTTTGCCCGGGATTTGCCCAGGCCGCCGCCCAAGCGGATTCAATCCAAAAAAAAAGCGCCTTTCGGCGCTTTTTTTACGGCTCTATCAACATCAAGCCATTTCGACAGCCGTTTCAAACTCAAAGACCAGCTCGCCGTCCTTGAGATCGATGTGAACCACACCGCCGTGATCCGCCAGCTCGCCAAAGAGGATTTCCTCGGCCAGAGGACGCTTGATCTTGTCCTGGATCAGGCGAGCCATTGGCCGCGCACCCATTTGCACATCGTAGCCTCCGGCTGCCAGCCAGCCGCGGGCCGCATCTGACACCACGAGCTGCACGTGCTTGTCGTCCAGCTGGGCCTGCAGCTCGGTCAGGAACTTGTCCACCACATGTTTGATGACCTCGTGGCTGAGGCGACCAAACTGAATGATGGTGTCCAGGCGGTTGCGGAACTCCGGAGTGAAGCTCTTCTTGATCGCTTCCATAGCATCGGACGCGTGGTCCTGAACGGTAAAACCGATCGAAGCCCTCGCCGCCGTTTCGGCACCGGCGTTAGTGGTCATGATCACGATGACATTGCGGAAGTCGGCCTTGCGCCCGTTGTTATCGGTCAGCGTGCCGTGATCCATGACCTGCAGCAGCAGGTTAAAGACCTCGGGGTGCGCCTTCTCGATCTCATCGAGCAGCAACACGCAGTGCGGTTGCTTGGTGATGGCCTCAGTCAGCAGGCCGCCCTGGTCAAAGCCCACGTAACCCGGAGGTGCGCCGATCAAACGTGAAACGGTATGGCGCTCCATGTACTCGGACATGTCGAAACGCACCAGCTCGATCCCCAGCGCCTTGGCCAACTGACGGGCAGCTTCGGTCTTGCCCACACCGGTAGGCCCGGCGAACAGGAAGGAACCCACTGGTTTGTCAGGCGACTTGAGGCCGGCACGCGACAACTTGATCGCGGTCGACAACGAATCAATCGCGGCATCCTGACCAAATACGGTCAGGCGCAGATCGCGCTCCAGGTTACGCAGCAGCTCTTTGTCCGAGCTGGAAACATGTTTTGGAGGAATACGGGCGATTTTCGCCACGATGTCTTCGACTTGTGCCACTTCGATGCGCTTGACGCGATTTTCAACCGGCTGCAAACGCTGGTAGGCGCCCGCCTCGTCGATCACATCAATCGCCTTGTCCGGCATGTGCCGGTCATTGATGTAACGCGAGGCCAGCTCAGCCGCCGCGCGCAAGGCTTCGTCACTGTACTCGATACCGTGATGCAGCTCGAAACGCCCTTTCAGCCCCCGAAGAATACCGATCGTGTCTTCAACCGAAGGTTCGGAGACGTCGACTTTCTGGAAACGTCGCGCCAGGGCACGGTCTTTCTCGAAGATCCCGCGGAACTCCTGGAACGTCGTCGACCCGATGCAACGGATGTCGCCCGACGACAGCAGCGGCTTGAGCAGGTTGGATGCATCCATCACGCCGCCGGAAGCAGCGCCGGCACCGATGATGGTGTGAATTTCATCGATGAACAGAATGGCCTGCGGGCGTTTTTTCAACTCTCCCAGCAGCGCCTTGAAGCGTTTCTCAAAATCGCCGCGGTATTTGGTACCGGCCAGCAAGGCCCCGAGGTCCAGAGAGTAGACGATGCTGTTAGCCAGCAGATCCGGCACCTGGTTATCCACGATGCGCTTGGCCAGGCCTTCGGCGATGGCGGTTTTACCCACACCCGCCTCGCCGACCAGCAGCGGGTTGTTCTTGCGTCGACGCGCCAGAATCTGAGCAACACGCTCAACTTCCATTTCGCGCCCGACCAGCGGATCAATACGCCCCTGACGAGCCAGCTCGTTCAGGTTGCTGGCGTAGGCATCCAGCGGATTGCTGGAGGAGGACGACTCGCCGCCCTCTTCATCCTGCATGTCGTGATCGCCATCGGAGTGGTCCCCATGCCCGGGCACCTTGGAGATCCCGTGGGCAATAAAGTTGACCACATCAATGCGGGCAACGCTCTGCTGCTTGAGCAGGAACACCGCCTGGCTCTCCTGCTCGCTGAAAATCGCAACCAGGACGTTGGCACCCGTCACTTCGCGCTTGCCGGAGCTTTGCACATGGAAGACGGCACGTTGCAAGACACGCTGAAAACCCAGGGTTGGCTGGGTTTCGCGATCTTCATCGTGAGCGGGGATCAGCGGGGTCGTAGAATCAATAAACTCTTGCAGGTCATGCTTGAGTTTGTCGAGGTTTGCGCCACAGGCGCGTAGAACGGTTGCGGCCGCCTCATTATCCAAAAGCGCAAGAAGGAGATGCTCAACCGTCATGAACTCATGACGCTTGGAGCGGGCTTCCTTGAAGGCAAGATTGAGGGTGACTTCGAGCTCGCGATTTAACATGGCTTCACCTCATACCCAAGTGGTCGGCGTTAACCGTCCTTCTCGATTTCACAGAGTAGCGGATGCTGGCTTTCGCGTGCGTACTGGTTTACCTGCATCGCCTTGGTCTCGGCTATATCGCGGGTAAAAATGCCACACACGGCCCGTCCTTCTGTATGAACGGCCAGCATAACCTTGGTCGCCAATTCGCGATTCAAGTTAAAAAACACCTCAAGTACTTCGACAACAAAGTCCATGGGCGTGTAGTCATCATTGAACAAAACCACCTTGTACATCGGTGGCGCCTGAAGCGCAGGCTTAGCCTCTTGCACAGCCAAGCCAGCGGAATCTTCGCCATCAAAATCGGGCTGATCCTGATTGAATGTTAGTCGAGTCTGGCTAATTGCATGCATGGAAAGAAAGGTTCGTCGTTGAGCGAATACAGTGATGGAGGCAAACGTATCAAATTTCAACAGCGCTGCCGCGTGGCCTTGACTATCGGTAAAACGGTGTTACAACCATTAGAAGCCACAATGTGGAATAAAGGTCCGCACAGTCAACCATTTTAGTGGGCAATGTGCGAGTCAACTGGATGATACTCCAGTGATGGAGTCGTTTGCAGCAGAGGGATATGAGTATGCAAGGCAAAGTCAAGTGGTTCAACAACGCCAAAGGCTTCGGCTTTATCAATACGGAAGCCAAGGAAGGCATTGATGAACACGGACACCCGATCGACTTTTTTGCCCACTTTTCAGCTATCCAGATGGACGGCTACAAAACGCTCAAGGCTGGCCAGCCCGTAAGCTTTGAAATCACCCAAGGCCCCAAGGGTTTGCATGCCGTCAACATTACCGACGCCAATGCCATCCTGCTGCCTCAAACAGCAGTGACACAGGCACTCACGCTGTCGGTCTGACCTGCCGGAACCGCCGTCATCTGCAAAAAAGGCCGACTCATTCAATGAGCCGGCCTTTTTGTTGGCCGCACGTTTACATATGGGAGATCAGGGCATCACCGAAACCGGAGCACGACACCAGCCGGGCACCGTCCATGAGCCTCTCGAAGTCATAGGTCACGGTTTTGGCCGAAATCGCACCATTGGTGCCCTTGATGATCAGGTCGGCTGCCTCGGTCCAGCCCATGTGCCGCAACATCATTTCAGCGGACAGGATCAGTGACCCGGGGTTGACCTGATCCTTGCCTGCGTACTTGGGCGCGGTGCCGTGGGTCGCCTCAAACATGGCAATGGTATCGGACAGGTTGGCCCCCGGCGCAATACCGATACCGCCCACCTCGGCCGCCAGGGCGTCAGACAGGTAGTCACCGTTGAGGTTGAGCGTCGCAATCACGTCATACTCTGCCGGACGCAACAGGATTTGCTGCAGCATGGCATCGGCGATGGCGTCTTTGACGATCACGTTGCGCCCGGTTTTCGGGTTCTTGAACTGCATCCACGGGCCACCGTCCAGCAAGGTCGCACCGAACTCCTCGGCCGCCACTTCATAGGCCCACTCTTTGAAGGCCCCTTCGGTGAACTTCATGATGTTGCCCTTGTGGACGATCGTCAGCGACTCGCGGTCGTTATCCACCACGTATTGCAGGGCCTTACGCGCCAGGCGCCGGGTGCCTTCCTTTGACACCGGCTTGACCCCGATCCCGCAATCCTGGTCGAAACGGATCTTGGTCACGCCCATTTCTTCTTTCAGGAACTTGATCACCTTGATTGCTTCAGGCGAGCCGGCCTTCCATTCAATCCCGGCATAGATGTCTTCGGAGTTTTCGCGAAAGATCGTCATATCGACGTCGCCGGGTTTTTTCACCGGGCTGGGCACACCCTCAAACCAGCGCACAGGCCGCAGGCATACATACAGATCAAGCTGTTGGCGCAGGGCAACGTTCAGGGAGCGAATACCGCCCCCCACCGGGGTTGTCAGCGGCCCCTTGATCGACACCACGTAATCCTTTACCGCATCCAGGGTTTCCTGGGGCAGCCAGGTATCCTGGTCATAGACCTGGGTAGCTTTCTCCCCCGCATACACCTCCATCCAGGAGATTTTGCGCTTGCCGGCGTAGGCCTTGTTCACCGCCGCATCCACAACCTTGATCATCACCGGGCTGATATCGACACCGATGCCATCCCCTTCAATGAAAGGAATGATGGGGTTGTCGGGAACATTGAGCGAATGGTCGGCGTTGACGGTGATTTTCTCACCTGCGGCTGGAACCTTGATCTTGTTGTATCCCATGCTGAACTCCATTTGTGGGTGGAACATCATGCCGATCCCGAGCGTACCCCAGTTAAATCGGCAGGCAAACCTAATGTTCCGCACACACCGCCACAGCGTCAGCCAACCACCCTGACAGCCCCGTAAACCGGGGGTAAAACGCCAAAAAACAGGGCATTTTGACGCAGGGCCTTAGACCAATGGATGATTCGTGATAGGCAGCACCCCTCGCAGGAACATTAGTGACCTATGTATACTGCGCCGGTGACCACGGAGTCACAGCGAAATACCTACAGGAATGAGTCTTTCAGGCCTAGAAAGGCTGAGCTGTTACCCCGGCTCGACCGCTTGACGCTCTACTGATGCATTCACATCACCGCGAAGAACCTCGACTTTCGGCTCATTGTTCACTGTGAACGAAAGCGCCTACCCTGCGCATCTCGAGAATCTGAGCACGCTCAGCAAAGAAGAGAGTTAATCCGAAATGCCCAACCGTTCGAAGATCATCTACACCTTCACCGACGAAGCTCCGGCGCTCGCCACCTATTCACTGCTGCCTATCATCGAAGCCTTTACTGCAAGCGCTGATATCGCCGTTGAGACGCGCGACATCTCTCTGGCAGGCCGTATTCTCGCCAGCTTCCCCGAGCAATTGGGTGCCAAGGCCGTAGCAGACCACCTCGCCGAACTTGGCGCCCTGGCCGTTACCCCTGAAGCCAACATCATCAAGCTGCCTAACATCAGCGCCTCGGTCCCGCAATTGCAGGCCGCGATCAAAGAACTGCAAGCCCAGGGCTTTGACATTCCGGACTACCCGGAAACCGTGACCACTGACGCCGAAAAAGAAACCAAGGCGCGCTACAGCAAGGTCATGGGCAGCGCCGTAAACCCGGTTCTGCGTGAAGGCAACTCTGACCGCCGCGCTCCGCTGTCGGTTAAAAACTACGCTCGCAAGCACCCGCACAAAATGGGCGCCTGGACCGCAGACTCCAAGTCCCACGTTGCTCACATGAGCGAAGGCGATTTCTACGGCAGCGAAAAAGCCGCCCTGATCGAAGCCCCGGGCAGCGTTAAAATCGAACTGATCGCTCAAGACGGCACCACCACCGTCCTGAAGGAAAAAACCGCCGTACAAGCCGGCGAGATCATCGATTGCTCCACCATGAGCAAAAAAGCCCTGCGCCAGTTCGTAGCGGCCGAAATCGAAGACGCCAAGAAACAGGGCGTGCTGTTCTCCGTGCACTTGAAAGCCACCATGATGAAGGTCTCGGACCCGATCATGTTTGGTCAGATCGTCGCTGAGTTCTACAAGGATGCGCTGGAAAAACACGCTGACGTCCTGAAAGAAATCGGCTTCAACCTGAACAACGGTATCGGCGACCTGTACGCTCGCATCAAGGCGTTGCCAGCCGAGAAACAAGCTGAAATCGAAGCAGATATCCAGGCTGTGTATGCCACCCGTCCTGCGTTGGCCATGGTCAACTCCGACAAGGGCATCACCAACCTGCACGTGCCTAGCGACGTTATCGTCGACGCCTCGATGCCGGCCATGATTCGTGATTCCGGCAAAATGTGGAACACCGAAGGTCAGCTGCAAGACACCAAGGCCGTGATCCCGGATCGCTGCTACGCCACTATTTATCAGGCGACCATCGAAGACTGCCAGAAGCACGGCGCCTTCAATCCGACCACCATGGGCAGCGTGCCAAACGTTGGCCTGATGGCGCAAAAAGCCGAAGAATACGGTTCCCACGACAAAACCTTCCAGATCAAGACCCCGGGCGTTGTGCGGGTTACTGACAGCAACGGCAACGTGCTGATGGAACAGAAAGTCGAGGAAGGCGATATCTGGCGCATGTGCCAGGCCAAAGACGCGCCGATCCGCGACTGGGTCAAGCTGGCCGTCAACCGCGCTCGCGCCAGCAACACACCGGCCGTATTCTGGCTGGACCCAAAGCGTAGCCATGACGCAGAAATGATCAAAAAGGTCGAAACCTACCTGAAAGATCACGACACCAGCGGCCTGGACATTCGCATCATGGCCCCGGTAGACGCCATGAAGCTCACTCTGGAGCGTACCCGCGCCGGTCTGGATACCATCTCGGTCACCGGCAACGTACTGCGCGACTACCTGACTGACCTGTTCCCGATCATGGAACTGGGCACCAGCGCCAAAATGCTCTCGATCGTACCGCTGATGAATGGCGGCGGTCTGTTTGAAACCGGCGCCGGCGGCTCGGCACCCAAGCACGTGCAACAACTGCTGGAAGAAAACTTCCTGCGTTGGGACTCGCTGGGTGAGTTCCTGGCACTGGCCGCTTCCCTGGAACACCTGGGCACGACCTACAACAACCCGAAAGCGTTGGTGTTGGCCAAGACCCTGGACCAGGCTACCGGCCAGTTCCTCGACAACAACAAATCGCCATCGCGTAAAGTCGGCAACATCGACAACCGCGGCAGCCACTTCTACCTGACGCTGTACTGGGCACAAGCCCTGGCAGCCCAGACCGAAGACAAAGAGCTGCAAGCACAATTCGCCCCTGTGGCAAAAGCCTTGACCGAGAACGAAGCAACCATCGTTGCCGAACTCAACGCGGTACAGGGCAAGCCAGTCGACATCGGTGGTTACTACCACGCTGATGCCGCACTGGTGAGCAAGGCCATGCGCCCAAGCGCAACCTTCAACGCGATCATCGCGTCGCTGGTGTAAGAGCAACAGGCAACACCACAAACCCCGGCCCACGACGCCGGGGTTTGTGTTTTCTGAGTGGCAGAAATGCTTTAGCCGCTGCCAAAGCCTGCGTATGGCGACACAGTCGTCGTAGAATCAATCCCGCGACCCGTCAGTGCAACCCGACGCTCAGGGTTTACGATTGCTTCGCAACCGACGCAGCCTTTGGCAGCGGCTACGACTCATCATCCGATACAACGAGACCTGCCCATGGAATGGAAACCCCATATCACCGTCGCCACCGTTGTCGAAGACAATGGCCGCTTCCTGATGGTCGAAGAGCTCAAGGGCGAACGCGCCGTGCTCAACCAACCGGCGGGCCACCTTGACCCGAACGAAAGCCTGATCGAGGCCGCAATCCGCGAAACCCTCGAAGAAACCGGCTATGACGTCGAGCTGACCGGCGTCATCGGCATTTACCTCTACACCGCCCCCAGCAATGGCGTGACCTATCAGCGTGTCTGCTTCGCCGGCAAAGCCCTTCAGCACCACCCCGAACACACCCTGGACACCGGCATCATCGGCCCGCTCTGGCTGACCCGTGACGAGCTGCTGGAGCAGCGTCACCGCTGGCGCAGCGAGCTGAGTCTGAAGTGCATCGACGATTATCTGGACGGCAAACTGTTCGACCTCACGTTAATCCGCCCTTCGGTTTAGCCTTGAGCGCTCGGGCCTGTTAGAATCGCGTCCTTTTTCAAGACACTCATTGAAACCTTATGCGTGATCCAGCCTTAGTCGCCCCCGAAAAACAGCGTGTCATCGTCGGCATGTCCGGCGGTGTAGATTCTTCCGTTTCCGCCGTTCTGCTCATGGAGCAGGGCTACCAGGTGGAAGGCCTGTTCATGAAGAACTGGGAGGAAGACGACGGAACGGATTACTGCACCGCCATGGATGACCTGGCGGACGCCCAGGCCGTGTGCGACAAAATTGGCATCAAGCTGCACACCGCCAACTTTGCCGCCGAGTACTGGGACAACGTGTTCGAACACTTCCTGGCCGAATACAAAGCCGGGCGCACCCCGAACCCGGACATCCTGTGCAACCGTGAAATCAAGTTCAAGGCGTTCCTTGACTATGCCCTGATGCTTGGCGCCGACCTGATCGCCACCGGGCACTATGTGCGCCGCCGCGACATCGACGGCCGTACAGAGCTGCTCAAAGGGCTGGACCCGAACAAGGACCAGAGCTACTTCCTGCACGCCGTCGGCGGCGAACAGATTGCCAAGACCCTGTTCCCGGTGGGCGAACTGGAAAAGCCGGAAGTGCGCAAGATTGCTGAAAAGCATGACCTGGCCACCGCCAAGAAAAAAGACTCCACCGGTATCTGCTTTATTGGCGAACGCCGCTTCAGCGATTTCCTCAAGCAATACCTGCCCGCGCAACCGGGCGAGATCAAAACCACCGAAGGTGAAGTCATCGGCCGCCACCACGGCCTGATGTACCACACCATCGGTCAGCGCCAGGGCCTGGGCATTGGCGGCCTGAAAGACGCCGGTGACGAACCGTGGTACGTGCTGGTCAAGGACCTTGAGCACAACGAGCTGATCGTTGGCCAGGGCAATGACCACCCCTGGTTGTTCTCCCGCGCCCTGCTCGCCTCGGAAATCTACTGGGTCAACCCGGTCGACCTGAGCAGCCCGCTGCGCCTGACCGCCAAGGTCCGGTATCGCCAGAGCGACCAGCCCTGCACCCTGGAAAAGACCGCCAGCGGTTATCGCGCCACGTTCGATGACCCGCAACGTGCCGTGACACCCGGCCAGTCCGTGGTGTTTTACGATGGCGACATCTGTTTGGGCGGTGGCGTGATCGAAGTCGCAGAACCCTGCACCCGGGACAGCCGCGCATGAATCCCACTCAGGAGCAACTGATCGCCCTGGGCGGCGTGTTTCTCGCCGCGGTGCTGGTGGACAAGATCGCCAAGACCGGCCAGATCGGTGAAGCCGACCTGAGCTGCATGCTCGGCAGCTTGCTGATTCGCGACCCCAAGGACACGCTGGAAGTCTACGGTGGTGACGACATCAACCTGCGCGAAGGTTATCGCGCCCTGATCGGCGCCCTCGAGCGCGATCCCAACACCCTGCAGCGCGAACCCTTGCGCTACGCCCTGTCGATGCTGGGCCTGGAGCGCCAACTGGCCAAACGCAACGACATGCTGGAGCTGATCGGCAAACGCTTGCCGCAAATCCAGTCGCAGGTCGAGCACTTCGGCCCGGCGCACGAAAACGTAGTGGCCGCGTGTGGCGCGCTGTATCAGGACACCCTGAGCACTTTGCGCCAACGCATCCAGGTGCATGGCGACATGCGCAACCTGCAACAACCGAACAATGCTGCAAAAATTCGCGCCCTGCTGCTGGCCGGTATCCGCTCGGCGCGGCTTTGGCGTCAACTGGGTGGTCACCGCTGGCAGCTGGTCATCAGCCGCCGCAAGCTGCTCAAAGAGCTTTATCCCATGCTGCGCAACTGAAACACGCCAGCAGGCACACTTTGTAACGTCGATACGCGTATGACGCCGGTCAGTTGGCAACGGGCCGGCCGTTTTTTTCATGTATGATACGCGCCCCATTTCGTTGCCCGACTGTCCGAGAACACCCCATGCAGCTTTCTTCGCTCACTGCGGTTTCCCCTGTTGACGGCCGCTACGCCGGCAAAACCCAGGCCCTGCGCCCAATTTTCAGCGAGTACGGCCTGATCCGTGCCCGCGTTCTGGTTGAAGTCCGCTGGCTCCAGCGCCTGGCCGCTCACGCCGCCATCCCTGAAGTCCCGGCCTTTTCCGCCGAAGCCAACGCCGTTCTGAACGAACTGGCCGAAAACTTCTCTCTGGAGCACGCCGAGCGCGTGAAAGAGATCGAGCGCACCACCAACCACGACGTAAAAGCCATTGAGTACCTGCTCAAGGAACAGGCCGCGAAGCTGCCTGAACTGGCCAATGTCAGCGAATTCATCCACTTTGCCTGCACCAGCGAGGACATCAACAACCTGTCCCACGCCCTGATGCTGCGCGAAGGCCGTGATGACGTGATGCTGCCGCTGATGCGCCAGACCGCTGAAGCCATCCGTGAGCTGGCCATCCGTTTCGCCGACGTGCCGATGCTGTCGCGCACCCACGGCCAACCGGCTTCGCCGACCACCCTGGGCAAAGAACTGGCCAACGTGGTGTACCGCCTGGAGCGTCAGATCGCTCAGGTCGCTGCAGTACCGCTGCTGGGCAAGATCAATGGCGCCGTAGGCAACTACAACGCCCACCTGTCGGCCTACCCGCAGATCGACTGGGAAGCCAACGCCCGCGCCTTCATCGAAGACGAACTGGGCCTGGGCTTCAACCCGTACACCACTCAGATCGAACCACACGATTACATCGCCGAGCTGTTCGATGCCATCGCGCGCTTCAACACCATCCTGATCGACTTCGATCGCGATATCTGGGGCTACATTTCCCTGGGCTACTTCAAGCAGCGCACCATCGCGGGCGAAATCGGTTCCTCGACGATGCCGCACAAGGTCAACCCGATCGACTTCGAAAACTCCGAAGGCAACCTGGGTATCGCCAACGCCCTGTTCCAGCACCTGGCCAGCAAGCTGCCAATTTCCCGCTGGCAGCGCGACCTGACGGACTCCACCGTACTGCGCAACCTCGGTGTCGGCTTTGCTCACAGCGTGATCGCGTACGAAGCCAGCCTCAAAGGCATCAGCAAGCTCGAGCTGAACGCTCAAAAGATCGCCGCCGATCTGGATGCCTGCTGGGAAGTGCTCGCCGAGCCCATCCAGACCGTGATGCGCCGCTACAACATCGAAAACCCGTACGAGAAGCTCAAAGAGCTGACCCGCGGCAAAGGCATCAGCCCAGAAGCCCTGCAAACGTTCATCGACGGCCTTGAAATGCCGGAAGCGGCCAAGGCCGAGCTGAAGCTGCTGACACCTGCCAACTACATTGGCAACGCTGTCGAGCAGGCCAAGCGCATCTGATTGCTGCAACGACCTACTAACGCCCGGCCGTGCCGGGCGTTTTTATTCCCGAATACAAAGCGCAATTTTTCAATAGGTTACACATGAATCCTGATACTCCTCTTCAACTTCTGGGCGGCATCACTGCACGCGAATTCCTGCGCGATTACTGGCAGAAGAAACCGCTGCTGATCCGCCAGGCCATTCCTGACTTCGAAAGCCCGATCGACGCCGACGAACTGGCCGGTCTGGCACTTGAAGAAGAAGTCGAATCGCGCCTTGTGATCGAACACGGCGAGCGCCCATGGGAATTGCGCCGCGGCCCGTTCGGCGAAGACGAATTCGGCAAATTGCCAGAGCGCGAGTGGACCTTGCTGGTGCAAGCGGTTGACCAGTTCGTGCCGGAAGTCGGCGAATTGCTGGAAAACTTCCGCTTTCTGCCAAGCTGGCGCATCGACGACGTGATGATCAGCTACGCCGCCCCGGGTGGCAGCGTCGGCCCGCACTTCGACAACTACGACGTGTTCCTGCTGCAAGGCCACGGCAAGCGCCACTGGCAGATCGGCCAAATGTGCGATTCGGACAGCCCATTGCTGGAGCATGCCGACCTGCGCATCCTTGCCGACTTCCAGGCGACTGACGAGTGGACCCTGGAACCCGGCGACATGCTGTACCTGCCACCGCGTCTGGCCCATTGCGGCGTTGCCGTGGATGACTGCCTGACCTACTCGGTTGGCTTCCGTGCGCCAAGCGCCGCCGAAGTGCTGACTCATTTCACCGACTTCCTCAGCCAGTACCTGCCGGATGAAGAGCGCTACACCGATGCCGACGCGCAGCCGGCCAGCGATCCGCACCAGATCCAGCACGACGCCCTCGATCGCCTGAAAGGCCTGCTGACCGAGCACATGAGCGATGAGCGCATGCTGCTGACCTGGTTCGGCCAGTTCATGACCGAGCCGCGCTATCCGGAACTCGTGGTGGGCCCCGAGCTCGAAGAAGAAGACCTGCTGGGCAGCCTGGAACAGGGCGCCGTCCTGATCCGCAACCCGAGCGCCCGCCTGGCCTGGTCTGAAGTGGACGAAGACCTGCTACTGTTCGCCAGCGGCCAAAGCCGCCTGCTGCCGGGCAAGCTGCGCGATTTGCTGAAAATGATCTGTGCCGCCGACGCGCTGCACAGCGACAACCTCGGTCAATGGTTGGCCGATGAAGATGGACGCAACCTGCTCTGTGAGCTGGTCAAACAAGGAAGCCTGGGGTTCGCTGATGAATAGCATTCACGTACGTGTCGCCGACTGGCAAAAGGACAACGCCGAACTTCGACGCATCCGTGAGGCGGTGTTTATTGCAGAACAATCAGTTCCTCCAGAACTGGAGTGGGATGCAGACGATGCCGACGCTGTGCATTTTCTGGCCTACGAAGGCGACTTTCCGATCGGTACCGCCCGGCTGCTGCCGGACGGTCATATCGGCCGCGTGTCGGTCCTCAAGGACTGGCGCGGACTTAAAGTCGGTGACGCCCTGATGCAAGCGACCATCAGCGAAGCTGAAAAACGCGGGCTCAAGCAACAGATGCTCAGCGCACAAGTGCATGCCACCCCGTTCTACGAGCGCCTGGGCTTCAAAATCGTCAGCGCGGAATTCCTGGAAGCAGGTATTCCCCACGTTGATATGGTGCGCGAGGGCTGAGCAAGCTTTGCGACTGGCGCTACAGATCGTACAGGTGTAGCCGCTGCCGAAGGCTGCGAAAAGAACCGAAGGACCTTCAGGGTCACTTCGCAACCCATCGCAGCCTGCGGCAGCGGCTACAGGCTCTGTATTAAACGCCCTGCCATCCTCCCCGGATCGCAGGGCGTTTTGCTATCTGGCACACTCTCCTCAAGCCCTTTCGAGCATTGCGGAGATAACGGACATGTCCCTACGCCCCTTCATCGTCAGTCTGCTGCTGCTTTCAAGCATCAGCGCTGTCGCCGACACCCAGCCTTCACCTGCCCGACGCCTACTGATCACCGTTGAAACCCGTGACGGCAACTTGCCCGCCGACAACAGCCAGACCCGCACGATCAGCACCGACAGCCGTGAAGGAGGCACTCAACAAATCCAGGTCACCGAAGGCGTACCCGCCTTCATTCAAACCGGGCAAAGCGTCCCCCTTACCAGTATGGGAACCGATGCGTATGGCCGCCCGATGGCGCAGACGGAGTATCGCGACGTCACACAAGGCTTCTATGTCACGGCCAATGTGAAGAATGACATCGTAAATCTCGCCATCAGCACCGAACAGGACCGAATGAGCGATGAACGTCGTGATGTAGTAGAAATACGAAGAGCCAACACACAGGTCAGCGGCCCACTCGGACAGTGGATCACCCTGGCCAGCTTCAACGCTCAAAATCAGACCGGACAACAAGGCTCAACCCTTACGTACTCTACTCAAAGCCGTAAAGGTCTGAGTTTGCGGGTCAAGGTCGATGCACTCGACTAACAGGGCCAAAACTGACTGACAAGTCGAATCAGACCAAATATGTAGTGCCATAAAAAAAGCACTACAAAACGTTTGACGACACAAAAAAGCAGAGGCATGATGGCCCCGCTCCCGCTGATCAGAGGCCCTGCCAAGCGCCCCGGATCGTTAGCGAGCTGCCATTCACGCACTCACTCAAACAACATTTTGTGTGCCTGGTGGAGCAGAATTTTCAACCCAGACCTATGCGACGAGGTTTATCTCCATGGCACTGACACGCGAACAGCAAATTGCAGCCCTTGAAAAAGACTGGGCCGAAAACCCGCGCTGGAAAGGCGTGACTCGCGATTATTCCGCTGCTGACGTGGTCCGCCTGCGCGGCTCGGTTCAACCCGAGCACACCTTTGCGAAAATGGGCGCCGATAAGCTGTGGAAACTGGTGACACAGGGCGCACACCCGTCCTTCCGTCCTGAGAAAGATTTCGTCAACTGCATGGGCGCCCTGACCGGGGGCCAGGCAGTACAACAGGTTAAAGCCGGCATCCAGGCTATTTACCTGTCGGGCTGGCAAGTGGCGGCAGACAACAACTCTGCCGAATCCATGTACCCCGACCAGTCGCTGTACCCGGTGGACTCCGTACCTACCGTGGTCAAGCGCATCAATAACTCGTTCCGCCGCGCCGACCAGATCCAGTGGAAAGCAGGCAAAAACCCGGGCGACCAGGGTTACATCGATTACTTCGCACCGATCGTGGCCGACGCCGAAGCCGGTTTCGGTGGCGTACTCAACGCCTACGAGCTGATGAAGAGCATGATCGAAGCAGGCGCCGCCGGCGTTCACTTCGAAGATCAGCTGGCCTCGGTTAAAAAATGCGGCCACATGGGCGGCAAGGTGCTGGTGCCTACCCAGGAAGCCGTACAAAAGCTGACAGCTGCCCGACTGGCTGCTGACGTTGCCGGTACACCGACCATCATTCTGGCCCGTACCGACGCCAACGCCGCCGACCTGCTGACCTCGGACTGCGACCCTTACGACCAACCCTTCGTCACAGGTGAACGCACCAAGGAAGGTTTCTACAAAGTCCGCGCCGGTCTTGATCAAGCCATTGCCCGTGGCCTGGCCTACGCACCGTATGCCGACCTGATCTGGTGCGAAACCGCCAAGCCGGATCTGGCAGAAGCGCGCCGCTTTGCTGAGGCGATCAAAAAGGAATACCCGGACCAACTGCTGTCCTACAACTGCTCGCCTTCCTTCAACTGGAAGAAAAACCTGGACGACGCGACCATCGCCAAGTTCCAGCGCGAACTGTCAGCCATGGGCTACAAGCACCAGTTCATCACCCTGGCCGGCATTCACAACATGTGGCACAGCATGTTCAACCTGGCGCACGATTACGCCCGCAACGACATGACCGCCTACGTGAAACTGCAAGAACAGGAATTTGCTGACGCTGCTAAAGGCTACACCTTTGTGGCGCACCAGCAGGAAGTGGGCACAGGCTACTTCGACGACATGACCACCGTGATCCAGGGTGGCTCGTCATCGGTTACCGCCCTGACCGGCTCCACCGAAGAAGAACAGTTCCACTGACAGTAGAACCATGGCCGTTGCCTGACATGTACAGAACAAGCGCAACGCCTTGAACATTACGCCCCGACTGGTTCGGGGCGTTTTTTATCCAGAAGATGACTGACCGCTTCCCGTCGCCGCTGCCACAGGAACGAAGCGATCACACCAGATCAGCAAAACCTTGACCCAGATCCATACCCCAACATTCAGACCCGGTTAGAAAGGCAAGTTCCAAACTTGCCAACCATACATATATAAGCCAACTTGGGTGGGTTGAGCGGTAATCGGTACTTCCGGCAAGCACCTAAACGATATCAATTATCATTTAGAGTTGCTGTTGTTGATTATCCCGACAACAAAACACAATCATCGAAATTTGCTGTAATGCCCGTGCCGCACGGCTTACACAGACTTTACGGAAGGCTATACCACTAAAGGATTGAATTAATTCATCTTAGAAAATTTACTTGCTGGGTGTTTAGCCATAAAATCGCGCCCATCAATTGATCTGCGACATATCGTCACTGCTTTATTACCTTTTCAAGCTCAGAGACCGTTGCTCTCTGTTAAGGATTACCAGCATGCCCGAAGCGACAGGACTCATAGCCCATAACTGGGGCTTTGCCATTTTCCTTCTCGGCGTTGTCGGCCTTTGCGCCTTCATGCTTGGCGTCTCCAGCCTCCTTGGGTCAAAAGCCTGGGGTCGCAGCAAAAACGAACCGTTCGAGTCCGGCATGCTACCTACAGGTGGCGCCCGCTTACGGCTCTCAGCCAAATTCTATCTGGTCGCGATGCTGTTCGTGATCTTCGATATCGAAGCCCTTTTTCTCTTTGCCTGGTCTGTGTCTGTACGCGAAAGCGGCTGGACCGGATTCGTCGAAGCTCTCGTTTTCATAGCAATTCTGTTGGCAGGCCTTGTCTACCTATTTCGGGTGGGTGCTCTTGATTGGGCACCGGAAGCTCGTCGCAAGCGGCAGGCCAAGCTGAAACAATGAGGCTTTGGCGATGCAATACGAACTTACCAGGATCGACCCGGACGCTCCTAACGAGCAGTATCCGATCGGCACACGGGAAACCGTTGCCGATCCGTTAGAAGATCAAGTCCACAAAAACATCTTCATGGGCAAGCTTGAAGACGTGCTGAACGGCACGGTCAACTGGGGGCGTAAAAACTCCCTGTGGCCGTACAACTTCGGCTTGTCGTGCTGCTACGTGGAAATGACCACCGCCTTCACGGCGCCCCACGACATCGCGCGCTTCGGCGCCGAAGTTATCCGGGCATCGCCGCGCCAGGCGGATTTCATGGTTATTGCCGGTACCTGCTTCATCAAGATGGCGCCCATCATCCAGCGCCTCTATGAGCAAATGCTCGAACCTAAATGGGTTATCTCCATGGGTTCTTGCGCCAACTCCGGCGGCATGTACGACATCTACTCCGTGGTTCAAGGGGTCGACAAGTTCCTGCCCGTGGACGTTTACGTGCCAGGCTGCCCACCCCGCCCTGAGGCTTTCCTGCAAGGCTTGATGCTCTTGCAAGAGTCGATTGGCCAGGAGCGTCGCCCACTTTCCTGGGTTGTCGGCGAACAAGGCGTTTACCGCGCCGAGATGCCGTCGCAAAAGGAACAGCGCCGTGAACAGCGTATTCAGGTCACTAACCTGCGCAGCCCCGACGAAGTCTGATCCAGACCGCTTCTTACATAGAACGAAACCCTGGCTTCATTCTTTACGTTGACCGAAAGCGATAAAAAACCATGACTACAGGCTCCGCTCTGTACATCCCGCCTTATAAGGCTGACGACCACGATGTGGTTGTCGAACTGAACACTCGTTTTGGCCCTGATGCGTTCACCGCACAGGCCACGCGCACCGGCATGCCGGTGCTTTGGGTTGCCCGCGCAAAACTGGTCGAAGTACTGACTTTCCTGCGCAACCTGCCAAAACCTTACGTCATGCTCTATGACTTGCATGGTGTGGACGAACGTCTGCGTACCAAGCGTCAGGGCCTGCCATCGGGTGCAGACTTCACCGTCTTCTACCACCTGATGTCGCTTGAACGTAATAGTGACGTAATGATCAAGGTCGCCTTGTCCGAGAGCGACCTCAGCGTACCGACCGTGACCGGTATCTGGCCGAACGCCAACTGGTACGAGCGTGAAGTCTGGGACATGTTCGGTATCGACTTCAAAGGTCACCCGCACCTGTCGCGCATCATGATGCCGCCGACCTGGGAAGGTCACCCGCTGCGCAAGGACTTCCCGGCCCGTGCCACCGAGTTCGACCCGTACAGCCTGACCCTGGCCAAGGTGCAGCTGGAAGAAGAAGCCGCACGTTTCCGCCCGGAAGACTGGGGCATGAAGCGTTCCGGCGAAAACGAGGACTACATGTTCCTCAACCTGGGCCCGAACCACCCTTCGGCTCACGGTGCCTTCCGTATCATCCTGCAGCTGGACGGTGAAGAAATCGTCGACTGCGTGCCAGACGTCGGCTACCACCACCGTGGTGCCGAAAAAATGGCCGAGCGCCAGTCCTGGCACAGCTTCATCCCGTACACCGACCGTATCGACTACCTCGGCGGCGTGATGAACAACCTGCCGTACGTGCTGTCGGTCGAGAAGCTGGCCGGCATCAAGGTTCCGGATCGGGTCGACACCATCCGCATCATGATGGCCGAGTTCTTCCGTATCACCAGCCACCTGCTGTTCCTGGGTACCTATATCCAGGACGTGGGCGCCATGACCCCGGTGTTCTTCACCTTCACCGACCGTCAGCGTGCCTACAAAGTGATCGAAGCCATCACCGGCTTCCGCCTGCACCCGGCCTGGTACCGCATCGGTGGCGTTGCCCACGACCTGCCGAACGGCTGGGAGCGTCTGGTCAAGGAATTCATCGACTGGATGCCCAAGCGTCTGGACGAATACCAGAAAGCCGCTCTGGACAACAGCATCCTGCGTGGCCGTACCATCGGCGTTGCCGCCTACAACACCAAAGAGGCCCTGGAATGGGGCGTCACCGGTGCCGGCCTGCGTTCGACCGGTTGCGATTTCGACCTGCGCAAGGCGCGTCCGTACTCGGGCTACGAGAACTTCGAATTCGAAGTCCCGCTGGCAGCCAACGGTGACGCCTACGATCGTTGCATCGTGCGTGTCGAAGAAATGCGCCAGAGCCTGAAAATCATCGAGCAGTGCATGCGCAACATGCCGGCCGGGCCGTACAAGGCGGATCACCCGCTGACCACGCCGCCGCCAAAAGAGCGCACGTTGCAGCACATCGAGACCTTGATCACGCACTTCCTGCAAGTTTCGTGGGGCCCGGTCATGCCGGCCAACGAATCCTTCCAGATGATCGAAGCGACCAAGGGCATCAACAGTTATTACCTGACGAGCGATGGCGGCACCATGAGCTACCGCACCCGGATTCGTACTCCAAGCTTCCCGCACCTGCAGCAGATCCCTTCGGTGATCAAAGGTGAAATGGTCGCGGACTTGATTGCGTACCTGGGTAGTATCGATTTCGTTATGGCCGACGTGGACCGCTAAGCATGAACAGCACGCTTATCCAGACAGACCGTTTCGCCCTGAGCGAAACCGAGCGCTCGGCCATCGAGCACGAGATGCATCACTACGAAGACCCGCGCGCGGCGTCTATCGAAGCCCTGAAGATCGTTCAGAAGGAACGCGGCTGGGTGCCGGACGGTGCGGTATACGCCATCGGCGAACTGCTCGGCATCCCGGCCAGCGACGTTGAAGGTGTGGCCACGTTCTACAGCCAGATCTTCCGTCAGCCGGTTGGCCGTCACATCATTCGCGTGTGCGACAGCATGGTCTGCTACATCGGTGGCCACGAATCCGTGGTCAGCGAAATCCAGACCAAGCTGGGCATCGGCCTGGGTCAGACCACTGCAGACGGCCGCTTCACGCTGCTGCCGGTGTGCTGCCTGGGCAATTGCGACAAGGCGCCGGCGTTGATGATCGACGACGACACATTCGGTGACGTGCAGCCTGCTGGCGTCGCCACGTTGTTGGAGGGCTACCCATGAGCCTGACTTCTTTCGGTCCTGCCAACCTGATCAAGCGTTCGGCAGAGACCCATCCCCTGACCTGGCGTCTGCGTGACGACGGCGAGCCGGTATGGCTCGACGAGTACCAGGCCAAGGACGGTTACGCGGCGGCGCGCAAGGCATTTGCCGATATGGCGCAGGACGATATCGTCCAGACCGTCAAGGACGCCGGCCTTAAAGGTCGAGGCGGTGCAGGCTTTCCCACGGGCGTGAAGTGGGGGCTGATGCCTAAAGACGAATCCATGAACATCCGTTACCTGCTGTGTAACGCCGATGAAATGGAGCCCAACACCTGGAAAGACCGCATGCTGATGGAGCAACTGCCCCATCTGCTGATCGAAGGCATGCTGATCAGCGCCCGTGCGCTGAAAACCTACCGTGGCTATATCTTCCTGCGTGGCGAATACACCACCGCTGCCGTGCACCTGCGTCGCGCAGTGGAAGAAGCCAAGGCAGCCGGTCTGCTGGGCAAGAACATTCTGGGCAGCGGCTTCGACTTCGAGCTGTTCGTTCACACCGGTGCCGGGCGTTACATCTGCGGTGAAGAAACCGCACTGATCAACTCCCTCGAAGGCCGTCGCGCCAACCCGCGTTCCAAGCCGCCGTTCCCGGCAGCCGTGGGCGTGTGGGGCAAGCCGACCTGCGTGAACAACGTCGAAACCCTGTGCAACGTGCCGGCCATCATCGGTAACGGCGTTGACTGGTACAAATCCCTCGCTCGCGAAGGCAGCGAAGACCACGGCACCAAGCTGATGGGCTTCTCCGGCAAAGTGAAGAACCCTGGCCTGTGGGAACTGCCGTTCGGCGTAACCGCTCGCGAGCTGTTCGAGGACTACGCTGGCGGCATGCGCGACGGCTTCAAGCTCAAGTGCTGGCAACCAGGCGGTGCCGGTACCGGCTTCCTGCTGCCCGAGCACCTGGACGCGCAAATGTACGCCGGCGGTATCGCCAAAGTCGGCACCCGTATGGGTACCGGCCTGGCGATGGCCGTGGACGACAGCGTCAACATGGTCTCGCTGCTGCGCAACATGGAGCAGTTCTTCGCTCGCGAATCGTGCGGCTTCTGCACCCCATGCCGTGATGGTCTGCCCTGGAGCGTCAAGCTGTTGATGGCAATCGAGCATGGCGAAGGTCAGCCCGGCGATATCGAGACCCTGCTGGGTCTGGTCGGTTTCCTCGGCCCTGGCAAGACGTTCTGTGCTCACGCACCGGGTGCCGTGGAGCCATTGGGCAGCGCGATCAAGTATTTCCGTCCAGAGTTCGAAGCCGGTATTGCGCAAGCGAAACCTGGCGTTCCTCCCCTGGCACGCCCGATTGTAATCGGCGCGTAACACTTTGACGGAGGGCGGTCCGTGCCGCCCTCTGATCGTTCGATAACGCCGTAAGGCTGAGTTGCTTCGAACGCATAACAAGATTCCATTAGCCACGCCCGCTGACACCGGGCCAACGAAGACCTTTGAACCATGGCCACTATCCACGTAGACGGCAAAGATCTCGAAGTCGATGGGGCAGACAACCTGTTACAGGCATGTCTGTCGCTAGGCCTCGATATCCCGTATTTCTGCTGGCACCCAGCCCTGGGCAGTGTTGGCGCTTGCCGCCAATGCGCCGTCAAGCAGTACACCGACGAGAACGACAAGCGTGGTCGTATCGTCATGTCATGCATGACTCCGGCCACCGACGGTAGCTGGATTTCCATCGACGACGAAGAAGCGAAAGTATTCCGCGCCAGCGTCGTTGAATGGCTGATGACCAACCACCCGCACGACTGCCCCGTGTGCGAGGAAGGTGGTCATTGCCACCTGCAAGACATGACGGTGATGACCGGCCACAACGAGCGCCGTTATCGCTTCACCAAGCGCACCCACCAGAACCAGGAACTCGGCCCGTTCATTTCCCACGAAATGAACCGCTGCATTGCCTGCTATCGCTGCGTGCGTTTCTATAAAGACTACGCCGGCGGTACTGACCTCGGTGTATTCGGTGCCCACGACAACGTGTACTTCGGTCGCGTTGAAGACGGCGTGCTCGAAAGCGAGTTCTCGGGCAACCTCACCGAAGTCTGCCCGACCGGTGTGTTTACCGACAAAACCCACTCCGAGCGCTACAACCGCAAGTGGGACATGCAGTTTGCGCCAAGCATCTGCCACGGTTGCTCCAGCGGCTGCAACATCAGCCCGGGCGAACGTTATGGCGAGCTGCGCCGCATCGAAAACCGCTTCAACGGTTCGGTCAACCAGTACTTCCTGTGTGACCGTGGCCGTTTCGGCTATGGCTACGTCAACCGCACCGATCGTCCACGTCAGCCGCTGCTGGCCGACGGCACCCAGCTGAGCCTCGACGCTGCACTGGACAAGGCCGCTGACCTGCTGCGCGGGCGCAACATCGTCGGTATCGGTTCGCCACGTGCCAGCCTCGAAAGCAACTACGCGTTGCGCGAACTGGTGGGTGCCGAGCACTTCTACTCGGGCATCGAGGCCGGTGAGCTGGAGCGCATCCGTCTGGTGCTGCAAGTGCTTAAAGACAGCCCGCTGCCTGTGCCGAACATGCGCGAGATCGAAGATCACGATGCCATTTTCGTCCTCGGCGAAGACCTGACCCAGACCGCCGCCCGTATGGCGCTGTCACTGCGTCAATCGGTCAAGGGCAAGGCTGAAGACATGGCCGACGCCATGCGCGTTCAGCCGTGGCTCGACGCTGCGGTGAAAAACATCGGTCAGCACGCGCTGAACCCGCTGTTCATCGCAAGCCTGGCTGAAACCAAGCTCGACGACGTGGCTGAAGAATGTGTCCACGCCGCTCCCGACGACCTGGCGCGCATCGGTTTCGCCGTGGCCCACGCCCTCGACGCCAGCGCCCCTGCCGTTGCCGGTCTGGACGCTGAAGCCCTGGCGCTGGCCCAGCGTATCGCTGACGCCCTGCTTGCAGCCAAGCGTCCGTTGATCATTGCCGGTACTTCCCTGGGCTCCAAGGCCCTGATCGAAGCCGCAGGCAACATCGCCAAGGCCCTGCACCTGCGCGAAAAAGCCGGTTCCATCAGTCTGGTCGTGCCGGAAGCCAACAGCCTTGGCCTGGCCATGCTCGGCGGCGAATCGGTAGACGCTGCGCTGCAAGCCGTGATCGACGGTAAAGCCGACGCCATCGTGGTGCTCGAAAACGATCTGTTCACCCGCGTTGATGCCGTCAAGGTCAATGCCGCGCTGGACGCCGCAAAAGTGGTGATCGTGGCCGACCATCAGAAGACGGCCACCACCGACCGTGCCGATCTGGTACTGCCGGCGGCCAGCTTCGCTGAAGGCGACGGTACCCTGATCAGTCAGGAAGGCCGCGCCCAGCGCTTCTTCCAGGTGTTCGACCCGACTTACCTGGACGCCAGCATTCTGGTCCACGAAGGCTGGCGCTGGTTGCACGCCCTGCGCAGCACCCTGCTGAACAAGCCGGTTGACTGGACCCTGCTCGACCACGTCACCCAAGCCACTGCTGCAAGCACACCGGACCTGGCCCGCATCGTCGATGCTGCTCCATCTGCTGCGTTCCGCATCAAGGGCATGAAACTGGCTCGCGAACCGCTGCGTTACAGTGGCCGTACCGCGATGCGCGCCGATATCAGCGTGCACGAGCCGCGTACCCCGCAAGACCCGGACACCGCGTTCGCGTTTTCGATGGAAGGTTACTCGGGCTCCGTTGAACCACGCCAGCAAGTACCGTTCGCCTGGTCGCCGGGCTGGAACTCGCCACAAGCGTGGAACAAGTTCCAGGACGAAGTCGGTGGTCACATCCGCGCTGGCGACCCGGGCACACGCCTGATCGAAAGCACAGGCGATTCGCTGACCTGGTTCGCCAGCATTCCGGGTGCTTTCAACCCGGCGCGTGGCACCTGGCAAGTGGTGCCGTTCTATCACCTGCTCGGCAGTGAAGAGAACTCTTCGAAAGCCGCACCGGTTCAAGAACGCATTCCGGCCGCTTATATCGCACTGGCCAAGTCCGAAGCCGACCGCCTGGGCGTCAACGATGGCGCCCTGCTGAGCCTGAACGTTGCCGGCGTGACCCTGCGTCTGCCGCTGCGCATCAATGAAGAGCTGGGTGCGGGTCTGGTGGCATTGCCTGCAGGGCTTGCCGGCATTCCGCCTGCGATCTTTGGCCTTACCGTTGACGGTTTGCAGGAGGCAGCCCAATGACCTGGTTTACGCCTGAAGTGATCGACGTGATTATCTCGGTGGTCAAAGCCGTGGTAATCCTGCTCGCCGTGGTGGTGTGCGGCGCGCTGCTGAGCTGGGTTGAACGTCGCCTGCTGGCCCTGTGGCAGGACCGTTACGGTCCGAACCGCGTAGGCCCGTTCGGCGCGTTCCAGATCGCAGCCGACATGATCAAGATGTTCTTCAAGGAAGACTGGACGCCGCCGTTTGCCGACAAGGCGATCTTCACCCTGGCGCCGGTTGTGGCCATGAGTGCATTGCTGATCGCCTTTGCCATTATCCCGATCACCCCGACCTGGGGTGTGGCGGATCTGAACGTCGGTATCCTGTTCTTCTTCGCCATGGCCGGCCTGTCGGTCTATGCGGTGCTGTTCGCCGGCTGGTCGAGCAATAACAAGTTCGCCCTGCTGGGCGCCTTGCGTGCCTCGGCCCAGACCGTGTCGTACGAAGTGTTCATGGGCCTGGCGCTGATGGGCATCGTGGTGCAGGTTGGCTCGTTCAACATGCGCGACATCGTTGAATACCAGGCACAAAACCTGTGGTTCATTATTCCGCAGATCTTCGGTTTCCTGACCTTCTTCATTGCTGGCGTGGCCGTGACTCACCGTCACCCTTTCGACCAGCCGGAAGCAGAACAGGAACTGGCCGATGGTTACCACATTGAATATGCCGGCATGAAATGGGGCATGTTCTTCGTTGGTGAGTACATCGGGATCGTGTTGATCTCGGCACTGCTGGTGACTTTGTTCTTCGGTGGCTGGCACGGGCCTTTCGGCATCCTGCCGCAGATCCCGTTTATCTGGTTCGCCCTGAAGACCGCGTTTTTCATCATGATTTTCATCCTGCTGCGCGCTTCGATTCCGCGCCCACGGTATGACCAAGTGATGGACTTCAGCTGGAAGTTCTGCCTGCCGCTGACCCTGATCAATTTGCTGGTGACCGCCGCAGTCGTGTTGTTGAACACGCCCGCCGGCGCGGTTCAGTGAGGATAGAAACCCATGTTCAAGTATCTGTTTGACATCGTGCATGGCACCTACACCCAGCTTCGCAGCCTGGTGATGGTGTTTGGCCATGCCTTCCGCAAGCGTGACACGCTGCAATACCCGGAAGAACCGGTGTATCTGCCACCGCGCTACCGGGGCCGTATTGTCCTGACCCGCGACCCGGACGGCGAAGAGCGCTGTGTAGCCTGCAACCTGTGCGCCGTGGCGTGCCCGGTGGGCTGCATCTCGCTGCAAAAAGCCGAAACCGAAGATGGCCGCTGGTACCCGGAGTTTTTCCGCATCAACTTCTCACGCTGCATTTTTTGCGGCCTGTGTGAGGAAGCCTGCCCGACCACCGCGATCCAGTTGACCCCGGATTTCGAAATGGCCGAGTTCAAACGTCAGGATCTGGTGTACGAGAAAGAAGATCTGCTGATCTCCGGCCCCGGTAAGAACCCTGATTACAACTTCTATCGTGTTGCAGGTATGGCCGTTGAAGGCAAGCCGAAAGGCGCTGCCCAGAACGAAGCCGAGCCGATCAACGTGAAGAGCTTGCTGCCTTAAGGAAGAACGATGGAATTCGCTTTCTATTTCGCATCGGGTGTCGCTGTTGTGTCCACGCTACGCGTGATCACCAACACCAACCCTGTGCACGCCCTGCTCTACCTGATTATTTCGCTGATTGCCGTGGCGATGACGTTCTTTAGCCTGGGCGCGCCGTTTGCCGGTGTACTCGAAGTCATCGCCTACGCCGGCGCCATCATGGTGCTGTTCGTGTTTGTGGTGATGATGCTCAACCAGGGCCCGGCCTCGGTGACGCAAGAACGCCATTGGCTCAAGCCCGGTATCTGGGTCGGACCGACTATTCTGTCCGCCCTGCTGCTGGCCGAACTGCTGTACGTGCTGTTCGTTCAACCGAGCGGTGCTGCAATCGGTCAAACCACCATCGATGCAAAAGCCGTGGGCATCAGCCTGTTCGGCCCGTATCTGCTGGTGGTCGAACTCGCCTCGATGCTGTTGCTTGCTGCAGCCGTGACGGCGTTCCACTTGGGCCGTACTGAGGCGAAGGAGCAATAACATGCCAGGAATACCTCTCGAACATGGCCTCGCGGTAGCGGGCATCCTGTTCTGCCTCGGTCTGGTTGGCCTGATGGTCCGTCGCAATATTCTCTTCGTGTTGATGAGTCTGGAAATCATGATGAACGCCTCTGCACTGGCATTCATCGTGGCCGGTGCACGCTGGGCGCAGCCGGATGGACAAGTCATGTTCATCCTGGTGATCACCCTGGCAGCTGCCGAGGCCAGTATTGGCCTGGCAATCCTGCTGCAGCTGTATCGCCGCTTCCACACGCTTGATATCGATGCTGCCAGTGAGATGCGCGGATGAACCTTCTCTTTCTGACTTTCGTATTCCCCCTGATCGGCTTTTTGCTGCTGTCGTTCTCCCGTGGACGCTTCAGCGAAAACCTCTCGGCCCTGATCGGCGTCGGCTCCATTGGCCTGTCGGCCATCGTTGCCGCGTATGTGATCTGGCAATTCAACGTCGCACCGCCTGAAGGCGGTCACTACACGCAAGTGCTGTGGCAGTGGATGTCGGTGGAGGGCTTCCAGCCCAACTTCGCCCTCTACCTCGACGGCCTGTCGGTGACCATGCTCGGCGTGGTGGTCGGCGTGGGCTTCCTGATCCACGTGTTTGCCTCCTGGTACATGCGCGGCGAAGACGGCTACTCGCGTTTCTTTGCCTACACCAACCTGTTTATCGCCAGCATGCTGTTCCTGATCCTGGCCGATAACCTGTTGTTCGTGTACTTCGGCTGGGAAGGCGTGGGCCTGTGCTCCTACCTGTTGATCGGTTTCTACTACAGCAACCGCAACAACGGTAACGCGGCACTCAAAGCCTTCATCGTGACCCGGGTCGGCGACGTGTTCATGGCCATCGGCCTGTTCATCCTGTTCCAGCAGTTGGGCACGCTGAACATTCAGGAGCTGCTGGTTCTGGCACCTCAGAAGTTCCAGGCCGGTGATTTCTGGATTGTGCTGGCCACCTTGATGCTGCTGGGCGGTGCTGTCGGTAAATCGGCACAACTGCCGCTGCAAACCTGGCTGGCGGATGCCATGGCCGGTCCTACCCCGGTTTCGGCACTGATCCACGCCGCGACCATGGTAACTGCCGGTGTGTACCTGATTGCCCGTACCCACGGCCTGTTCGCCCTGGCGCCGGATGTGCTGCACCTGGTCGGCATCGTCGGCGGTGTGACCCTGGTGCTGGCCGGTTTTGCTGCGCTGGTGCAAACCGACATCAAGCGAATCCTCGCTTACTCGACCATGAGCCAGATCGGCTACATGTTCCTGGCACTGGGCGTCGGGGCATGGGACGGTGCGATCTTCCACCTGATGACCCACGCCTTCTTCAAGGCCCTGTTGTTCCTTGCTTCCGGTGCGGTGATCGTTGCCTGCCACCACGAGCAGAACATCTTCAAGATGGGCGGCCTGTGGAAAAAACTGCCACTGGCCTACGCCAGCTTCATCGTGGGTGGCGCGGCACTGGCTGCCCTGCCGCTGCTGACCGCCGGTTTCTACTCCAAGGATGAAATCCTCTGGGAAGCGTTCGCCAGCGGTAACAACGAGCTGTTGTATGCCGGCCTGGTGGGTGCGTTCATGACCTCGCTGTACACCTTCCGCCTGATCTTCATCACCTTCCACGGTGAAGCCAAGACCGAAGCCCATGCAGGTCACGGTGTGACCTACTGGCTGCCGCTGAGCGTGCTGATCGTGCTGTCGACCTTTATCGGCGCCATGATCACCCCACCGCTGGCGGGCGTGTTGCCACAAAGCGTGGGTCATGCCGGCGGCGAAGCCAAACACAGCCTGGAAATCGCCTCGGGCGCCATTGCCCTGGCCGGTATCCTGCTGGCAGCCCTGCTGTATCTGGGCAAACGCCGCTTTGTGACGGCTGTTGCCAACAGCGGCGTGGGTCGCTTCCTCTCGGCCTGGTGGTTCGCCGCGTGGGGCTTCGACTGGCTGTACGACAAACTGTTCGTCAAACCGTACCTGTTGATCTGCCGCTTGCTGCGCAAAGATCCGCTGGACCAGACCATTGGTTTGATCCCGCAGATGGCCAAGGCCGGGCATAACGCCCTGAGCCGCAGCGAAACCGGTCAACTGCGTTGGTACGCTGCTTCCATGGCCGCCGGTGCTGTACTGGTCATGGGCGCCATCGTACTGGTAGCGGTCTGATATGAACCTTCGACTTTGCGAAAGGAATTGAGCCCGTCATGATTCTGCCTTGGCTAATCCTGATCCCCTTTATCGGCGGCCTGCTGTGCTGGCTGGGTGAGCGCTTCGGCCCTACCCTGCCACGCTGGATTGCGTTGCTGACCATGTCCCTCGAGCTTGCCCTCGGCCTTTGGCTGTGGTCCCAGGGGAATTACACACTGGCACCTGCGCCGGGCGCCGATTCGGCCTGGGCGCTGGAGTTCCAGCACACCTGGATCGCACGCTTCGGTATCAGCGTGCACCTGGCGCTGGACGGCCTGTCGCTGCTGATGATCCTGCTCACCGGTTTGCTCGGTGTGCTCTCGGTACTGTGTTCGTGGAAAGAAATCCAGCGTCACGTGGGCTTCTTCCACCTGAACCTGATGTGGATCCTGGGCGGTGTGGTGGGCGTGTTCCTCGCCATCGACCTGTTCATGTTCTTCTTCTTCTGGGAAATGATGCTGGTGCCGATGTACTTCCTCATCGCGCTCTGGGGTCACAGTTCTTCGGACGGCAAGAAAACCCGCATCTACGCTGCGACCAAGTTCTTCATCTTCACTCAGGCTTCCGGCCTGATCATGCTGGTGGCGATCCTGGGCCTGGTGCTGGTCAACTTCAACCAGACCGGCGTGCTGACTTTCAGCTACGCCGAGTTGCTGAAAACCAAGATGTCGCTCACCACTGAGTACATCCTGATGCTCGGCTTCTTCATTGCGTTTGCGGTGAAGCTGCCGGTGGTGCCGTTCCACTCCTGGTTGCCGGATGCCCACGCACAGGCGCCAACCGCCGGTTCCGTCGACCTGGCCGGTATCCTGTTGAAGACCGCTGCGTATGGTCTGCTGCGTTTCGCCTTGCCGCTGTTCCCGAATGCTTCGGCCGAGTTTGCGCCGATTGCCATGACCCTGGGTCTGATCGGGATTTTCTACGGTGCATTCCTGGCCTTCGCGCAAACCGACATCAAGCGCCTGATCGCGTTCTCCAGCGTTTCGCACATGGGCTTCGTACTGATCGGTATCTACTCCGGTAGCCAGCTGGCGCTGCAAGGTGCCGTGATCCAGATGCTGGCCCACGGTGTTTCGGCTGCTGCGCTGTTTATCCTCAGCGGTCAGCTGTACGAGCGTCTGCATACCCGCGACATGCGCGAGATGGGCGGCCTGTGGTCGAAGATCGCTTACCTGCCGGCCATCAGCCTGTTCTTTGCAGCCGCATCGCTGGGCTTGCCGGGGACCGGTAACTTCGTCGGCGAGTTCCTGATCCTGATCGGCTCGTTCGCCAGCTTCCCGTGGATCACGGCAATTGCCACCACCGGCCTGGTATTCGGCTCGGTCTATTCGCTGATCATGATTCACCGCGCCTATTTCGGCCCTTCCAAGTCGGACGCTGTCCTGGCCGGCATGGATGCACGTGAACTGATCATGGTGCTCGGTCTGGCGGTATTGCTGGTGCTCATCGGCGTCTATCCGCAACCGTTCCTCGATACCTCCGCTGCGACCATGCATGGCGTGCAGCAATGGCTCGGCACCGCCTTCACTCAACTCGCTTCGGCCCGGTAAGAGCGCTATGGAATTTACGATCCAACACTTTATCGCGCTTGCTCCACTGCTGATTACCAGCCTCACCGTTGTTGTGGTGATGCTGGCAATCGCGTGGCGCCGCAACCACTCACAGACCTTCCTGCTTTCGGTGGCCGGTCTTAACCTGGCACTGTTGTCGATTTTCCCGGCGTTGAAAGTTGCTCCACTGGCTGTCACACCGCTGTTGATGATGGACAACTTCGCCTACCTGTACATCGGGGTGATCCTGGCCTCGACCCTGGCTTGCGTTACCCTCGCCCACGCCTATCTGGGCGATGGCGGCACGGGCTACCCGGGCAACCGCGAAGAGCTTTACCTGCTGATCCTGCTGGCTGCGACCGGCGGTATCGTGCTGGTCAGCGCGCAACACCTGGCCGGCTTGTTTATCGGCCTGGAGCTGCTCTCGGTGCCGGTCTACGGCCTGGTGGCCTATGCCTTCTTCAACAAGCGTTCGCTGGAAGCCGGCATCAAGTACATGGTGCTGTCGGCCGCCGGTTCTGCGTTCCTGTTGTTCGGTATGGCCTTGCTGTACGCCGAAGCCGGCAGCCTGAGCTTCAGCGGTATCGGTCACGCCCTGGCAGCCACTGGCGTCCCTGCGCCGCTGGCCCAGCTGGGCCTGGGCATGATGCTGGTGGGTCTGGCGTTCAAACTGTCGCTGGTACCTTTCCACCTCTGGACCCCGGACGTGTACGAAGGGGCCCCGGCTCCGGTCGCTGCATTCCTCGCCACCGCGTCCAAAGTGGCCGTGTTTGCCGTGATGGTGCGTTTGTTCCAGATCACCCCGTCGGCGACTACTGGCGTGATGAGCGATGTACTGACCGTGATCGCGATTGCCTCGATCCTGTTCGGTAACCTGCTGGCCCTGACCCAGAACAACCTCAAGCGTCTGCTGGGTTACTCGTCCATCGCCCACTTCGGCTACCTGCTGATCGCCCTTGTGGCGAGCAAAGGCATGGCGATGGAAGCGATCGGCGTGTACCTGATCACTTACGTGCTCACCAGCCTCGGTGCGTTCGGCGTGATCACCCTGATGTCTTCGCCGTACAAAGGCCGCGACGCAGATGCCCTGTACGAGTACCGCGGCCTGTTCTGGCGTCGTCCGTACCTGACCGCTGTACTGACCGTGATGATGCTGTCGCTGGCCGGTATCCCGCTCACTGCAGGCTTTATCGGCAAGTTCTACATCATTGCCACCGGCGTTGAGGCTCACCAATGGTGGCTGGTCGGTTCGCTGATCCTGGGCAGCGCCATTGGCGTGTTCTACTACCTGCGCGTGATGGTGACCCTGTACCTGGTCGAGCCAAAACTGCATCGCCACGATGCTCCGCTGAACTGGGAGCAAAAGACCGGCGGCGTGATGCTGCTGGCCATCGCGGTACTGGCGTTCTTCCTGGGTGTTTACCCTCAGCCGATGCTGGAACTGGTGCAACACGCAACCCTGGGCCTTGCTGGCTAAGCGTTGACTGCACACCCCTAAACCCCGTGAAGGCCTGGCCTTCACGGGGTTTTTTTTAGCCCCTTGCATGACCCCTTGCGGGCCTGCCGGGCTGATTGCAGAGGCGTCGGCCCACACCACAGGTTAAATCGTAAGAATTACCCTACAAAATCTTGAGCGATTTCATCTCGCCACCTGTTCACGTGATCCCTATCCTGTGCCGCATGCAACAGGTAAGCAATTAATCGCTTTCCCGCCCTGAGTCATCTCTTCATCTTTCTTTACAGGGCACTTTTTCAGGGGGCACACCATGTGTGCCCCCGGGGCTCGGAAATCGGGCCTGATGCACGGGCTGACAACCGAACGTACTCAATCATTACCCCCCTCAAACTACTTTATATTTAATCGCACTTCGATACGTCGTGCTTTATATCCGTTCGCCTTGCGTTTTATTGACAGCCCTCGGCGTTATCACTTTACCCAAATAACATGAGGGCGTTTAACCGTCGTGCTACTCCAGTTATTGAAGATGATCTCTGAAACTATAAATAAGGACGTTTGCGAGGCTGGAGTGAGCCTATGGATTCCCATAAGCCGTCATTATTTCCCCGCTCTTTATTCAGAGGTTCAAATGCGCACTGCCCTGATTGTGGATGACCATCCGTTTATTCGCTCGACCGTTAACATGATCCTCAAGGATCAGCACTTCAACGTCGTCGCAGAAGCCGATAATGGCTCGGATGCGGTACAACTGGCTCGCGAACATAAACCGGATCTTGTTCTGCTCGATATCTCGATGCCCAAGCTGGATGGCCTGGAAGTTCTTAATCGCCTTTACGACCTGGGACCAACGGTCAAGGTCATCGTGTTGACGTCCCTCTCGCCCACCTTTTATTCGATGCGCTGCATGAAGGCCGGGGCCGTGGCTTATGTCTCGAAAACCCACGGGCTCAATGAGCTGGTCAGGGCCATCAATGCCGTGATGTCAGGCCATACCTTCTTCCCGCTGCTCACCGCTGACTCTGTGCGGCGATCCGATGGCTGGACATCGGAGCTGGAGTTGATCCAGCGGCTTTCCGAACGTGAACTGAGCATTTTTCAACAGCTCGCCAAAGGCATGAGCAACAAGCAGATTGGCGAGGAAATGCTGCTGAGCAATAAAACCATCAGCACCTACAAGGCGCGCCTGATCGAGAAGCTCAATGTCAGTTCACTGGTACACCTGGCCGACCTGGCCAAACGTAACGAACTGATCTAAGCGCTCCCACTCTTCCCCCTCTACCCCCCCACTTAGCAATAGAGTCGCCTGTTGCCCGGAGACTCTATTGCCGCCTTTTTTTGTGCCCGCCGCATCGTGTTCAACAACAACTTCATCACCTGAAAAACAGTGTTTTAACGCCCCCACCACAATAAACCCCATCAAACTTTTATCACCCTCTTGCGCCACACACACTCATTTAAAAGCAGCACTAAGTGCTCGGGAATATTTCCTACAAATCCTTAAGCGGTTTCGTCTCGTTACATCTTCACGTGATCTATATCGTGCGCACCTCACTTTACTCAACCGCACTATCAGGAACTAAAGACCGTGAAAAACAAATCGATTATCGCCATGACCCTGGCCGCTGCCGCCGCCGGCATGATCAGCTCTTCCGCCTTCGCCGCAGATGGCGTCATCAACTTCACCGGCGAAATCAAAAACGCCACCTGTGAAGTCGGTACCGGCGGCACCCAGGCAATCAACGTGCCTGCTATCGCCAAAGATAACCTGAGTGGTTCGGGTTCAACCGGGCCTTCATACGGTTTTAACATTGAACTGTCAGGAGCCGATTGCACCGGTACCAATGTGCAACTTTCGTTTGAGCAAGATCCGAACACTATCGACCCGGATGGCACCCTGGTGAATACCGACCCCACAACTGGCGCTAGCGTCACCCTGGAATTGCTGGATTCTTTCGCCGACCCTATCAACCTGGCTGACGCCACCTACAAAACTCGGGCCGTGCCAATCACCAACAACACGGCCAAGATCCCGCTGCGCGCTCGCTACAAAGCCAAGACCGACACCGTTGTCGCCGGCCCGGTCATAGCCTCGGTTGGCGTGCTTGTTGAAACCAACTGATCGCTGGCCCCCCACTGAACTTGCATTGCCGTGTTGCGGCGATTGAAGTTATGGCACTCAGCTCCGGTGTTGCACCGGGGCTGAGTGGAGGCTTACCGCCTAATTGGATTTAATTGACATGCACTATTCATCCCGTGTTCTGCCACGTTGTTTCGCCGTGGCCACTTTGTGTCTCACCACGTGGTTATCCATCTCACCGGCTCAGGCCGGGATCGTCATCAGCGGTTCACGCCAGGTCTACCCGGCTCAAGAGCGCGAAATCACCGTTCAGTTGAGCAATGAAGACAAGAAACTTCCGCGCCTGGTGCAGGTGTGGCTCGACGCTGGCAATGAAAAACTGACGCCGGAACAAAGTGATGTGCCCTTCACCATCACTCCGCCCGTATTCCGCATTGAAGGTGGCAAAAGCCAGGCCTTGCGTCTGTCCTACACCCAGGAGCCACTGCCGACCGACAAAGAGTCCGTGTTCTGGCTCAACGTGCTGGAAGTCCCGCCGGTTGTGGCCAGCAGCGAAGACCAGTTGCGCTTCAGCTTCCGTATCCGCAGCAAGGTGTTTTTCCGCCCGCAAGGCCTGGCCGGCACCCCACAGGACGCCGGATCACAGTTGCGCTGGTCATTGCACAAGACCGCCAAGGGCAGCGAACTGGAAGTCCATAACCCGTCGGCTTATCACGTGTCGTTTCAGGAAGTTGCCCTGGCGTTGGGCGCCACGCCGGATGCCAAACGCAACAAAAGCGCGCACTACACCATGGTCGCTCCCGGCGGCCGCGAGCGTTACCCGCTGAAGGACACCGTTGGCAACCTGCCAGCCGGCGCCCATGTCGCGTTTTCGTTCCTCAATGACTATGGCACCTCCGTACAGGTGCAAGCGCCTCTGCAACCTGCCACCCACTGATTCCGTCTCCAGCCACTGGAAAGTCGTCTGTCCGCAGGCGTCGGTGCTGTCTTTCGTCCGTTGTATTTTTTGAAGAACGCCTAACCATGATCCGCTCAAGAGCCATCCGTTACTCACAGCACCGCAGCCACAACGCTGCCGTGCTGCGACTGCAGCCGAACCTGCTAAGCCTGATGATCGCCAGCCTGATTTCAGGTGCCCTGGCAAGCCCCGGGGTCAGCGCCGCACCGGCCACACCCGATGTGGCGGCCATGACGTTCGACGTCGGCATGTTTGCCGGTCGCAGCCGAGCGGATGTCGATTATTCGCGCTTCAACCAGGGCAACGTGATTTTGCCGGGCACCTACCGACTGGACATCATGGTCAATGAAAACCGCATGGCCCGGCGCGACGTCCGGTTCAGTGCAGTCGATGGCCAGGACAGTGCCAGCGTGTGCTTCAGCCGCAGCATGCTGGCCGAGCTCGGGGTTGATCCGGACAAGGTGGCGCGCGGCACTCCGGGGGCTGACACCGCGGACGGTACGCCGATCCCTGACGGCCAGTTGTGCGGCGATCTGGGCACCTGGATCCCGGGGGCCAGTGCCGTATACGATGCCGGTGAACAACGGCTGGCGTTGAGCGTGCCGCAGATTTTCATGAACCTGTCGGCCCGCGGGTATGTCGACCCTAAAGAGTGGGACAGCGGCATCGATGCCGGGCTGCTGGCGTATAACTTCAGCAGTTCGACCGCCACCCGGGGCGACGGCGGCCGCCAGGGCTATCTGGGCCTGGTCGGCGGCTTCAACCTGGGCGACTGGCGTTTTCGGCACCAGGGCGCCCAGGGCTGGAGTTCGTTGCAAGGCCGTTCGTCCTACCAGAACACCGCCAGCTACATGCAACGCAGCATTGCCGCCTGGAAATCGCAGCTGACCATCGGCGACAGCTTCAGCAGCGGCAGTATTCTCGACAGCGTGCGCTTGCGCGGTGTCAGCCTGGCTTCGGATGACCGCATGCTGCCGCAATCGCAGCAAGGGTATGCGCCGGTGGTTCGCGGGATCGCCGAAGGCAACGCCACGGTGAGCATCACCCAGAACGGCTACAAGATTTATGAAACCACGGTGGCGCCCGGGCCGTTCATGATTGATGACCTGTACCCCACCGGGTACGGCGGTGACCTGACGGTGACCGTGACCGAAGCCGGCGACCGCCGGAATACCTATGTCGTGCCGTATGCCGCGGTGCCGGAATTGCTACGCGCCGACACCACCAAGTACGCCCTGGCCGTGGGCCAGTTGCAGCAATACAGCACCGCCGCCAGCCAGCCGACGGTTTTGCAGGCGACCCTTCAGCACGGCCTGAGCAATTCGCTCAGCCTGTATGGCGGCACTACCCTGAGCAGCGGCTACACCCAGACCAAACTGGGAACCGCATTTGCCACGCCCATCGGGGCCATCTCGCTGGACGCGACCCACTCCAGCACGCGTTTGCCGGGCCAGGGCACCCTGCAAGGCCAGAGCTTCGGCATGGCCTACAACAAGAACATCCCGGAAACCGGCACCAACTTTGCGCTGGGGGCCTATCGCTTTTCCACCCGAAACTACCTGACGCTGAACGACGCCATGAACCTGCGTGATCGCACGGGCGTCGACCAGACCAACGGCCAGTTGGCCCGACAAAAAAGTCGCCTCGACCTGAACATCCATCAAAAGGTCGGTGACGGCACATTGACCCTGTTCGGCAGTTCGGTGGATTACTACGCCAGCAACCTCGGGCGCCAGACGTCGCTGACCGTGGGCTACGGCTCGCGCTGGAAAGACCTCAACTGGAACCTTTCGCTGCAACGCTCACGCATCCAGTCAGAGCCCTTGAGCCTTGAGCAGGAACGTCAGCAACAAAGCGACAATATTTTCTTCGGTCCCGGCTACAACAGCGACCGCATCGACAACCGCCTCATGCTGACCCTGAGCATGCCGCTGGGACGCACGTCGAATGCCCCGCACATGACCACCAGCTACTCACGCAGCACAGGCGACACCCAAGGCAGCAACCTCAATACCGGGATCAGTGGCAGCCTGGGCCAACAGCACAACATCACTTACGGCGCCTCGGCGTCCCACAGCAATGCCGATGGCCGTGCCAGCAGCAATTACAACCTGAATGGCGGTTACCGAGGCAGCAAGGCCACCTTGCGCACGGGCTACAGCCAGTACGGCGACAGCAGCCAGCTTTCGTTCGGTGCCGACGGCGGCATCGTCCTGCACGGCGGTGGCGTCACCCTGGCGCAGAACCTCGGCGACACCGTGGGCCTGGTGCATGCACCGGATGCCGAAGGCGCGGGCATCACCAATGCGTCCGGTGTAACGCTCGACGGCAATGGCTACGGTGTCGTGCCTTACCTGACGCCCTTTCAGAACAACAGCGTCGGCATCGACCCCAAGGGCACTTCGCACAATGTCGAGCTCCTGGAAACCACGCAAAGCGTTGCGCCGACACTGGGGGCCGTCAGCCTGCTGCACTACGAAACCGTGAGCGGCCGTGCCGTGGTGTTCAAGGCACGGCAACCGGACGGCCAATCGCTGCCGTTCGCCGCTCAGGTCTTCGACGAAGCCGGCCAGGCCATCGGGGTAGTCGGTCAGGGCAGTAAAGCCTTCGTCCGTGGCGTCGCCGACAGCGGCATCCTGCTGGTCAAGTGGGGCGAAGCCGCCGACAGCCAATGCCGCATCACCTATGCATTGGCTCCGCCGGCCAGGGATCTGAGGCACTCGGAAGTAGTTGAAGGGCAATGCCTGCCGCAGATTCAGTGACGCTTGGTTTCTGGCTCAAACGCCTGAAGCACGGACCGAAGACCTTATTGATTGGAACAACCATGAACATGAATAAACAACTTTTGATTCCCCTGTTATGCGCCGCCTTTGGCATCTATTCGGGAAATGCATTGGCCTTCTGCGTGGGTGGATGGTACGGAGATGGTGCTGACATGTATGAGCAACTTCCTGACCTTGTAGTGGCGCGAGATACGCCGCCGGGCACCGTGCTCTATACCTTTGAATCAACGGTGATGGAGGTCAACCAAAAGGTCGCAACGTGTGCAGGAACCGTCCCTGCATCACTTAGGTGGAACAGCTCTCACTTCCCGTTTACGTTCAACGGCGAAACACTTTATTCCCTCAGACCTACCAACCCGAATAGTGGCCCAGGTGTTGGCTTACGCATACTGCTGACGCCTGACTTCTCGACAGGTGCATTTCCTAGAAGTCGAACCCGCGGAAGCACCTCATTAGATCTGATAGCCATGGAGTGGGGTAAAATTAAATTCGAAATTGTCAGAACGGCCGGGGTGATCAACGATGGGCCTCTTAATACGATCGGTCAACTCACTGCGGCAAATCCAGACCCCAGCGGCGGCAATATCGGTGTATTTAAAAGCATTTATTTAAGGCCCGGGTCGATCAAAAGCCAGTCCTGTTCAGTCGCTGTGCCCGCGCCAGTTGACCTTGGCACCGTTGACCAGCGGAAATTTCCTGGCCCGGGCATGCCCTACCCGAAAGAGACACTTTTTGATCTCCAACTCTCCGGCTGCGATTCGAAAAACATGCAAATCAACCTGCGCCTGGATGGCACCACCGATACCCAGCCCGATGTGCTGGCGCTGAGCCGAGCCAACTCCGGCGTAGGGATTCAGGTGCTGGACAAAAACACCGGTATTCCTATCACCTTTAATCAGGATATGAAAATTGGCGATACGGGTGGGGCCACGAACGTCACCATCCCCCTGGCAGCACGTTATTTTCAGGTAGGCCCGCAAATCATCAACGGTGCCGCCCGCGCTAACGCCCAATTCACCGTTACCTACAAGTAACCCGCTCTTCTACCATGTCTTGCTGCAACTGTTTCAGCGCACCGTGCCCATGGCCGGGCTCTGCGGCAGTTGCAGCGCATTCCGGGCTTGTATAGGCTGGCGCGCCGCCTGCCTCTCGACCCGGAACTGACGTTAATGCGCCCCGCCCTTTCTTCGCTGTTGCCTTTGGCTTTTGTCTGCACTGCCCCGGCCTATGCCGGCCCGTTGGAGTTGGGGGAGGTTCAGGTGCGCACTGAGCAGAGCAGTGAGCTGGACATGGCCCGCGCCGCGCTGGATGAGGTGCCGGGGGCCAGTAACCTGATTGACCTGAACCGGGTCGAAAACGGGCGGGCTGCCAGCAACACCGATGTGCTGGCCTACCAGCCGGGGATTTACGCGCAGTCGGCGGGCAACGACGGGGCCAAGGTTTCAGTGCGCGGCTCGGGCCTTAACCGGGCACCCAGCGCACATGGCTCCGGGCTGTATGTGCTGTTCGACGGTTTGCCGCTGACCGGTCCCGGCGGAACGCCCTACGAGCTGTTCGAGCCCCTGTGGCTGAGCCGCGCCGAGGTGCTGCGAGGTGCCAATGGTTTTGAGCGCGGATCGCTGGCCCTCGGCGGTTCGATCAATTACGTAACCCACACCGGGTACGACGCCCCGGCGTTGCAAGTGCGATACGAAGCCGGCAGTTACGGTTACCAGAAGCGCCAGATCAGCTCCGGGCAGGTGCTGGGCGATCTCGACTATTACGTGGCACTGACGGATTCGGACACCGATGGCTATCAGGATCACACACGCGGCAGCAGCAAAGGCTTCGCAGCCAACGTCGGTTATCGCTTCAGCCCCCAGCTGGAAACCCGTTTTTATATGCGCTACCGCGAAACCGACAACCAACTGGCGGGCCGGGTTACCAAAGACCAGATCAAACACCACCCGCGTTCAGCCAACCCGGTGTACGTGACGGGCGACTACACCCGCCCTCAACCCGGCAGTACCTGGCTGGGCAACAAAACCACGATGTACCTGGACGATGACTCGCAGCTCGAAGTCGGGCTGGTGTATCACGACTACCCGATGGACCTGCACGAAGGCCCAAACCGGTTAAAAGTCGCCTACACCGATGTCAGCGGCACCCTCAACTACAAGCGGCGCGACACCCTGTTCGGCCTGGAAAGCAAAACCACGCTGGGCATGCGCTCGACCAAGCACCTGCCCAACAGCGGCGCATCGGAATACGTACGTCTGCCTCGGGGTAACACCGCAGGCTATGCACCGGGCAGCAAAATCCGCGATTTCAGCTATCAGGGTTCGGATACGGTGTTGCAGGCCAGCAATGACCTGGAACTGATCCCCGACCTCTGGCTGACCACCGGCATGGCGTTGATCTACACCCGCCGCGAAAGTGACGTGAGCTACCCGGACAGCGGTGGCAAGGTCAGCCAGCACGATTGGGATTACGCGCCCCGTGTTGGCCTGCGCTATGAATTCAACCCGAACCTGCAGGTGTTCGGCAACCTCAGCCGCTCGGTCGAGCCGCCGCACCCGTGGTCGATGATCTGGGGGTCGCCGACGCGCTTCCCGGTGGGCAGCGGTCCGGCCACCGGCCAGCAAAGCACACCCGTGGCGTTGCACAATCAAACCGCAACCACCCTCGAGCTGGGCACCCGGGGCGAATCCTGGATCGGGCAATGGGACCTGGCCTGGTACTACTCGGCAATCCGCCATGAATTGCTCAGTGTCGAAACCCAGGCTGCCACCGCGGATCAAGTGGCCATTGTCGGCGAAGCCAACGCCAGCCCTACGGTGCACCAAGGGGTCGAAGCCGGGTTGAGCAGCCTGCTCTGGGAAGGTCAGGCCGCAGGCAAGGTGTCGCTGCGCCAGGCCTACACCTTCAGCGACTTCCGCTACCGCGATGATGAACGCTTCGGTGACAACCGCCTGCCGGGCATTCCTCAGCATTACTACCAGGCAGAAGTTCGTTACGACCATCCTCAAGGCTTCTATGCGGGCCTTAACACCCAAGTGGCCTCACGCATGGCGGTGGATTACGCCAACTCGTATTACGCTTCGTCGTACAGGCTGTTGGGTGCAACCCTAGGCTACGCCTCACCCAAGCAGGACTGGCAAACCTGGCTTGACCTGCGCAACCTGACGGGCGAACGCTACGCCGCCACGGTCACTCCAGGCTACGACGACAAAGGCCTGGACGCAGCACGCTCCACCCCGGGCGAAGGCATGGGCGCCTACGTCGGGGTGTCGTACAGTTTTCGTTAATGCCCGGTGTTGATATCGGCAGGCAGACGCACTCGGCGACGGGTGCCGCCGAACAGGCCCCAACTGGCCAGGAACAGCGCAGCAATCAACGGCCCGATCACAAAGCCGTTGAGGCCAAAGATCGCCATGCCGCCCAGGGTTGAGATCAAAATCAGAAAGTCCGGCATCTGGGTGTCTTTGCCGACCATGATCGGACGCAGCACGTTATCCACCATGCCGATCACGAACACGCCGTACAGCACCAGCACCACGCCTTCCCAGACCATGCCCGAGATCAGGAAGTAGACCGCCACCGGCCCCCAGACAATGCCTGCGCCAACGGCCGGCAACAACGACAGGAACATCATCAGCACCGCCCAGAACAGCGTGCTTTGAATGCCGAGGTACCAGAAGATCAGGCCCCCCAGCGTCCCCTGGGTGATGGCCACCGCCAGGTTACCCTTGACCGAGGCCCTCACCACACGCCGCAATTTGAGCTGCAACAAGCGTTTTTGTTGCTCAGCCAGCGGGACTGCATTACGGACGGTGCGCACCAACTGCTGGCCATCGCGAATAAAGAAATACAACAGGTAGAGCATGATGAAAAAGCTCACCACCAGCTCAAAGGTGCTCTGGCCGAAGCTGAACACCTGCGTGGCAAAAAACTGGCTGCCTTCCAGCGCGCCCTTGGAAACCTTCTCGCTCAAGCCTGCAATGTTGCCCAGCCCCAGACGGTCAAGCCAATCCTGGACGGTGGGTGGCAGGATATCCTTGAATTTCATGACGTAACTGGCGACGTTGATCTTGCCGCTCTCCACATCTTTATAAAGTGTGGCCACCTCTTGCACGAGCAGTCCCGTGGTGATGATCACCGGCAAGATTGCAATCACCGTGCATACGCCCAGCGTCGCGAACGTCGCCAGGTTTCGGCGGCCTCTGAACTTGAGCAGGAATTTGCGCTGCAAGGGCGCGAACAGAATGCCCAACGCCACAGCCCAGAAAATCGCACCGTAAAACGGCAGCATGATCCAGATAAATGCAATGGTGACCAAGGCCAGCAACAAGAGCAGGGTTTTACGTTGAAGACTTGTCTCGTTCATAGGCCGTCCATGTCAAAAAAGCGCCGCAATATGGGCTAGCCGCAGTTTAGCCAGCAAATGCCCAAACAGGTGCCTTCTTTCGGTTCGGCCCCTGAACCGTTCCCTTACCGCGAGACTTCAACCCCGTTGCGCTTGCGCCTCTTCATGGGCATGGCGCAGACGTTCACGGCTGTTGGTCAGGTGCAGGCGCATGGCCGCGCGCGCAGCGTCGGCGTCCTGGCGGGCAATGGCTTCGTAGATTTCTTCATGCTCGCGGTTCAGGCGCGTCATGTATTGCTGTTGGTCATCGTGGGCCAGGCGCGCCGAATTGAGCCGGGTACGCGGAATGATGCTGGTGCCCAGGTGGGTCATGATGTCCGTGAAGTAGCGGTTACCGGTCGACAGCGCGATCTGCAGGTGAAACTGAAAATCCGAGGCCACCGCATCGCCCTCACGGGCAGTGCTGTCGTTCAACGCATCCAGTGCCGCCCGCATGCCCGCCAG